>JBASWU010000148.1:0-7101 GCA_049276635.1 Solirubrobacterales bacterium | reverse complement strand
GTCGTCGAATGCATCACGAGCTTTTCGTAGATCGTGGCCCAGATTCCGGCGGCGGAGTCCCACAGGCCGGAGGACGCCGGCGTCGCCTGCGGCATCGCGACCACGAGCGGGAGCGGGAACAGCGCGGCGGCACGTGACGGCGCTTCGCTGTAGGCCCGCAGCGTCGAGCGGCAGCGGCCGCAGCGATTGACGTGCGGCCGGGCGTCTTTGTACGCCGCGACGTCGCCATCGAGCGCGCGGTGCAGGAGCGGTTCGACTCGCTCGCACTCCGATCCCGACTCGATCGCGTGGACGCGCGTCGCAAACGCCCGCCGGCCCTCGAGCAGGCAGCGCTTGACCTTGCGGTGGCTGAATCCGGTGAGCACCGCGATCTCGTTGTAACTGTGACCCTCGGCGTGGGCGAGCAGGCACTGGACCTGGTCGGAGTCAAGTCGTTGGAGCGCCTCGGCGCCGAGCTCGAGATCGACCGAGTTGACCGCCGCGTCCTCGGGAAGCTCGTCGTGATGAGGCACGCGGTCGTGCGGATAAACCTCGGGGGCCGAGACCACGCGCCGGCGGTGCCGAGCGATGTCGGCCGCTTCGCGGCGCGCGACGATCCGGAGCCATGGGACCAGCTGGCTTGGGTCGGACGTCGGCGCTCGCGTGAGCAGGATCTCGAGCGTGCGCTGATATGCGTCCTCGGCGTCGGCGACACAGGAGCTGAAGCGCCGGGCGTCGTCGAGAATCACCGGTCCGTACTGCAGGATCAGCTCGGTGGCGGCCTCATTGAAGTCGCGGGATGTTTTGGAGCGCGAAGCGTCGCGCTGCCGGGTGGGCGTTAGCGGTTCATTCATTCAGTTGTAGGTCGTTCGCGGGCCTAGAGCCCTATTTGCCGAGAAAATCGAGCGTTGGATACACCCGGGGTATGGGCCGCCCCCCGGTATACGGCCCCCCGCCGGGGGGCGAACCCAACCCTTTTTGAACGCGCCTGACCCCAGGGGTGCCGAGATGCGCGTTCTCCCGTGTATAGCTGACTACTGGGTAAATGGCAAGCTCAGTAGTTCGATATGACACAAGGACGGAAAGCTACCCGGTGCGGCGTAGGTCGTTCGACCCGCCGGCCCCGGCCGAGAAAAAACGTTCATGCTCTACTAAGGGTCCGACGGCCGGGAGTGGTCTCCCACAGTTTGGGTATTTTGTGAAATTCTTTTTCCGGGAGGCGGCGCAGGCCCCCCCCGGAGCGATTGTTCCGGTCAGTTCGAGCGCAGCGTCTCGATCGCTCGCACGCCGATTCGCCCGAGGGCATCGCCGAGCTCGGTGATCCGGTCGTGAGTCAGTCGTTGTCGCCCGCCGCGCCAAAGCTCGTCGGTCACCGCGAGCAGGCAGGCCGAGCGAACGCCGCGTCGCGCGCCGACGCCGAAGACGGCGCTCGCCTCCATCTCGATCGTGCGCGCGCCGGCCGCGCGTAGTCGCTGATGACGGGCGTCGCCGCCGGGGTCGTAGAAAAGATCGACGGTCGCGCTGGGAACGCGTCGCGTGGCGAATCCGCCTGCGGTCGCCTGTTCGACCAGCAGCGTCGCCAGCTCGTCGTCGGCCGGCGCGCGCTCGCCGGTGCCGAGGGCCATGCCGGCTCCGTCGTCGGCGATCGCCTCGCTCACGACAACCATGTCGCCGAGTTTCACCGAAGGATCGATCGAGCCGCAGGTTCCGACGCGCACGAAGAACTCGGCCCCGAGGTCCGCGAGCTCTTCGCAGACGATCGCGGCGCTCGGTCCGCCCATACCGGTCGCCTGAACGAGAAAGCCGGTGCCGCCGCCGGTTTTGCCCGAGTAGCCCCACAGTCCGCGACGATGGTTGAACATGCGCGGTTCGACAAGCTGGGTCGTGGCGATCGTCATCGCGCGCGTCGGGTCGCCCGGCAGCAAAATGTTCGGATGAAACGGCGCGACCGGGTTGAGATGCAGCGTCGTCGTGTCGGGGTGGATCTCCGACGGGGAACGGGAATCATCCTCGATCAGGCGTGCCCGTGGAGCGTCATCTGTGGATCCGGGGTTCGGAGCGTCCATGTAACGGGTACTGTATGACCGAATGGCCGGCGGCGGGAAAACTTCTCAGGGCATCACCGATCAGTTGCGGTCGGCGGTCGAAAAAACTTTTGAGGCGACCTTCGGCGAAGGCGGTTTTAATCGCGACCGCGCGACCGAGTTCGTCGACGACGCCGTTGGAGCCGCCGACCGGTTCCGCAGGAACGCGCTCGACGAGATCACCAAGGCCGGCGACGAGATCCGTTCCGCCGCCACTAAGGAGTTGAAGGTCTCGCGCGCTCGTCTCGAGTCGCTGGAGCGGCGCCTCGCCGATCTCGAAGCCCGTGTTCGCCCCGGCAAGGCCGAAGCGTCCTCGGCACGCCGGAAGGCGTCAAGCGCGACGCGCGCCAGGCCGGCCGCCGGCAAATCCACCGCCAAGAAGCCGGCAACCAAGAAGCCCGCCGCCAAGAAGCCGGCAACCAAGAAGCCCGTCGCCACGCAATCGAGCGCCAAGACGCCCGCCACCAAAAAGCCGGCAACCAAGAAGCCGTCCGCCAAGCAATCGACCGCGAAGAAGCCGGCAACCAAGAGGCCGGCCGCAGCCAAGCCCGTCGCCAAGAAGCCGGCGACGAGTCGGCCCGTCTCGCGCAAGATCGCCACCACCAAGCGGCCGGCCGCCACAAAACCCGCCGCGAAGGCCGCATCCAGCCCCGCGGCCGCGACACCGGCCGCCCAGAAGCCCGCGTCCGCGTAACTTCTGCCCGCCCGGTTTCTCCGGTCGATTGAGGGCCGCGAACCCGCGAAGTTACCGCTATTTCCGCGTTACGGCGCGTCCCGCGCGCACGCTCCCGGCATGAACCGTCTCGGCATCCTGCGAAACTGCAACGCGTTCGGCAACCACCCTGCCCGGTACCGCGCGGATCTCGAGGGATCCAGCTCTTCGGACCGGAGCCCGATTGTTCTAAGCGGTTCCCCATGTCAGAAACCAAGTCCAGGCCGCGCCGCTCCGGCGGCGAACACGTCTCGCCCAACCGGCGCGCCGGCGATGTCGTCGATCCGGCGCCGACGCCGGTGATCGGGGCCGCGCAGGTCGCCGAACGCGCGGGCGTGTCGGTCGGCACGCTCAAACGCTGGGTCAAGGCCGGGGCGATCCCCCAATACAACGACGAGTGGACGCCGGCCGCCGCCGCGCACGCGCGGATCGTCGCGCAGTTGCGCCGCAGCGGACAGTCACTCGACGAGATCGTGAAGGCCGCCAATGACGGCCGGCTGGTGCTCGGGGCCGCGGACAGCCTCTTTCTTCCGGCGACGCGCACCTACTCGCTCAAACAGGCCGCGAAGCTGGCCGGCATCAAGCCGGATCTGGCCGAGCGTGCCTGGATCGCGCTCGGCTTCAGCCGCGAGTCGCTCAACTCGGTCACCGAGCACGACGTCGACGCTCTCAAGCGCGTCGCCGAAGTGCTCGATGCCGGCGTGCCGCTTGGAGCCCTGCTGCAGGTGTTCCGCGTCGCGGCCAAATCATTCGCCGACATCGCCGACGCCGAGTCGCGCCTGATCCGCATGTTCGTGCACGAGCCGATGCTCGAGAGTGGCGCGCGGTCGCAGGAGATCTCCCAGGTGATGGGGGCGATGATCGAAGCGGTGCTTCCGCATATGGCGCCGCTGTTCGACTACATGCACTCGCGCTTCTTGCAGCAGTACACCGAGCAGATTCAGATCGCCAACGTTCAGGGCGACCCGATTCGCGGCCAGGGAGCCTCAACCGGCCGGCTCGACGTCACGATCTGTTTTGTTGATATCGCCGGCTTCACGCGTTACACCGAACAGGCGGGGGTCGAGAAGGCCTTCGAACAAGCCGACCAGTTGCGCCACCACATCGAGACGACCCTGCCCGATAGCGCTCGCATGATCAAGCTGACCGGCGACGGCGCGATGATCGTCGGCTCCGAGGCCGCCGAGCTGACGCGCTGGGCGGTCGATCTGGCCAGCGAAGAGGAAAAGATCTTCCGTCTGCGCATCGGCCTCGACTTCGGCGAGGCGCTTTACCGCGATGGCGACTACTTCGGCGGCGCGATCAACATGGCCGCCCGGGTGCTCAACCGCGCCGACGCCGATGAAGCCCTCGCCACCGAGCAGCTGAGGAACCAGATTCCCCACCGCGCGGCGGCCGGTCTGCGCTTTGTCTCGATCGGCAAGGTTCGCCTCAAGGGCTTCGACGACCCGGTCGAGCTGTTTAGGGTTGAGCCGCGCGATCAAGACGCGCGGTAGGTCGTTTCCTTCGCTGGCTTCGAGATCGATTGCGCGGTCAGCGGCGAGTGCGGCTGAGCACGGCGACGCGGCCGTGGGTCCTGCCTCGCGAGGCTCTGCGTTCGTTGCCGGCCTCGTCGACGGCGATCACGCTCCAGCGCAGCTTGCCCGATCCGACCTTGATCTTCGCCGAGGTCTTGGCGACGCGCGCGCCGCTTCCGTCCGGATCCTCGACGGTCGCCCGGAGCCTGCCGTTGACGTAAACCTCGTAACCGGCCAGGTCGGCGTCGACCGCGCGCGACCATGTGAACTTGACCTTTCCGCCACGACCGATCCTCACCCGCTTGCCCGGCTTCTTCAGGCGAAACGAACGCGGTCCGGTCGTGTCGCCGATCTCTTGGCCCAGTAGGCGGAAGGTGCGCACGACGTCAACGACTCCGTCGGTCTTGACGCGCCCGACCAGATCGGCCTGCGCGCGCGCTCCCAACTCGATCGCCTCGACGACGATCTCGGCGCTTGCTCGCGGGTCGATCGCCTTGACCAGCGCGGCGACGCCGGCGACGTGGGGGGAGGCCATCGATGTGCCGCTCCAGGCCTCGTATCCCTCGCCGACGGTGCTGACGATCTCCGCTCCCGGCGCGGCGATGTCGACGCTCCGCCGGCCGTAATTGGAAAATCCGGCGAGGTTGTTCTGGCGGTCGGTGGCCGCGACCGAGATTACGTTGGGCAGATCGAGCGCGGCCGGGTAGGTGGGGGACGAATCGTTGTCGCCGCCGTCGTTACCGGCGGCGGTGACGAACACCACTCCGGCGACCGAGGCGCGGGCGATCGCGTCTTCGAGTGCGCGGCTGTAATCGGGACCGCCCCAGCTGGCGTTGATCACCGAGGCGCCGTTGCGGATCGCGTAGTCGATCGCGGCGATCGCGTCCGAGACGCTTCCAGCGCCCTGGCCATCGAGAAACTTCAGCGACATCACCGAGGCGTCGGGCGCGACGCCGACCGAGGGGTTTCCATCGTCGGCGGCCGCGGCGATCGTGCCCGCGACATGGGTGCCGTGGCCCTCTTCGTCGTCGGGGCTGCCGTCGCCACGAACCCAGTCGGCGCCGTTAACGTCGTCGACGAAGCCGTTGCCGTCGTCGTCGACGCCGTTGGCGGAGTCGGCCGGGTTCTCCCAGACGTTGCCAACGAGGTCTGGGTGGCCGACGTTGATGCCGCTGTCGAGGACGGCGACGGTGACTCCGTCGCCACGGGTGATTCCCCAGGCGAGCGGCGCCTTGATCTTCAGCAGTCCCCACAGTGTGCCGTCCGTGAGAAACTGATCGTTGCTGTAGGAGTTGCGGCGTACGAGAAAGTTCGGCTCGGCGTAGGCGACGCCGTCTTGGGCGGCGAGCGCGGTGGCGGCCTGCGTCGGGATTTGACCGTCTTCCAGCTCGACGACCGCGCTGTGGCCGCGAAGGCGCTGCTCGATCGACGCGTCCAGATCACCGACGATCTCGCGGCTCTCGGCTCCCGAGACGCCGTCGTCGAAACCGACGATCAACTCGCCGGCGACCGCGCCGGTCGCCGCCGTCGCGGTGTTCGTACCCAGGACGGCGATGGTCACCGTGACAAGAAGAACGATGAGTCCGCGGCCGACGAGTCGGCGGGACCGAGGTATGGTGCGAACGCCGGGCACGGTCTTGTTTTCGGGTGTCTAGAAGGCGCCCGCGAAGATCGGACCGGTATTTGGACGAGTGTTCGATGGATTGCGAGGCTTTTGTGGCTGATCTACCCAGTTTGGTCAATATCGCCCGATACGGGCTCGACGAGGGCAAGACGCTCGTGATGTTTTCCGGCGGCGGAGATTCAGTCGCCCTGCTCGAACTTCTGGTTCGCGCACGTGGCTCTGACCGGCTCGGCGCGCTGCACGTCAACTACGGCCTGCGCGGCGCCGAGTCAGACGATGACGAGCGCTTCTGTCGCGAGACCTGCGACCGGCTGGGCGTGGCCCTGTTTGTCGAACACGCAACGCTCGACGCGGCCGATTCCGGCAACCTGCATCACCGCGCGCGGTCGCTGCGTTACGGGTTCGCCGCCGCCGTAGCCGACCGCGAGGGCTTCAGCCGGATCGCCGTAGCCCACACCGCCGACGATCAGGCCGAGACGGTGCTTTACCGGATGTTCTGCTCACCGGGGAGCCGGGCCCTGGCGGGGATTCCGGCGGTTCGCGGCCGGATCGTGCGGCCGTTGCTGGAGGTGCGGAGGGCCGCCCTGCGCGACTGGTGCGTCGCCGCCGGGGTGCGCTGGCGGGAAGACTCGGCCAACGCCGATCGGCGATTCGCCCGAGCGCGGGTGCGCTCGATACTGCGCGACGCGTCTGCCGTGCACCCGGCCGCGGTCGAGAACCTGCTGCGCAGTGCGCGGGAGCTCGGCGACGAGCGCGAGGCGCTCGACGCGGTCGTCGACGACTTGCTCCGGCGCACGACCGCCGACGACGGCGCGCTGCTGTGCGATGAACTCGCCGCGGTGCCGGCCGCGCTCGCCCGGCTCGTGCTGCGCTCTTACGTGGAACGAAGCACCGGCGGCTACGCCCCGGCGGCCAAGCGCGTATTGGCGGATGTTTTGCGACTCGCCGCCGTCGGCGGCAGCCATACGCTTCAGATTGAGGGCGCCTCGCTGCTGGTCGAGTACGGCCGCCTGCTGGTCGAGCCGCTCGCGGCCGGCGTTCCCGCCGCGCGTCCGCTGGAGGTCCCCGGGGAACTCGGTTTTGGCGACTGGAGGATCACAGCGATATTGCCGGGCGGCGCCACCCGGGTCTCCAAGAGCGCCGCGCCGACCACGGCCGACACGCCGTCGCGCACCGGCCCCGCGA
>JBASWU010000147.1:0-25214 GCA_049276635.1 Solirubrobacterales bacterium | reverse complement strand
CCGCCGACTCGCGCACGGCGATCGGCGCGACGCAGTCCCCCCACCGCTTCACCGTTCATCACGGTGGCGAGCCCGATGGCGGCGACGCGGTCGACGATGTCTCACGCACGCTGAGCCCGTCGGCGGCAGCGGCGATCGGCGACTGCGTCACGGCGATGATCGGACCGCTGGCCGGCGGTATCGCGACGCGCAACGTCACGGTTTTCGCCGCCGCGGCGTTGCTCGTGCTGATCGCTCGCAGCCGCGCCCGGCGCAGCGCGCTGACCGAGCGTGAAATCCTCGGCATCTCGCCCGCGATCGCGGCGTTCTCGGTCCTCGGCTTCACGATCGGAGTCGACCCCGGCCGCGGCGTCGAGTACGCGCTCGTCGTTGCCGCCGTCAGCCTCGGCGCCGGAGCGGTCGCCGCGTTTATCCTCGACCAGGTTCACGAACGTTTCATCCACACTCGCCTCGCGGTGATCGGACCGGCGTCACATGCCCACAACCTCGCCTACGAACTCGCGCGCCACGGGGTTCGGCGCTACACGGTCACCGGTTACATCGGGCGCGACGGCGGCCGTGAAAACCTGCGCGACCTGCGCCACGTCTCGTTCAAGGTCCGCCGTCTCGGCGTGCTGGCCGACCTTTCGCACATCGTCGCGCGCAACGACGTCGACCTGCTCGTGCTTGTCGAGGGCGACCAGCGGCTCGAGGTCTTCAAGCAGGCCGCGATCTGCTCCGAGCGTTACCGGACCCGTCTAGTCGGCCTGCCGGCATTCGGAGAAGCGGTCTTTCAGCGGGTCGCCCTTGAACAGCTGAACGTCGCCTGGCTTCAGCACCTCATGCACCCGCGCTTCCGCGGCGCGCCGCGCGCGGTGACCCGCGCGATCGACCTAGCCGGTGCCTCGCTTCTGGCACTGCTGACCGCGCCGCTCTGGATCACGGCCGCGGCGCTAGTGCGGCTTAGCGGCCGCGGACCGGTGATCGAGCGCCATCGCCGTGTCGGCGAGCACGGCCGGTCGTTCTCGATCCTCAAGTTCCGCACGACGTCGCCGTTGGGCGAGGATGAGATTCCCGCGCTCACCGGCGACTCGCCGCGTACGCATGTCGGCCGCCTGCTGCGCCGCACCAATATCGACGCGCTTCCACTGCTGCTGAACGTGCTGCGCGGCGACATCAGCCTCGTCGGACCGCGGCCGGCGAGCCCGCACGACGTCGCCCGCCTCGAACAGGGCGTTCCCTTCTACAGCCGCCGTCACCTGCTCAAGCCCGGCGTCACCGGCTGGGCTCAGCTGCATGCGGCGCGCGACGCAGCCGACCAACCCGAAGGCGAAGAGGCCGGCGGTCAGGAGCTGCCGGACGCCGTGCCGCTCAACCTATCGCGCGATCTTTTCTATCTCAAGCACCAGTCGTTGTTCCTCTACGCGTACGTGCTCGTGGTCAGTGTCTGGCGTGCCGCGACCGGTTCGCTGCGCGCCCGCAGTCACTGAGCGATTCGCCAGGCTGGGCGCGACGGGCGCGATTCGATCCGGCGATCGGCGCGGTAGCGCAATCTGCGAGTAAGTAGCGCAATCTGCGGGTAGAATCTCCACGTTCCACGGGAGCACGAGGGCGCCGGGACATCCCCGGCGACGACCCGCGGTGCCGACACTCACGTCTACATGGACAACACAGCGCGATACGACCACGATTGGATTGTCGTTGGCTCCGGTTTCGGGGGCAGCGTGTCCGCGCTTCGCCTGGCCGAAAAGGGCTACGACGTTCACGTTCTCGAATGCGGTCGCCGTTTCAGCGACGACGAGTTTGCGGAGGACATGTACAAGCAGCCGCACCGTTACTTTTGGCGGCCGTTTCTGAAGATGCGCGGGATCTTTCGGATGACGATCTTCAAAGATGTCGTCGTGCTCTCGGGCAGCGGCGTCGGCGGCGGCAGCCTCGGCTACGCCAACACGCTTTACCGCGCGCGCGACAAGTTCTTCCAAGATGCCCAGTGGCCCGACGACCGGGACTGGAAGTCCGAGCTCTGGCCGCACTACGACACCGCCGAGCACATGCTCGGGGTGACCGAGGTGCCGATCGAACAGCCCGCCGACGACGTCATTCGCCAGTTGGCCGGCGATTTTGGCGTCGCCGAGACTTACACCAAAACCCGCGTCGGTGTCTACTTCGGTGACCCCAGCCGTCCCGGGGAGGACGTGTCCGACCCCTACTTCGACGGCGAAGGGCCGCCGCGCACCTCATGTAAACACTGTGGCTCGTGCATGATGGGCTGCCGCTTCGGCGCCAAGAACACGTTGGTCAAGAACTACCTCTGGTTCGCCGAGAAGCTCGGCGTCAAGATCTCGCCGCTGCGCACGGTCACCGACGTGCGCCCGATCGCCGGAGCGGACGGCAAACGCGACGGCTCGGCCGGTTTTGAGGTCGAGAGCGTCGTCTCCGGCGCCTGGTTCGTCAAGCGCCGCAGGGTCGAGCGGGCCCGCGGCGTCGTACTCGCCGCGGGCGCGCTGGGAACCAACAAGCTGCTCGTCAACTGCAAGCTCGGCGGCTCGCTGCCCGCGATCTCCGATCGGCTCGGCGATCTGGTGCGCACCAACAGCGAGGCGATTCTCGCCGCCACCGGCAAGGATGATTCGGTCGACTACTCGACATCGGTAGCGATCAGCTCCAGCTTCTTCCCCGACGACCACACGCACATCGAGAACGTCACCTACGGCCACGGCGGCGACGCCATGGGGCACTCGATGACACTGCTGACCGGCGAGGGCAACAAGCTCACCCGCCCGATCAAGTACCTGGCCGCGATCACGCGCAACCCGGCCGGCTTCTTCCGGCTGCTGCGGGCGAAGCACTGGTCGCAGCGCACGGTGATCCTGCTCGTGATGCAGACGCTCGACAACTCGATCAGGTTTCGCCCGCGCAGAAACCCGTGGGGCCGCGGCTATCACCTGACCACCGAGGAAGACCCGCAAAAACCGAACCCGCGCTTCATTCCGGCCGCAAACAAAGCGGCGAAGCTCGCGGCCGAGCGCATCGGCGGGCTCGCCCAAAGCAGCGTCTTCGAGGTGCTCTTCAACGTCCCGACGACGGCCCACATTCTCGGCGGCGCGGTGATCGGCAAAGACGCCGGCCACGGCGTGATCGACCAGTTCAACCGCGTCTTTGGATACCAGAACATGGTCGTCGCCGACGGATCCGCGATGCCCGCCAACCCGGGCGTCAATCCGAGCTTGACGATCACGGCGATCGCCGAGCACGCGATGACCGCGATCGCGCCCAAGGCCGGCTCCAAAATAGTCGCCTCACCGGTCACGCTTCCAGCGGCGGCCGGCTCGTCTTCGGCGGCGGCCGGCTCGTCTTGATCGCGAAGCTGAAGGCCACGGGCAGGCTCTGGGCGGAGCTGGCCGCAACCGTCGTCTCGTCGGGCATCCTAAGCCCGGCCCACCCGCGGGTGCTGGCGGAGGTCAAGCGCGCGCTGGGAAAATGGGGACCGACGCAGGCGGCCGGGTACGCGATCAGCGCCGTCCGTTTTCCCGATGAGGCCGCGATCGCCGATGAGCTCGGCCGTCTGACCAATCGCGAAGTTCACGAACGCACCAACCAGCTCGCCCACGCATTGCGCGAACACGGGGTCACCGACTCCAGCCGCGTCGCGATCCTCTGCCGCAATCACCGCGGATTCATCGAGGCCTTCGTCGCGACGCTCAAGAACGGCAGCGACGCTCTGCTGCTCAACACCGCCTTCGCCGGCCCACAGCTGGTCCAGGTGATCGAAGACCAAAATGCCGACGCCGTGATCATGGACGACGAGTTCATCCCGCTGCTCGACGGCGCGCTCGAGGGCCGGCCGGCCTTCGTCGCCTGGCACGACAGCGACGATCTGCCGTTCAAGACCATCGACCAGCTACGCGAAGGCCGTTCCATCGCCGAGCCGCCCAAGCCGTCGCGCACCGGGCGCACGATCATCCTCACCTCCGGCACGACCGGCAAGCCGAAGGGGGCCGCGCGAGCCGAGCCCAAGGGCGTCAAGGGGATCCTCGCGGTCGCCTCGATCATCCCCTATCACCACCGGGACCGCATGCTGGTCGCGGCTCCGCTTTTTCACACCTGGGGCTTCGCCAACTTCTCGGCCAACCTGACGTTCAACGGCACCACGGTCCTACGCCGCCGCTTCGACCCCGAGGACGTCCTGCGGACGATCGAGCGCGAGCGGATCGACATGCTGGCCGTCGTCCCGGTGATGCTCCAGCGCCTGCTCGACCTGCCGCCGGAGATACGCCGCCGGTACAACGTCGGCAGTCTGAAGGCGGTCGCCGCCAGCGGCTCGGCACTGCCCGGCGATCTCGCCACCGAGTTCATGGACGAGTTCGGCGACGTGCTCTACAACCTCTACGGATCGACCGAGGTAGCCTGGGCGACGATCGCCACTCCGGCCGACATGCGCGCCGCCCCCGGCACCGCCGGCCGCGTGCCGCGCGGAACGATCGTCAGAGTTCTGTCAGAGGACCGCGAGCAGCAGCCGGCCGGCGAGCCCGGCCAGGTCTTCGTCAAGAACGACATGATCTTCGAGGGATACACCGGCGGCGAGCAGGCCAACGCCTACGCCGACATGGTCGGCACCGGCGATATCGGTCATTTCGACGCCGACGGCCGCCTGTTCATCGACGGCCGGATCGACGACATGATCATCAGCGGCGGAGAGAACGTCTACCCGATCGAGGTCGAGGACGTGATCGTCACGCACGAGGGCGTCCACGAGGCCGCGGTCATCGGCGTCGACGATGCGCAGTTCGGCGCTCGCTTGAAGGCCTTTGTCGTCCCGCGCAACGGCTCGGACCTGACCGCCGACGATCTCAAAAACCACGTCAAGGAGCGGCTGGCGCGCTTCAAGGTGCCGCGCGAGATCGTCTTCGTCGACGAGCTGCCGCGCAACGCCACCGGCAAGATCCTCAAGCGCGAACTGCGCGAACACGCCGGCTGACCGGCCGCCGGCCCCGCAGCCCAGCGAACGTCGCAACATGCGGGCGACCGGCGGCGCCACCGCCTCGATCTCGGCTCGGCCGGATCAGATTTGCCGCTGGCGCAGCCAGGCGACTCCCGGCGATCGGCCGGGTGCTGCCTGACTGCATTGATCTTGTGACCGGGGCTACCGGCGGCGGCTCTGGGTCGCCTGGGTCGTCAGCGTGACCTGGCCGAGCCCGAGGCTGCCGAGCTTGGCCGCGCGCAGCTTGAATTTGAGCCGGCCGCGCTTGACGCCCCTGACACGAACCGAGAGGAAGGTCTTACCGACCTGCTTGGTGATCTTCAGCTTCGGGTTCCTGCCTCTGCTGGCATCGAGCTTGAGTGAGCCGATCGTGAACTGGTTGAGCGGATCCTCCCAAGAGAGCAGCAGGTCGACCGAGCGTGACTTGGCGCCGATCTTCGAGGACCTCCTGACCGACTGGCCCTGCTTGGTGAACTTGTCGGTGAAGGTCTTGGCCACGGACTGACAGTTGAGCGCGGCGTCGATCTCGTTCATCGTCGCGTTGACGTTTCCGGTCGTGACGTTGGGGTAGTAGCGCCCGCCAGTTTCGGCCGCGATCGCCTTCAGTCGTTCCGATGCCTCGTTGACCGGCGTGTCGGTGATGCCGAGGCCGACGACGTAAGTCGGCGGGCCGCCCTGGTGGCCGTTGTTGTAGACACCTTCGTTGTGTCCTCCGTCGGTCAGGAAGATGCGCGCAGCGGCGTTCGGGTTTTCGGTACCGGCCAGCGCGAAGGCCGCGTTGTAATCGGTGCCGAGGTGATCGGCCTTGAGATTGGTGTCCAGCGCCGTCTTCATCGCTGCGGCGTTCGCTGCGATCAGGCCGGGCGCAAACAGCTGCGTCGCCGCCGGCGATCCGCCGGAGAACCCGGCCGACCCAAACTCGAGCGCGCCGAGCGTCTTCTTGGCGTTGCCGGCCTTCGCGATCAGAATCTTCAGCGCCTCGGAGCGATTGACGTTTCTGTCGGTGAAGTCCATTGAGCCGGAGTCATCGACAATCGCCTCAATGTTGGTGGCCGGCACGCACGTTGCCGCCGGCGCGCCGGCCGGAGCGAGCGCGTAAAAGGCGGTGAGCAAGCCGGCGACGGCGAGCATTGTCGAAAGATGTCTTCTGGGCACGGGGTGGTTCCTTTCGTTGGGCGGTCGCGTGTGCGAGTTCCGAACACGCCCGCCGCCTCTGACACGGGGTGATTGCCACGAGGGATTCTAGTGAGTATTCGGACCGGCGGCACGTTGTCTGTTGATACACCTGTCCATGCCTCGAGGAGGCGCTATCGTGGCGCCGGTGAGCGGCCAACTGATCCACACTTGCTACCGAATCGGCGATATCGAGCGGTCGGTCGCCTTCTACGAAGCGCTCGGCTTCGAGGAGATCCGCCGTATGCCGATCCGCGACGAGGCGATCAACGTCTTCATGGGCATGCCGGGTGACGGCCCGCGGCTCGAGCTGACCTACAACCACGGCGTCGACTCCTACGAGATCGGGACCGGTTACGGGCACATCGCGATCACCGCGACCGATCTCGACGCCACGCTCGCAACGCTCGCCGAGCGGGGGATCGTGCCGGAGAAGCCTCCGTATTCAGTTCGGGAGGGCGGATCACGGCTGTGCTTCGTGCGGGATCCGGATGGATACCGGATCGAAATCCTTGAGCAAGGCTGATATCTCCTGAATTAAGCTGCACCTTACTTTTAGTATCGTGTAAGATATTGCCATGGACGTAGCTGCGAAGCTTACAAGTAAGGGTCAAGTCACGGTGCCGAAAGCGGTTCGAAATGCGCTGAATCTCGAACCAGGTGACAGCGTGCTGTTTCACGTCGAGGATGACCGCGCAATTCTCGCTCGCACACCCGACTTTCTGGAGCTTGCCGGATCCGTCAAGGTTCCGAAATCCAAGCGCGGAGCGTCTTGGGAGGAGATTCGCGATGACGCGTGGCGCGCTCGCGGAGAGGAAATCGCCTGACGGCGTACCTTGACACGAACGTACTGATTCGGCATTTGACTGGCGATCCTCCGGAGATGGCAAGGCGCGCGACCCGACTCCTTGGATCCGAGAATCGATTGATTCTCACGGACCTCGTAACCGCAGAATGCGTCTACGTTCTCAAGTCGTTCTACAAAGTCGAGGAAGCGCGAATCGCCGAATTGATGCGAGCGGCCTTCGCACTGCAGGCGATCGACGTTCCCGGTCTCAATGTATTGCTGCGTTCCCTTGAATTGTTCGTGGAACACCGCCTTGGCTTCGCAGACGCCTATCTCGTCGCAAGCGCCGAGCTCACTGGGATTGGCGAAGTCGCGTCATTCGACGAAGGAATCGACCGCATCAAAACCGTCAATCGCGTTATGTCGTAACTCGGTCGATTTCCATTCACCGACGAACGGTATCCCGATCGGTACCGCGTGGAACAGATTGAGCGGCCCGTGTGAGTGCCGCCTGAGTACTTGCACCGTGTCGTATTCGAGCGAGCGGCCTGGATTTCACCGGGGTTGCGCCGCGCCGGTCTCGCGTACGATCGATCCGGGTCTGGCGGGCGAGTTACGCCACCGGCCGACCGAGGTCGGCGCGCCGGGAGCCGACGGACCAGATCACGACTCCCAGGACGGCGCAGCCGGCAACCGCGTCGACCAGGACGGTGATCAGACCGAACGTCGTCAGGTCGCCGGGCGAGGCCGTCGAGAAATGGCCGAGCGATATGAGTCCGGTCAATGCGTAGACGGCAAGCAGCGGGTGCGCGCGTGAACAGTCGCCGTCGCGGTAGCTGCGATATCCGAGGACGCCGACCGCCGAAAACACAATCCAGAATGCGGCGACGGCGAACTCGAACCGGTCCGGCTGCCAGCCGGCCGCCGGGTAGTCCTCGATGTTGAAGGTGTTGTCGGCGAAGTGAATCGCCGTCAGTGCGATCCCGGCCGCGACGACGCGACCAACGGTCGTGGATGACGGCGGCCGACGCGTCAAACGTCTCATCGGTCCCCCAGTTTACGTATTCACCGGTCGGCACGCCCGGCGGCTATCCAGCGATATGGTTTCGCGCCGTGAGCATCCCGCGCAAACGGCCGTCGCCGGCCGCACTGACGCTCGCCGGGATTCTCGTCGCCGGCCTGGTCCTGCGGCTGTGGGGCATCCGCCACGGTCTCCCACTCGTCTACAACCTCGACGAGTACGCCCACTTCGTCGTCGGCGCGGTCGACATGTTCGGCAACGGCTTCAACCCGCGCTACTTCCAGAACCCGCCGGCCTACACATACCTGCTGCACGTGCTCTTCGCGTTCGGTTACGGCGGGGTCATCCCGGCCGGCGCCGGGGCCACCGTCCGCGCGATCTTCGCCGGCGACCCGACCGAGCTCTACACGATCGCGCGCGTCACCAGCGCGCTGATGGGACTCGGCGCGGGGTGGATCTTGTACTTTGCGGCCCGCCGGCTGTACGGCGCCGCGGTCGCGCTGGTGGCGACGGCGTTTTTGACCTTCACATTCCTGACGGTTCACTACAGCCACTTCGCGCTCAACGACGTGCCGACGCTACTGCCGCTGTGTCTCGGCTTCTTCGGTCTGGCCGGAATCATCCAGAAGGGGCGTCTGACCGACTATCTGATCGCCGGGCTCGGGCTCGGGCTCTCCGTCGCGACCAAGTACACGGCGGCGGCGCTGGCGGTCTCGCTTTTCGCCGCCTGGGCGATTCGCGCGTGGGGCGATCGCGAGGCCGCCAAACGCGAGCTTGTGTATCTGGCCGGCGCGGGTGCGGTCGCGGTGCTTTCGTTTGTGATCGCCAACCCGTTCGCGGTGCTCGACGCCGACGCGTTCATCAGCGGCGTACGCCGGCAGGAACGGCTCTCGGCCGGGGTCACGAAGCTCGGCACCGACGACACGACCGGCTGGCTGTACTACCTCTGGACGCTCACCTGGGGCTGGGGCGTCATCCCGCTGATCCTCAGCGTCGCCGGCGCCGGGCTCATGCTCAAGCGCGACTGGCGCCGGGCGCTGCCATGGGTGATCTTCGTGTTGCTGGTCTGGCTGTTCATGGGCAACCAGGAGCGTTTCTACGCGCGCTGGCTGATGCCGGTCTATCCGGTGCTGGCGATCTTTGCCGGCTACGCGGTGGTCGAGCTCTGCGGATTTGTCAGCCGGCGCCGGCGCGTCGGCGCCGGAGTCGCGGTCACGGCCGTCGCTCTGCTTGGCCCGTTGATTCACGTCGTCCACAACGACATCGTCATGACCCGGCAAGACACGCGCGATCAGGCCAAGGCCTGGCTGCTCGCGAACGTCGGCGAAGGCGAGCGCGTAGCGATCGAGCTGATCGGACCGAGGCCGTACTTCAACGCGGGCGGCACGCGAGGCGGCAAACCGCAGTTCGATTACTACCCGCTGCCGAGCGGAACCGAGGTCGAAAAATACGCGACCACCCTCAACCCCGCCCTGCTCGACGAGTATGCCAGGGGCGGATATTGCCACGTCGTCGTCGGCAGCATCCAGAAGGGCCGGGTAACGAAGGCGCCGGGCAAGGCCCCCGCGGCCGCCTCCGCGTACTACCGCGCGCTCGAAGAGCGGGCCGAGAAGGTCGCGTCCTTCAGCCCGGTCAAAGCCGGATCAAAACTGCCGCGTTTCAACTTCGACATTTCCTACAACTGGTACCCGCTCGCCTACGAGCGTCCGGGGCCGGCCATCGACGTCTACCGGCTGACTTCCGGCAACTGCGCCGGCCGGTAGCCGCCGTACCGGGACCGCGAACCCCGCCGGCCGGCCGGTCAGGCGACTATTTGCGACCGTATCCGGGTATGTCAGGGTTTTGAGACAGTTGTTTATATGTCCAGTGTGGGCGACAACACTAAAACGGCGCGAGTGTTTGGCCGATAGCCGGATTATGAACACAAACTCTTCCGCATCCTCCACCTCGCGCAGGATCAAGTTCGCCTGCCTCGCCATCGCCGTGACCGGCGCGTTCGCGGCGCCTCCGCCCGTGGCCTCGGCCGCCGAATCACTACGCACGACATTCCTTTTTTCGCGATCCGTCAGCGGCGGCGTGCCCGACGGCCCGTCGCGCAACGGCGTGCTCAGCCACGACCAGCGCATCGCACGCGTCGCGGCGTACGAATCCGACGCCACCAACATCGTCGCCGGCGACACCAACGGCGCCACCGACATATTCGTCCTTCGCCGCGCCGCACCGTGGGGCCAGAACGGAACGCCCTGGGCGATGGGCGCCGTCGAGCTGGCATCTTCGGGAATCGGCGGCGCGCCCGCCGACGGCCCATCGTACAAGCCTTCGCTAGATGGCTCATCTCACACCAGGCCAAGCTGTGTCGGCTTCGTCTCGGCGGCGACCAATCTCGTCGCCGGCGACACCAACGGCGTCCCCGACGCCTTCGTACGCGACCTCAACAGCGGCCGGATCACGCGTGTATCGGTCAACAGCGCCGGCAAGCAGGCCAACGGCGAGACCTTCGACGTCGCGGTCTCCGGCGACTGCCGGCGGGTCGCCTTCACCTCGAACGCGACAAACCTCGGTCTCAAGACCTCAAAGGCGGCCTGGCGCAGCGCACGCACCGCCGGATCGACGGGCGGTCACCGCCAGGTATTCGTACACGTCCGCAGCGGTCAGGGCAACGACCGGGTATTCACCGGCCTGACGTTCGTCGCCTCGGCCGGCGACCGCGGCAGGCCGGGCAACGGCGACAGCTACGAACCGGCATTCGCCCGCGCCGGCAAGTCTGTGAGCTTCACGTCAACGGCGACCAACCTCGATCGCGGCGACCGCGGACAGATGAGCGACGTCTACCAGCGCACCTTCACGCGATACTTCGCGCATGTCGGCGGCAAGGGTGTGCAAACGCTGAAGTTCGACACCCGCCTCGTTTCCGCCAGCGGACGCGGCAGGGCCGGAAACGGGCCGTCATCACACTCCAGTTCGACCGACGACGGCCGCTGGATCGCCTACGAAACCGCGGCATCGAACCTGCTCGGCGGCGACCGCAACGGCGTCACCGACATCGCGCGCGCCGACCTCAAGAAAAAGCGCGTCAAGCAGGAGTGGGTCTCCAAGAGCTTCATCGGGATCGGCAACGGCGCGTCAAACCGCCCGATGATCTCCGGCGCCGGCGAGTTCGTGTTGTTCGACAGCGACTCGACCGTGTTCAAGCCGTCGACTTCGGTCGCCGACGACCCTAACGGCGTCCGCGACATGTTTCTCTGGAACGCTCCGTCGCGGAACGTCTCGCTCGAGTCGCGCGATTGGAACAACAAATACCTCGCCAGCGCGTCGACCAACGCCGGCACGAGTTCGCGCGGCAACTACGTCCTGTTCGAGTCGGCCGACCAGCGGATCGACGAGCTGATCGCCAACCTCACCGGTATCGCGCAGGTCTATATGCGTTACCTCGGACCCAAGTAGACGACGACGACCGAGTTTGGGAGGGCACACCGGCCCGGCGCTCGCGCCGGGCCGGGTCGTCGGCTCCGGAGCTGCGCCGGCAGGGGTCGTGCCGCGTCCCGGCCGGTATCGCTTGTCAGCGCCGGCGCAGGTCGACTCGCGCGGCGACATCCTCCTTCGAGACGGCGACCCAGGCGCCCGGCGGGCCGCCGGCGGGCGCGATCGCCACGTCCGTCGGCGCGTTGCCGACGAGCAGCGGAAGCTTGTCGCGCCGACCGGTCTTCGCGTCGATCCGCACCAGCGTGTCGGCGTCGACGCTCACCACCCAGACGCTTGCGTCGTCGGCGGCGATCGCCTGCGGTCGCAGCGGGACGGGGATCGGCGCGCCGACGCGCCGGCCGGTCGTGGGGTCGAGACGCCAGACGTTCCCCTCTGGAGGGGAGTTGACCGGCGACTCCGTGGCGCCGCTGGCGCCACTGTCGCTGCTGTTGCCGTCATCATCGCCGCCACCGCGAACGTTCGCGACCCAGACGTAGCCCCCGCCGACGGCGATCGCCCCCGGGAAGGCGCCGACCTCGATCGGCCTGCCGACGAGCCGGCCGCTCCGCGGATCGATCTTGTCGATGCGGCCATCCCGGATGTTGGTTACCCAGATATAGCCCTCGCCGGCGGCGACCTGGTACGGGATGCCACTTGTCTTGATCGGCCTGCCGACGCGTTCGCCCGTCCGCGGATCGAGCCTGCTGATTGTCTGACGGCGGATACTGGTGACCCACATGTATCCGTATCCGTCTTCCAAGCCGAAGGGCCGGTTGTCGACGTCGATCCGGTCGATCACTTTGCGAGTCGACGGATCGATCCGAACTATCTGGTCGCTATTGAAATTGGCGACCCAGACTTTGCCGAAGGCGACGTCGATCGCGTAGGGCGCCTCGCCGCCGGTGATCGTCGGCTTCTCGCCTACCGGCTTGTTCGTCTTTGGGTCGATCTTCGTGACGACGCCGCCGGCCATGCTCGTGGCCCAGACCGCACCCTCGCCGGTGGCGACGGCGATCGGTCGGTCGGGCAACTCGGCGCTGACGCCGCTAAACGGCAGTCCGACGACGCCGGCGTCGTTGCGCGTGGCCTTCCCGGGCCTGGCATCGTCGCCGCAGCCCGCTGACGACAGAGCCAGCAATACGACGATCGCCAGTTGCGCGCGGCGCGGACTCAACGATGACGCGAGCCCCGCCATCACGCACCAGACCCGCACTTCGTGTAGACGATCCAGGCGCGGTTCTCACCCTCGAACTCAAATCCCGGTTGCGGCAGGCCGGTCCACGGTTTGCGCAACGCGCGGTCGACGACGGTCAGCTGCAGCGGGTCGAGCGCGCTGGTCGGGATCAACAAGGTACCGCCGGTCGGCGGGCCGTCGAGCTGAGTTGTCGTCGGAACCTGATCCTTCGGGAGGTCCAGCATGTAGCGAATCACCGGCACTGTTTCGTGCGTGAAGGCGACGACCGGCAAGCAGCGCGCGACCTTCGCGCGGATCGCCGGCTTCTCGAGAATCTTGTAGATGCGGTTGAAGCGAACCGAGACATGGTTGGTGCTGGTGTTGAGCTTCTGGCCCTGGTGCACGTAGGCGGGGGCTCTCACCGCGATCAGCAGCAACGCGATCGCCGCAAGCCCGACGCCGGCCCGGCGCGCTGGTCCGCTCAGTTGCGCCCAGCCGGACAGCGCAAAGGCGACGCCGATGCACATCACGATCGAGGGGATCACGAGGTAGCGCGAGATCACCGAGAGACCGGCGATCGCGATCAGGAGGTATGTGAGCACGCCGGTCGCCGCGAGCCCGACCAAGATCAGCATGCGAGCGCGCAGCACGTAGACCGCCAGTCCCAGGCCGAGCGTTCCGGCGATTGCGTTGACGATCTGTTCGCTGCCGCCGATCAGCCGCGGCAACAGCCAGATGCTTTGCGGGAGGGATTTCTGGCGGTTGAGGCCGGCGGCGACCTCGCGTGTCGAACTGATCGAGTACATCGGATCGCCGGTCACGATCCAGTCGAACCCGAGCCAGATCAAGGGGGCGCCGACCACGAGGCCGGCGTATCCGGCGAGCCGGCCGATCGACGGAGTCTCGCCCGGCAGCTTCAGCTTCGGCCGCACGACACCCAGCGCCAGCCACAGCCAGTACATGCCGGCCAGCAGCCATGCCTCCGGACGCAACAAACCGGCCATCGCCAGCAACACCAGCGGAGCGACGCCGCGACGGGGCCGTTTCAACTCCAAGACCGCGGCCCAGATGATCATCGCCAGGAACGGGATGTCGAGCATCGCGCGAAAGGCGAAGGCGATCAGGTCGGTGCGGGTCAATAGGACGAGGACCGACACGAACGCCACCAGCGTCCCGATCTTCAACTGCACCATGCGGTAGACGCCGATCAACAGACCGACGTACATCGCCAGCGAGGCGATCACCAACAATGGGATCGCCGCGCCGCCGAACAACGAGAGCACCGCGGTGTAGGCGTTGAACAGCGGATGCGGTGTAGGGGTGTTGAAGACGCTGTAGTCGGGCAGCTGACCGTGAGCGATCTCGTTGCCCCAGATCAGCGCGTAGTACGTGTCGTAGTTGGGGTAGAGCGGCCGGAAGATCGTGAACGCGATCAGCGCCGTGAGCAGCGCCCCCCAGATCGTGTACTCGACCTTGCGGTTCTCTAGTCGTCGGGTCAGCGCGTCGAGCACCGACTGGATACGCCGCCCGGCCCGCGCGGCGAACGACGCACCGGCGACCCGCCCCTGCCGAGGTGAGTCGCCGGTTAGGTCGGAGACCGATGCTCCGGAACCGGGGTCGTTCGTCATCGAAGTACGTTTCGGCGCGGGCGCTCGGGCGCGCGAGCTAGTTGAGACGCTCCACGATCATCGCCATCCCCTGGCCGCCGGCGACGCACATCGACTCCAAGCCGATCTGCTTGTCACGGGTTTCGAGGTTGTTGAGCAGCGTGCCCATGATGCGCGTACCGGTCATTCCGAACGGGTGGCCGAGCGCGATCGCGCCGCCCTGCACGTTGAGCTTGTCCAGCGGGATGTCCGCCTGGTCCATGCTCGGGATGATCTGTGCGGCGAAGGCCTCGTTGATCTCGACGAGGTCGATGTCTTTGATCGTCATCTTCGCGGCCTTCAGGACCTTGGCGATCGCCGGGACCGGCCCGATGCCCATGTACTCCGGCTCGACTCCGGCGGCGGCCGCCGCGATCACCTTGGCACGCGGCTTGAGGCCGAGCTCGGCGGCGCGGTCTGAACTCATCACCAGCGACGCGGCCGCGCCGTCGTTGAGCGGACAGGCGTTACCGGCGGTGACGGTGCCACCCTCCTTGAATGGAGTCGGCAGCGTTGCCAGCTTCTCTAGCGTGGTACCGGCGCGCGGGCCGTCGTCCCTGCTGATGACGGTGCCGTCGGCCAGCGTGTATGGGGTGATCTCACGGTCGAAGAAGCCGTTTTCCTGACCCTCGACGGCCAGATCCTGGCTGCGCTTGGCGTACTCGTCCTGAGCCTCACGGCTGACGCCGTAGCGCTCGGCGACGTTCTCGGCGGTAATGCCCATCGGGATGTAGACGTTCCACAACGCGCCCTCGCCTCCGCTGAGCTTCGGGTGCATCTGGAAATCGGCGCTGCCGGCCGCACGTGAGCTGGCCTCGATGCCGCCGGCGAGGTAGGTGTCGCCATCTCCGGCCACGATCGCGTTCGCGGCGGCGCGGATCGACTGCAGACTCGACGCGCAGAAGCGCGTGACGGTGTGTCCGGCGACGGTCTCGGGCAGGCCGGCCAGCAACCAGGCGTTGCGGCCGATGTTGTACCCCTGCTCGTTGTCGGGAAAGCCACAGCCCATAATCACGTCGTCGTAGCTGTCGGGCGCGACCTCCGGGTGCTTCTCGACCAGCGTCTTGACCGCGAAGGCGGCCAGATCCTCGGCGCGCTCACCGGCGAGCGAACCCTTGAAGGCACGGCCGATCGGCGTGCGGACGACATCGACGATTACTGCGTCAGGCATTGAATGCTCCTTGCATCTTGATCTGGGTCAGATCTGAGTGTGAACGTGAGAGCCGGCGCGGGTGGGTGACTCGCCGGGCCCGCCGAATGACCGGACGCCGAGCGGCTATTGGGCCGGCCCGGTCCAGACATAAAGTTGCCGGCGTCATGGTAGTGCGTGAGCGAGGTCGTTCGATGGGCATCGATATCCGGGCGATCCGTGCGAGCGGATTCCGAGCGGGCCGAAGGACCTCGCGTCGTCGCGGGACGACACGCCCCGCGATCCGCGGGGCAGCCGCGGCCCGTATCGCGACCGGCCCTATGCCCCGGCGGGCTCAAGCCCGAGGCCGAGCAGCAGCAGCTCGCGGTTGAAGTCGCCGTCGCCGAGCAGGGCGCGGCTGGCGGTGGCTCGGCGGTAGTAGTAGTGGGCCTCGTGCTCGTAGGTGAAGCCGATGCCGCCGTGCAGTTGAATGTTGGCGCGCGCGGACTCCCAGAAGGCATCGTGAACCTGAGCCTTGGCGAGCGGTGCGATCGCGGCCAGCTCGTCGCGCTGCTCGGCGGCGACCCAGCCCGCGTAATAGGCCGTACTGCGCGATTGCTCGACGCCCATCAGAAGATCGGCGCAGATGTGCTTGATCGCCTGGAACGACCCGATCGGCCGGCCGAACTGGAAACGGTCTTTGGTGTAGGCGAGCGCGGTGTCAAAGCAGTGCTGCGCGGCGCCGAGCGACTCGGCGGTAAGCGCCACCCGGCCGAGCTGCATCGTCGTGTCGAGCGTCGGCCGGCCGTTGTTGGCTTCGCCGATCACGGCCGAGGCGGGGGCGCGAACATCGTTGAACTCAAGCGTCGCGAGCTTACGGGTCTCGTCGACCGCGTGCGCGGGGGTGCACGTCAACCCGCCGGCATCGCCGGGGACCGACAGCAAGGTGATCTCGCCGTCCGCCTCGCCGGTGCGGGCGACGACGACGATCGCGTCGGCGGTATGCCCGTCGACCACGTAGCTCTTTGCGCCGTTCAAGACGTAGTCGCCGCCGTCGGCGCGGGCCTTGAGCCGCACATCGGACGGCCGGTAGATCCCTCCCGGTTCGGTGAACGCAAGTGTCGCTGTCTTCTCGCCCGAGGCGATCGCGGCCAGCAGCGCCGCGTTGTCATCGGAGAGCGGTGTGGCGGCGGCACCTTCGATCAAGGCGTTCGCCGCCAGGCACACCGAGGCGAAGAACGGCGACGGATACAGCGCCATCCCCATCTGTTCGAGTACGACGATCAGCTCGACATAGGAGAGCCCGACCCCGCCGTACCGCTCCGGAACGTGCAAACCGGTCCAGCCGAGCTCGGCGATCTGTGCGTAGTCGCCTCGGTCCCAGCCGACGGCGGTCTCGGAGAGTTCGACCACGCGGTCGAGCTTGGCCGTCTCCTGCATCAGGCGCTTCGCGCTGGCCTGAATCTCACGCTGTTCGTCGTTGAATGCGAAGTCCATCCTCTACGACGCCCCCTTCTTGATCTCGTTGAAGGGGATCTCGGCGTCGGTGCGCGGCTCCTTGGGCATGCCCAGCACGCGCTCGCTGATGATGTTGCGCTGGATCTGGTCGGTGCCGCCATAGATCGACGGCGCCGGAGCGGCGAGGTTGACGCGCTCGGCGATCTTCAGGAGCTTGTCGTCTTCGGGCGCGCCGAGGGCGCCGGCTCCGGCGATCTTCAGCAGATAGTCGGCGACCGCGCGCACAAGCTGGTTGTAGGCGAGCTTGCCGGTCGAGGCCTCTACGCCGGGTCCCCGGCCTTTCATCAGCGCGGTCGTGATCCGGTAGCCGGTGAAGCGGTTGACCTCATACATCGTGAAGACCCTCGCGAGCTGCTGGCGAATCACAGGGTCGTCCATCTTGCCGGCGCGCTTGGTGATCTCGACCAGCGCGTGCGGCCCGCGGCCGATGAACTTGCCCATCGTCTCAAGCGAGGACTCGGCGTCGGCTTCGGCGAGATCGACCGGCGCGTCGGCGTCGCCGCCACCAAGTCCACCAAAGCCGAGCGCCATGCGCTCGTTGGCGAGCGTCGTCATCGCGACCTTCCAGCCGTCGCCGACCTCGCCGACCCGAAGTTCGTCTGAGATCCGCACGTCGTTGAGAAAGACCTCGTTGAAGACGGCCTCGCCGGTCATCTCCTTGAGCGGAACGATCTCGATCCCGGGGTCGTTCATGTCGCAGAGGAAGTATGTGATCCCGGCGTGCTTGGGCTGCGATGGATCGTGACGCGCCATCAAGATGCCCCAGTCGGACACCTGAGCGTGCGTGGTCCAGACCTTTTGCCCGTTGATCACCCACTCGTCGCCGTCGCGGTCGGCCTTGGTTTGGATCGCGGCGAGGTCACTGCCGGCGCCCGGCTCGCTGAAGAGCTGACACCAGGTCTCCTCGCCTTTGAGCATCGGGCCGAGGTAGCGCTGTTTCTGCTGCTCGGTGCCGTGAGCGATGATCGTCGGACCGGCCATCGGAACACCGATCCCGTGCGGGGGGGCCTCGGCGCCGATCTTCTGGCGCTCCTGGTTGAAGATGATCGCCTCGCTGGCGCTGGCGCCGCGGCCGCCGTAGGCCTCGGGCCACAACGGAGCGGCCCAACCGGAGTCGGCGAGTACCGCCCACCACTCGCGCTGGGTCATGCCGTCGCGCCAGTTGGAGTCCAGCCAGCCGCGGATTTCCTCGCGGAGTTTCGCCTCGCTCGGTGTGTCCCTGAGATCCATTGGCGCGGAGTGTAATAACTGGGCATGCAGAGTTGGATTAACGCGGTGCGGCGGTCTGGGCGCGCGAACATCGGACGCGGAGGCCGCTTTGCGAACACGGGTGCGAAAGTCACCATGCGAACGCCGGCGCGGTGGCCTCGGGGGAGTTCGCCGGCGCCCGGCAAAGCCGGCGGCCGGCCGGTCGGGCTACGGCGAGGGTGCCTCGAGGTCGTCGATCGACGTCGGCTCGAGCAGATGCGCGATGTCGTTGAGGCGCACGATCCGCCCGCCGCCGTCGGGCTCGACGAGAAATTCGGTGATCGAAGAGTTGCCGATCGACATGATGCGGCCGAGATCCTCGGCCGGCATGCCGAGCAAGTGGCAGGTCGCCAGTCGGATACAGCCGCCGTGCGTTACCGCGACCACGGTCTTGCCATCCCATGCCGCGGCCAACTCGGTGATCGCGCCGCCGACCCGGTCCATCGCCTCGGAGTAGCGCTCGCCTCCGTCCCACCCCTCGATTCCCTCGATCCGCCAACGGCGCCAGGCCTCGGGGTCGGCGGCCTCGATTTCCTCTCGCGATACGCCCGTCCACGATCCGAGGTCCACTTCGCGCAGGTCCCGGCGGGGGGTAACCGGCATCCGCACCACGTCGGCCAGAGCCGCCGCCGTGTCGATCGCGCGCTGAAGGTCGCTGGCGACGATCGCGTCGATCTCGTCATCGACCAAGCGAGCCGCCATGTGCGCGACCTGAGCGCGGCCAAGTGCCGACAGCGGCGGATCGGCCTGACCCTGGAGGCGGCCGTCGGCGTTCCATTCGCTTTCACCATGGCGTACGAGCAAGAGTCGCATCAGCGGCCGGACTTTACCGCGAATAGCGCGGACGGCGCCGATCCGGCGCCCCCGAACCGTCCGGCGACGGCTACTCCAGCGAGATCACGTCGAGCGGCACGCCCAGTTCACGCCGGATCGCGTCGTCGAACGCCTCGGGGTCGGGGATCGCCGCGCCCGGGTTGTGGTGGGCGATCACGACGCCTGTCGCCGAATGGGCGGCGCCGGTCTCGACGATCTCGGCCTCGAGATCGTCTCCGGGGATCCACTCGTGCTCGATCGTGACATTCTCTTCTTGCAGCGCCTCGACGCGATCGTCGAGAGTTGAGAGATAGACGGCACCCTCGGCGCGCTCATCGCCCCAGCGCGGCGAGCGCGGAGTCAACAGCAGGAACTCCGACTCCCCGTCGAGCGAGCGGACTCGCGCGTCATCGAGCACGGCCGCGAGCGTGTCGTCGTCAAAAGCCACCAACACCCAAGTCATATCCCAATCATACGGACGAGCCGGAGACCGTGCCGCGGTCGGGTGCCGGGCCGGTGCCGGACCGGTGCCGGACCGCCCTCGCCGGCGCCCACGCGCTAGGCTGCGCCCGGTAATGGAAGGCTCGCCCTCAGGCATTCTCAACCTCCACTCGCACGACGTTCCCGACCGCAACCTTGCGCTCGAACTGGTCCGCGTGACCGAGGCCGCCGCGCTCGCGGCCGCCCGCTGGGTCGGCCACGGCGACAAAATCGCCGCCGACCAGGCCGCCGTCGACGCGATGCGATTCGTGCTGGACTCGGTGCCGATGGACGGAACCGTGGTGATCGGTGAGGGCGAGAAAGACGAGGCCCCGATGCTCTATAACGGCGAGCGCATCGGCGACGGCTCCGCGCCGGAGGTCGACATCGCCGTCGACCCGCTCGAGGGCACCACGCTGACGGCCAAGGGATTTCCCAGCGCCCTCAGCGTCATCGCGCTATCGGAGCGCGGCACGATGTTCGACCCCGGCCCCTGCGTCTACATGGAAAAGATGGCCGGCAGCGACGAGGTCGCCGACCTGCTCGATCTCGACCGGCCGATCGGCGAAACGCTCGGGCTGATCGCCGCGCGGAAGAGCAAAACGGTCAGCGACGTACTCGTGATGATGCTTGACCGCGAGCGCCACGAACCATTCGCGAAGGCCGTCCGCGAGGCCGGCGCGCGCATTCGCTTCATTACCGACGGCGATGTTTCGGCGGCACTGATGGCCGTCAGCGAGCGCTCCCCGGTGGACCTTTTGTGGGGCATCGGCGGCACGCCCGAGGGCGTCATCGCCGCCGCGGCGATCCACTGCATGGGCGGCCAGATGGTCGGCCGCCTCTACGCGCGCGACGACAACGAGCGCCAGGCGGCGCTCGACGCGGGCTACGACCTCAAGCAGGTTCTCACCCAAAACGACCTCGTGAGAGGCAAGGATGTCTTCTTCGCCGCAACCGGAGTCACCGACGGCGACATGCTTCAGGGCGTCCGCTATCCGCGCAAAAAGGCGACGACGGAATCGCTGGTCATGCGCTCGCGCAGCGGTACCGTACGCCGCGTGCTGGCCACGCACAATCGCGCCAAGCTGCGCGAGATCACCGGCGAGCGCTACGGCTGAGAGGCCGCGCTCCGGCCGGCCGAACACCAGGCCGGCCGGCCTATCGCCTGGGCGCGGGTCAGTCGATGACCTGTGCGCGAATCGCCACCGCGACCGCGTGCGTGCGAGTGCGGGCGTTGAGCTTGGCGAGGATGCGCTTGGTGTGCGTGCGCACCGTCTCCGTCGACAGGCCGAGGGCATCGGCGACCTTATCGGTGTGAGCGCCGTCGGCGAGCATCTGCAAGATCTGACGCTGGCGCTCGGTGAGGATCTTGCCGTCGTCGCCGGCGCCGGACTCGGAGTCCGTCGCCAGCGCCGGGTCGATGAAGAAACGACCGGAGCGCGCGGCCTCGATCGCCTCAGTCAGGACGGCGGGCGCCGAGTCCTTGCGGACGCAGGCTAGGGCACCCGATTTGAGCGCCTCGGCGAGCATGCGCATGTTGCCTTCGGCGGCGAACACGACGATCGGCGCGGATACCGCCTTGCGCAGATTGCCGAGCGAGGTGGTGGCGTCGGACGCTCCGAGGTGCGGATCGATGATCACCGCGTCGGGGACTAACCGCGCCGATTGGGCGATCGCCTCGTCGACCGATGCGGCCTCGAAGACCGAAGACCCCTCGAACCCGGCACGCAGCACACTGGCCACGCCCTGACGCAACACGGGGTGATCGTCGATGACGAGAAACGTGGTTGTCAAGGCCATCTCCTGGGTTACTCCGCTCGTGCCGGTGAAGCCGCCCAATCGGTCTGGCACGACGTTACCGAATAGTAGATATGGTCTGCAAACCGCGGCCGGATCGGCCGCCCGCGAACTTTATGCACGGCGGCCTACTTGGGTTCCAATTACCCTACCGCGCATCTACGCGACAATGACGCACCGGCTCGCGAAGGCTCGTTCCAGAGCGATCGGCGCAGCTCAATTGAGCGGCAGCGCGCCGAGCTGAACCGTGCGCAGGCTGTCGAGCGACTTGGCCGTCGCGTAGGTCAGATCCCATGCCACACCGCGTACGAACGGACCGCGATCGATCACCCGAACGACCGCCCTGCGACCGCCGACAAACAACTCGACCGCAGTTCCACAGGGCAGCGACTTATGCGCGACTCCCTGTGTGCGGCGAGTCAACTTTGTGCCGCAGGCGGTGCGGCGTCCGTAGAAGCCGGGGCCATACCACGTGGCCTTTTGCAGTCGATAGACAGAGAGAGCGCCGTCGGCGGCGGCATTCGCGGCGCGCGGCGCGCCGACAGGCGTGAAGCGAAACTCGTAACGACCGGCCTTCGGCGGCGTCCAGACCGTCTCGAACGAGCCGCCGGAGTCAACCGGAGCGGTCCCGGCCACCGACCACCCGCCGGATCCCAAGCGAGTCTCGATCGTCACCCGACCGGCGGCCGGCCGGGTCACTCCGACCACGCGAGCGCTGCGCCCGGCGAAGGCGCCCTGTGGCGCACTGACGACCGGCTGCTCGAAGGCCGCCCCGCCGCCGCGCGTGGCCTGACCGACGGCAAATGCGGAGGCCGGCAGCCAAAGCAAGGTGCACGCGGCCGCGGCGATGTAAACGCAAATTCGGTTCAAAACTAAGTTTGCAGCTCTTTCGGTTGGGCCTACGGGGTTAGCTGAAGGGCTCGCGCTGAAAGAGCAGCGCTACGGCCGGTTCTGGATGTCGAGTGGATTGAGTCCACGCGGCCCAGAGACTGATGGCCGATTCGCCCCGGTCCGTTCCACAAAGGTTCGTGGCTCGGACAGTGGGTCCCCCGCCTCGTCACGCTCGAGGCGCGACCAGTTAGGCGGCAAGTTCGGGACGAGTATACATATCGCGCCGCCGCCTCCACGCGATCGACGCCACGGTCCGCCTGACGAGACCCCGCGCGGCCACCGCGCTTGAACCGCTAGCGAGACCGAACGCTGAAGACCGTCTTGACCGCAAACCCCGGCTCGACCGCGCGTGTCACGCGCTGCGTCGCGCGGGCGTGCACCGTGTACCGGCCGGTCCTGAAAGCCGACCGCCGCGCGGCGACGAACCACTTCTTCGTGCCGTGAGCGCGAATGTAACGAGGCCGCGCGCACGCTCCGGCGGCGAAGCGCTTCGCGGCGTTACTCCACCACCAGCATCGCCTTCCGGCACGGCGTTTGATCGCGACCGACACCCGCGCGACACCGACCGAGTCGGCGCGGGCGCGACCGCTGATTCGCGCGGGCCCGGCGGCGGACTCGAACACCGACTTTTTCTTCGGCCGGACCGCGGCCGTGACCGGGTCGGCGCAGCCATCGCGATTGAGGTCGTCCAGAGAGTTGGTCAGCGGACACGGATCGGAGGCGTCGGCGATCCCGTCGCCGTCATCGTCGGCGTCGCAGGCGTTTCCGGTTCGATCGCCGTCGTGGTCGAGCTGGTCGACATTGGTCAGCCCGGCGCAGTTGTCAGTGGCGTCGATCGCGCCGTCGCGATCGGCGTCGTCGTATCGCAGCCGCACCACGCGGCCGTTGCCGGAGTCGGCGACGTACAGCAGCGCGCCGGGCGCGGTCGCCAGTGACACCGGTCCACTGAACCGCCCGGGGCCGGTGCCGGTATCGCCGAAGTTCTCGATCAGGCCGAAACCGCCGGCCGCCGAGTTGAAGAACGCGATCCGGTCGTTACCGGTGTCGGCGACGAGCGCCCTGCCGATCGGATCGGTCGCCACGCCGCGAGCACCGTCGAGCTGTCCGGCCCCGGAGCCCGGGCCGGCGACCTGCGTAACGAACGCGCCGCGGGGGTCGAAGAACCGCAGTCCCCCGGTCGCGGCCGCACTGCTGACGAAAAAGTTGTTTAGCGGGTCAAGCGCGACGCCGCTCGGCGACCCGAACGGCAGCGGATCGGTGACGCCGAACGCGAACAGGGTGCCGAACTGCCCGCGGGCCGGATCGAGCGCCTGAACCCGCGCATTGTTGAATTCGGCGACATAAACGCGCGGTTCGACGTCGGTCGCCAGGCCCACCGGACCGTCGAACTGGCCTAGCGCGGTCCCCGGTGAGCCGTCGGTTCCGGCGTAACTGGCGCCGGAGGTCAGCGGGCCGAACAAAACGATCACGTTGCGCGCCGGGTCCGCGACGTAAATGTTCAGGCGGTTGTCGACCGCGACGGCCGACGGATCCTGCAGCAACCCGGTACCGATCGATCTGAGCAGGCGATTGCCGTTGCGGGCGCTGTCGAAGACCAGCACCTGGCCGCCGTTGCGGACCGGCACGTAAACGCGCCCGGCGGCGTCGGTCGCGATCTGGCCGGGATTGGCGACGGTCGCCGCGACGCCTTCGTACTCGAACACGGCGGCTCGGGCGCCCGGCGCGATCAGGCCGGCGCCGATAACGCCGGCCGACACGGCGAGCAGGAGCATGGCCGCGCGCAGACGCGCCGAAAGGCGAGTTCGCTGAGTTGAAATGCCGTCCGCCATACGAACATCACAAGGTAACCACTCACGGCCGCCGAGTGGCCCACATGCAAGACCGCGGTCCGAGGAGCGAGACGGCGCGACGTTGTTGTCGAGGTGTCGCGAGGCGATGCCGGGGGGGCGGGATTCCCGGCGCCGGACGTCCGGAGCCAAATGCCCGGGGTGGGAATCGAACCCACACGTCTCTAGGACAGCCGATTTTAAGTCAGCCGCGTCTACCGTTCCGCCACCCGGGCAGGGTGCGCCGCGGCAACCGACCGCCGTTTGCCGCCGATCGTCGCAGGGCATGACAAAGTTACCGGCGGCGACGGTCCGCGAAACCCGGCGTAAGGTTGAAATAACCGCGACTTTACGGGCCGAGACGTGTATATGCCGATAGATAGAACGATTGTTCAATGGAAGCTTCCGTAATCAGAGAGACCGGCTCGTCCTCCGCCACGCTGCTCAAAGACCCGCGTGCCGGGTTTCTGCGCCTGCAGTCGGACGAGCGCCTGGTCTCGCTGACTCGCCGCGGCAACGACGCGGCCTTCGAGGTTTTGATCGCGCGCTACCGAACCCGCCTGCTGGCCTTCTCGCGCCACATGGTCGGCTCGGCCGAAGACGCCGAGGACATCCTGCAGGAGGTCTTCGTGTCGGCCTACAAGGCGATGCTTGCCGACGACCGCGAGCTCAACGTGCGCCCCTGGCTCTACCGGATCGCACGCAACCGTTCGCTAAACCACCTCCGCCGCCCGCGTCCCACCGGTGTCGACTCGATGGACGTCTTCGAGGGCGGAGCCGCGGTCGCGACCGCCGACCGCGTCCGTGACAGACTCGACCTTGAAGACCTCGTCGCCGACGTGAAGCGGCTGCCCGAGACTCAGCGCACCGCGTTGATGCTGCGCGAGATGGGCGATCTCTCATACGACCAGATCGCCGAGGCCATGGATACCTCGATCCCCAGCGTCAAGAGCCTGCTGGTGCGGGCGCGTGTCTCACTCGCCGAGGCCGCCGAGTCGCGCCGGCTCAGCTGCGACGAGGTCCGGCTCGAACTCGGCGCCGTCGCCGAGGGACTGCAGAAGCTCACCGCCCCGGCCCGCCGCCACGTCGCCGACTGCGACCGCTGCCGCGCCTTCAAGAAAGAGCTCAGCCTGACCAACCGCAAGCTGGCGGTACTCGCGCCGGTCGGCGGGCTGATGATGTTCAAGAGCGTCCTCGCGCTGAAGGTCTTTGGTGGTTCCACGCTCGGCGCCGGTGGCGCCGGCGGTGGCGCGGCCGGGCTCGGCGGAGCGGGCGGAGCCGCCGTCGCC
>JBASWU010000146.1:0-27680 GCA_049276635.1 Solirubrobacterales bacterium | reverse complement strand
CGCTTCGGCTTCGGCGCTCGGAGCCGCCACCGTGACCGGGCGGGACTGCACGATCCACGCCGCGCCGGCGTTGTCGAACACCCACTCGATGTCCTGCGGCCGGCCGTAATGCTCCTCGATCCGCAGGCCGAGCCGAGCCAGCTCGATGGCCTCGTCGTCGGTGATCGCCGCGCGCAGCCCTTCGAGCTCGCCGAGCTCGCGGCGCTCGGTTCCGCCGGACGGCAGCGCTTCGATCACCATCTCCTTGCGGCGCACCTCGCGCTCGGCGAGCGCCGGCCCCCGCTTGTCGATCACGTAGTGGTCCGGCGAGACGCTGCCCGACACGACCGCCTCGCCGAGCCCGAACGATGCCTCGATGACCAGCGTGTCATCGCGTCCGGTCGCCGGGTCGATCGTGAACATCACGCCCGACCGCTTCGCCACGAGCTGGCGCTGAACGACTACGGCGATATCCATCCCGGCGTCGTTCATGCCCTGCCGCGCCCGGTAGTAGATGGTGCGCGGAGAATAGAGCGACGACCAGCAATTCCTGACCGCTCGCACCAGCGCTTCGAGTCCGTGGACGTTCAGGAACGTGTCGTGCATCCCGGCGAACGAAGCCGCCGCCGTGTCTTCGGCGGTCGCCGAGGATCGTACGGCCACCGGCATCGCGTCCTCGCCGCCGCGGAGACGAGCGTACGATTGCTCGATCGCCCGGGCGATCGAGTCCGGGACGGCGGTCGCGTCGATTGCCGCCCGCGCGGCGTCCGCGGCGTCGCGCAGGGCGTCGTCGTCCTCGACGTCGACGCCGGCCAGCAGTTGCGCCAGCCGGGCGCGCAGCCCGGTTTCGTCACAGAAGCCGGCGAAGGCGGTCGCGCCGATCACGAATCCCGGCGGCACCGGCATCCCGATAGACGTCAACTCACCGAGGTTTGCACCCTTCCCGCCGGCCCACGCGGTGTCGCTCGCGCGCAGCGCGGCGAACTCGCGGCAGACTTCGGCGCTGTGCGCCGCTGCCGAGGCGGATGGATCGGAATCAATGCTCATCGTTCGACGATATTGGAAAGACACCGCTTCGAGCATCCGCGCCATACCCCCTGCGACACCAGTAGAAACCCGACATCGGCCGCCGACGCCGCCCCGTCCGAGGAGATTCGGTGCGGGCGGCCGGCTCGGTAGTTTCCCCCGCAGGCTTCGTCGGTAATCAGCGGATGCATCACCAACCCGCCGGGGCGTAGTCTTGCCGTCATGGCCGAGGACACGAACATGACGGGTCGGACCGCTTACATCACCGGAGCCTCTTCGGGGATCGGCCGCGCGACGGCGCTGCTCTTCGCCCGGCACGGCGCGAAGGTCGCGGTTGCCGACGTCATCGAGGAGGGCGGAGGCGAGACCGTTGAAATGATCAAGGCCATCGGCGGCGAGGCGATATTCATCAAGACCGACGTCTCCCGGGCCGCCGACGTCGAACGCTCGATCGCCGAGACGATCGCGAAGTTCGGCGGGCTCGACTACGCCTTCAACAACGCCGGCATCGAGGGCGAGATGGCTCCGCTGGCCGAGTCCACCGAGGAGAACTGGGATCGCGTCCTCGCAATCAATCTCAAAGGTGTCTGGCTGGGCATGAAGGCGCAGATTCCGCGGATGCTTGAGAACGGCGGTTCGATCGTCAACTGCGCGTCGGTCGCCGGGCTGGTCGGATTTCCCGGCCTTCCCGCCTACTGCGCCTCCAAAGGCGGAGTCGTGCAGCTGACGCGCGCGGCCGCGCTCGAGTACGCCAAATCGAACATCCGCGTCAACGCGGTCTGCCCCGGAGTCATCGCGACCCCGATGGTCGACCGCCTGACACACGGTGACGCCGCCGCCGTCGAGCAGTTCACGGCCGGCGAGCCGGTCGGCCGGATTGGCCGGCCGGAGGAAGTCGCCGAAGCGGTCGTCTGGCTCTGTTCGGGCAAATCCACGTTCGTCACCGGCCACCCGCTGGTGGTCGACGGCGGCTGGGTCGCGCAATAGCGGTGGCCGCGAGCGTCCTTTGTTCAAGCATCTGCTGGTCTGTCTTGATGGATCCGCTCACTCCGACGAGGCGCTGAGCCGGGCGATCGAGCTCGCGACGGCCACGCCCGGGGCGACGCTTGAACTGCTGAGCGTCTGGGAGGAGCCGTTCAACTGGGTGACCGGCGGCCCGCTCGGCCCGCCGAGCGATCTCGAGGCGATTCACACGCTGTTACGGCGTGACCACGAGGAGATCGTGAAAGCCGCCGAGGCCCGCGTGCCGGAGGGCGTGGCGGTCGTCTCCAGCGTCCGCGGCGGCGACCCGGCGCGGTCGATTATCGAGCGCGCCGATTCCGGCGAGATCGATCTGATCGTCATGGGCTCGCGCGGCCGCGGCTGGGTCGGCTCGGCACTGATGGGTAGCGTCAGCCTTCAGGTTCTGCACGAGTGCGATGTCCCGGTGCTGATCGTTCACGCCCCGGCCTCGCCCGGAAACTGAGTCCGGCCGCGGCCAGCGTGTAGATTCACCGTCCCGGGCAGGTCCGTGGTTTCTACCGGTCGCGGCGCGTAGTTGTCCTCGATGCTCGGAGTGGGTCCGGCTTTCACAATTGGATGTGAACCGGTATTAGGTGTTGAGGTGTTGATGACAGCGGCACAAGAGAAGAAATCAAACCCCGCCGCGGCGGACGCGGCGAAGACGACGGTGGTGTTGGCCGACGATCACGCGGTCGTGCGCTCCGGCCTGCGGATGTTGCTCGACGCCGAGCCGGACCTTGAAGTCGTGGCCGAAGCCGGCGACACCGAGACCGCCGTCCGTTACGTGCTCGGACACAAGCCGGCCGTCGCGATGCTCGACCTGAACATGCCCGACGGGCCGAGTCTCGCGGCGATCCCGCGTATTCACGAGATCTCGCCGCACACGCGCGTGGTCATTCTGACGATGCAGAGCGATCCGGCCTTCGCCCGCGAGGCGATGCGCGCGGGCGCCCACGGTTACGTGCTCAAGGAGGCCGCCGACAGCGAGCTCGTCACCGCCGTCCGGCTGGCCGCGCGCGGGGAGATCTATCTGCATCCGCGCCTCGGCGCACGCATCGCCGCCGGGGCCGACGAACGCGATTCCAACGGGCTGACCGGCCGTGAAACCGAGATTCTCGGGCTGATCGCCCTCGGCCACACCAACGCCGAGATCGCCAAGCAGCTGTTTCTCAGCGTCCGCACGGTCGAATCGCATCGCGCACACATCCAGTCGAAACTCGAGCTGTCGACGCGCGCCGAACTCGTGCGCTACGCGCTCGACAACGGGCTGATCGACACGGGCGGGGTGTGATCTTCGTCGCCGTCCTCGACCGGCGGCGCCGGGATCACGGCCGAGACGGTCGTCCCGCCGCCGGGAGTCGACATGATCGTCAGTTCGCCGCCCGACAGCGCGACGCGTTCGCGCATGCCGGATAGTCCGAACCCCGCGACCGGCGAGCTCGTCTCGAATCCGGCCCCGTCGTCGTGAACGTAAATCTCGATTCGCGAAGACGACCGCTTCGCGCGTAGCGTTACCCGCTTTGCGCGCGCGTGCTTGGCGGCGTTGGTGAGCGCTTCCTGCGCCAGGCGATAGGCGGTGATCTCCTGCTCGGTCGTGGCCATGCGTCTACCGCGGACGTCGAACTCGAGGTCGAGCTCGATGTCGAAGTCGCCGGTCGCCGCCGTGCGCTGAGCGAGACTTTCGAGCGCGGCCTCCAGGCCGAGATCGTCGAGCGCCGCCGGGCGCAGCTCGGAGATCAGGCCGCGCAAACCGGTGATGTCCAGCGCAATCTGCTCGATCGCCTCGCCGACGGCCTCGCGCAACTGATCGGCGTCGCCGACGCGTTGGGCCGATGACAACAGCAGGTGCAGGCTGCCGAGGCTCTGCAGCGTCTCGTCGTGCAGTTCGCGCGCCCAGCGCCGCCGCTCACTCTCGGCCGCCGCGATCGTGGTCCGGAGCCGGTCTTCGCGCACCAGGCGCGCGTTGGCTATCGCGATCGCGGCCCACATCGCGAGTGTCACCGCCGATGCTTCGTCGGCGTCGGTGAAATCGCCTTCGGACTTGTTGGTCAGGTAGAGGTTGCCGTACGGCGCGCCGTCGACGATGATCGGCACGCCGAGAAACGATTCCATCCGCGGGTGATTGGGCGGGAATCCGTATGACTCCGGATGTTCGGAAACCTTGGACAGCCTGATCGGTTCGGGATGTTCGATCAGAACACCGAGCACGCCGCGGCCGGTCGGCAGCGAACCGATTCGCTCGGCCTGCGCCGCGTCGATCCCGGATGTGATGAACCTTTGCAGCCCCCCGCGAGGTCCGTCGAGAATCCCCAGCGCGGCGAACTCGGCGCCGGTGATCTCGCGCGCGGCATCGACGATCTCGGTGAGCAGCGGTTCGAGTTCGAGGTTGGAGACGAGATTACCGCCGAGTTCGATCAACCGTTGAAGCTGGCTGGTGCTGAGATCGGCGTAGGGCATCGTCCGTAGAGCCTACGGGCTTTTTCCTACGGCCAACACCCGACGCGACGCGGCAGGCAAAATCGGTACCGTGTGGGGTTGTGGACCGCGAACCCGCCCACATCGCCATCGTCGGCGGCAGTATCGCCGCGCTTGAAGCCGCCATCGGGCTGTCCGACAGCTTTGTGATGCGCGCCACGGTCACGGTGATCACCTCGTCCACCGAGTTTGTCTACACGCCGTTCGCCGTGCTGGAACCGTTCGGCCTGGGCAAGGCGTCCAAATTCGATCTGCGCGAGACGCTGGCCAATCCGCGTGTCTCGATCGTCGAGGACGTCGCCTCTCGCGTCGACGTCGACCGGCGCGTGGTCTGCACGGCCGCGGGCCGTGAAGTCGCCTTCGACGCGGCCGTGGTCGCGACCGGCGCTCAACGACACGCGGTACTCGATAACGCGATCACGATTGGCGGCCCGGGCGGGATCGAGCGCATGGGTTTTCTCGTGGCCGAGATCGACGCGGGCACGGTCGGCACGGTCGTTTTTGCGATTCCGCCGGGGATCACGTGGACGCTGCCGCTCTATGAGTTGGCGATGCTGACCGCCGCGCGCGCCAAGAGCCGGCTGCGCGACTCGGTACGCGTTGTGCTGGTGACGGCCGAAGACGAGCCGCTGGCCATATTCGGCCACCAGGCGAGCCGGCGCATTCGCGAGCTGCTCGACGAGCGCGACGTCGAGCTGGCCACGAGCACCCACGCCGTCAACTACGACGGTGAGTCGCTGGAGCTTGCGATGCGCGAGAACATCGCCGCCGACCGTGTCGTCGCGATGCCGCGGCTTTTCGGTCAGCCGATTCCCGGGTTGCCTCACGATCGCGACGGCTTTTTGCAGACCGACGCCTTCGGCTTGATCGACGGACTGAAGGATGTCTACGCTGCCGGCGACGTCACGGCGTTTCCGGTTAAGCAGGGCGGGATCGCCGCGCAGCAGGCCGACGCGGTCGTCAGTGCGCTCGAGGCTCGTTTCGGCGGGCGCGAGGAGGCCGAGCCGTTTCATCCCGACCTGCGCGGCATCCTCGTGACCGAAAACGAAGAGCTGTTTATGCACGCCCAATTCGCCGCCGGCGGGCGCGACACCGCCGAGCTCTCCAACGACCCGCTCTGGAACCCCGGCGACAAGATCTACAGCAAGCACCTCTCGCGCCGGCTCAACTGGCTGACAGCCGCCAAAGAGGCCGCGAGCTGAGGGCCTACCCGGGCGGGGGAGCCACGGCTCCCGCCGGGATCCGTCAGATCCGGAAAGGTCCGCCTCCGCGCCTTTTCCGGGGATCGAGCACGGATCGCCGGGGCCGGCGAGAAGCGGCGGCGCGGTCACCGGACGCCTGTAACAACTCGTTCTCAGATTCTTCACAAAACGCCTATCGTGAAAGGCGAGTATGGCCGCCAAGCCGAAAGAGAAATCAGAGAGCAAAATGCCCGCCGCCGTTATCGACATCGGTTCAAACACGACTCGACTGCTGGTCGCCGAGCGAATCGGCGACGGCCTGCGCGAGGTGCTCTCGCAACGCACCTTCACCCGCCTCGGCCGCGGGATCAAAGACGACGGCTCGATCGCCGGCAAGAAGATCACCGAGGTCACCGAGACCGTCTGCACCCAGGTGCGCCTAGCCGAGGTGCTCGGCGCCGACGAGATCCGCGCGGTCGCCACTGCCGCCACCCGCGAGGCGGCCAACGGCGACGAGCTGGTCAGTGCGATCGAGCGGCGCTGCGGATTGCATGTCGAGCTGCTCCCCGAGGAAGACGAGGCGCGCCTCGCGTTCCTGGGCGCCACCCGCGCGCTGCCGACCGACAGTGACGAGACGATCGCCGTGATCGACGTCGGCGGTGGCTCCAGTGAGGTCGCGATCGGCACGCTCGCCGACGGCGTGCGCTGGTCGACGTCGTTCAAGATCGGCAGCGGTTCGGTTACCGATCGCTTCATCCACGGCGACCCTCCGGCCGTCGACGAGCTCGACGCCGCGCGCGGCTACGTCGACTCGATCTTCGCGGACTTCGGGTTTCCGGCGACCGACCTGGCGATCGCGATCGGCGGTAGCGCGCAGTCACTGCGGCGGATGACCGGCGCGGTGCTCGAGCACGAAACCATGGAGCGCGCGATCCGGTTGATCACCCGCAACGCGGCGAACGAGGTCGCCGACGACTTCGGCCTCGATATCGAACGCGTTCGCGTGCTCCCGGCAGGGATCATGATTCTCGAGGACATCGCCGAGCGTCTCGCCCAGCCGCTGCGCATCGGCAAGGGCGGACTGCGCGAAGGCGTGATTCTGGAGATGCTCGCGGCGCGGGCGGCCTGAAGATGGCCAAGGCTAAGCAGGTCCCCGGGCTTTCACGCGACGACTCGTTCGCCGACGCCGCGACGAAAATTCTCGCGGCCCGCGCCGGCGAACTGTTTGCGCATCGCGACCGCGTGCTCGACACCGGCGACATCGAGGGTGTCCACGACATGCGCGTCGCCAGCCGTCGCCTGCGCGCGGTGCTCGAAATATTCGAGCCGTGCTTCGACGCGACGGAGTACCGTCGCGTACGGCGCGAGGTCAAGGCGATGGCCGATGACCTCGGCCGCCGTCGCGACCCCGATGTGCAGATCGAGCTACTCGAGAAGTTCGCCGCCGCGGCCTCGGCCGCCGACCGCGAAGGCATCGAATCGATGATCGCCGCGCTGCGCGACGAACAGCGCCGTGCCAACGACCTGTTGCGCGACGCGCTGGGCCGACTCGACGAATCCGGACTTCAGACGACGCTCGCGCGGCTTTCACGCGAGAATGCCGTATGAAGCCGCGCAAGGTCAAACGGCTCGATCCCTCGGCGTCGCTCGCCGAGAACGCGGCCAAGATCATCAAGACCCGCGCGAGCGAGTTCGCCGAACTCGCCGGCTCGGCGACCAAGTCCGGCGCGGCCGCCGACCTGCACGACGCGCGAATCGCGGCCAAGCGGCTGCGCTACGTGCTCGAGGTGACCGGGTTCTGCTTCGGCCAAGACGCCAACGCCGCCCGCAAGCAGGCCCGCGACGTTCAGGATCTGCTCGGTGAGATCCACGACTGCGACGTACTGCTGCCGCGAGTGCTCGCACACATCGACTCCTTGCGCGATGCCGATGCCGAAGCAATTCGCGACAGTCTGTCCGACGACGGAACCCCGACAGTGGAGGATCTAGAGTGGAAGGATCTCAACAAGGCCCCCGCCCGCCGCGCCTACGCCGGGCTGGAGCGGCTCGCGTTACTGCTGCAGGCGCGCCGCGAGTTGCTTTTCTCCGGCTTCCTGGCTTCGTGGGACGCGCTACAGCGCGAAGACTTCGCCGAGCGTTTGGATCGAGCACTGGAGGTGTCGCGGTGAACGACCACGACAGCGGCGGCGAGGGCGCGGCTCCGCCGAGATCATCGGCCGGCGATCCGCCGGCGGGTGTGACCGAGGCCGCGCCGATCGCCCGCCCGCCGGTTTCGCCCCCCGCCGCAAGCGCGGAGCCACCGGCCGCCGACTTCCCCGTAGTCGCATTCGCGCCGGCGGCGTCGCCGGAGTCCGAGCCCGATCTGCGTGATCCGACTTACTTCTTCAATCGCGAACTCTCCTGGCTGCAGTTCGACGAGCGCGTGCTCGAGCTTGCCGAAGACCCCGAAGCGCCGCTGCTCGAGCGTGTCAAGTTCAGCGCGATCTTCGCGACCAACCTCGACGAGTTCGTGATGATTCGCGTCGCCGGTCTCCACGACCAGATCGACGCGCAGGTCGATAAACGCAGCCCCGATGGCCGGACCGCCGACCAGACCGTCGACGACCTGCGCGAACGCACCGTCGTGCTGCTCGACCGCAACTCCGATCTGGTGATGAACACGCTGATCCCGCGGCTCGCCGAGCACGAGATTCGCATCCTGCACCGCGAACAGCTCGAGGTCGGCCAGCGCACCGAGCTGCGCAGGGTGTTCCTCTCGCAGATCTTCCCCGTGTTGACGCCGCTGGCGGTCGGCCCGGGCCGGCCGTTCCCCTACATCTCGAATCTCTCGCTCAGCCTGGCGGTCTTGCTGCGCGATCCGCTCAGCGACCAGACCACCTTTGCGCGCGTCAAGGTTCCGAAGGAGATTCTGCCTCGGTTCGTCGAGCTGCCGGGCGAGGGCGTGTACGTCCCGCTGGAGGAAGTGATCGCGGACAATCTCGACACGCTGTTCCCCGGGACCGAGATCGTCGACTGCGCGACCTTCCGCGTGACCCGCGACGCCGACTTCACCGTCAGCGACGAGGCCGACGACCTGTTGCGCGCGGTCGAAGACGAACTGCGCCGCCGGCGTTTCGGCGAAGTCGTGCGCCTCGAGGTCGGTCGCGGCATCGCCCGCGAGCTACGCGAGGAGCTGGTCGAGGCGCTCGAAATCGAGAAACGCGACATCTTCGAGGTCGACGGGCTGCTCGACCTCGGCGACCTCTGGGAGATCGTCTCGCTCCCCGGCCACAAGGCGCTGCGCGCGCCGCCCTGGAAGCCGGCCGTTCCGGCGCGCCTGCGCGATGCCGACGGCGAGCCGATTCCGGTCCTCTCGGCGATGCGCCACGGCGACGTCCTGGTACACCACCCATACGACAGCTTCGGGGCCTCGGTCGAACGCTTCGTGCACGAAGCCTGCACCGATCCCGACGTCATGGCGATCAAACTCACCGTGTACCGCACAAGCGACGACTCGCCGCTGGTGCCGGCCCTGATCCGCGCCTCCGAGCGTGGCAAGCAGGCGGTCGCTCTGGTCGAGGTCAAGGCTCGCTTCGACGAGCAGGCCAACATCGCCTGGGCCCGCTCGCTGGAACAGGCCGGCGTACACGTCGTCTACGGACCGCCGGCGCTCAAAACCCACGCCAAGTGCGTGCTGGTCGTGCGCCGCGAGGGCAACGGCGTGCGCAACTACGTCCACATCGGCACCGGCAACTACAACTCGTCGACGGCCCGGCTATACACCGACTTCGGGCTCTTCACGACAGACCCCGAAATCGGCGCCGACGTCGCCGACATGTTCAACTACCTGACCGGCTTCGCCCGGCCCAACGAGATGCGCAAGGCGCTGATCGCTCCCAACGGCCTGCGCGACGGAATCCTCAACCAGATCCAGCTGACGATCGACGAGCACACCCCCGAACGCCCCGGGCGGATCGCGATGAAGATGAACTCACTGGTCGACGTCGTCTGCATCGAGGCGCTCTATCGCGCGTCGCGCGCCGGCGTGCGGGTCGATCTCAACATTCGCGGCACCTGCTGCCTGCGCCCGGGACTCCCCGGAGTATCCGAAAACATCCGCGTAGTCTCGATCGTCGGGCGTTTTTTGGAGCACTCCCGCGTGTTCGCCTTCGAGCGCGGCGGCGAGACCCACGTGTTCATCGGCTCGGCCGACCTGATGCGCCGCAATCTCGACAACCGCGTCGAACTGGTCGCGCCGGTCGAGGCCGCGCAGCTGCGCGCGCAGGTGATGGACACGCTCGAGCGCGGCTTCGCCGACAACACCAGCGCCTGGGATCTAGGCAGCGACGGAAACTGGCGCCGGCGTCATCCCCCGACGCCCGGGCAACGCCGCAGCCTGCAGGAGGAACTGATCGAGCTCCACGTCGGCCGCGATCTCGAGTTCGGCGTCTAAGCCCAACGCCGGCGAGGCCACCGGTGAGCGGCGTGGACGTGTGGCTCTCGCGATAGAGCTCACGGATCGCCGAGATCTCGGCGTTTCCGGAGGCCGCCGGTCCTACGAATCGACCTGGGTCGCCGCGGCTCGCACCACTTCGACCAGTTCCGGCGGTGCCGTACGCGGAGATCCCGCGTCAAATGGCGGCTGCGGGTCGTACTCGATCGCCAGCTGCAAAGCCATCGCGACCGAGTCATCGCACATCAGCGAGACCAGCGTGATCGCCATGTCGATGCCGGCCGACACCCCGGCGCCGGTGAGGTACTTCCCGTCGCGAACGACTCGCTGATCGACTGGGTCGGCTCCGAGCTCGCGCAGCCGGTCGAACTCGAGCCAGTGGGTGGTGGCAGGCCGGCCGTCGAGCAACCCGGCCGCGGCCAGCAGCAGGCTGCCGGTGCAGACCGAGGTCGTCCACCGCGAAGTTCGATCGACGGCTTGGATCCACTCGAGCGTCTCCTTGTCGAGAATGAGTTCGCGTGTGCCGATCCCGCCGGGGATCACCAGCACATCCGCGGAGCTGACGTCGTCGTACGAGTTCTCGGCGATCAGCCCGAGGCCGCGGCCCTCGGCGTATTGCTCTCCGGGGGTCTTGGCGACGAACTTCACCGTCGCGCCGGGAACCAGCCTGAGGATCTCGTAAGGACCGACCGCGTCGAGCGGGGTAACGCCCTCGAATAAGAGAAAGGCGACGTCGATCGGCCCAGTATGACAGCCCGGGCGCGCAAACAGCGAAACCCGGGGGGTACGACGGGAGCGACGGGACTCGAACCCGCGACCTCCGGCTTGACAGGCCGGCGCTCTAACCAACTGAGCTACGCCCCCGGGACGCGAAATTGTGGCAGGTCGAGCCGCCGCGCGCCATGGGCGGGATAATCCTTGACTGCTGCCATGATTCTGCCGAATCACCTGCGATGGCCGCCTCCACCGGATACTTCAGCGACGACTCGATGATCCGGGTCGTCAATCGCGAGCGCGTGGTCGCGTTCGCCGGCGCTCGTACGCTGCTGATGCAGGCGGCGCACCCGCTGGCCGTGATCGGCCTGGTCGGGCACAGCGACGCGCTGGAAGACCCGTTCCCGCGCCTCGAGCGCACCGCCGAGGTGATGAGCACGATCGCCTTTGGCTCGCGCGCCGAAGCCGACCACTTGACCGCCGCGGCCCGGTCGATGCACGCGCGGGTGCGCGGCCGCCTGCCCACCGACGTCGGTCCATACAAGAAGGGCACTCCCTACGCCGCCGATGATCCGGAGTTGCTGATGTGGATCCTGTTCTGCATCGTCGACAGCGGGCTGGTGACGTTTCAGACCTACGTGCGCAGGCTCACCCGCGACGAGCGCCAGGCCTACTGGGACGACTACAAGATCGTCGGCAAGCTGTTCGGCCTGTCGGCGAGCCGGATGCCGCGGTCATACGACGAACTTCAGGACTACAAACACGAGATGCTGACCGGCGGCAGGCTCCACGTCAACGACTGGGCGCGTGAGCGCGCCACCGGGATCGTCTTCAACCCGCCGTTCCCGCTCTACGCGCGGCCGCTGGTGGAGACGGTCAACTTCATCACGATCGCGATGCTCCCGAAGGAGATCCGCGAGCAGTACGGGTTCGCGCCGCTGCCGCCGGCGATCGTCCGCCGGGCGATGGTCGCCGCCGGCGCGGAATACGTCAAGCGGGTCGTAGTGCCACTGCTGCCGGACCGCGCGCGGTTCGTGCCCGCGGCGCGGGCGGTGTAACCGTCGCCGGCGCGCGATTCAAGCTCGGTGACTATCCCAAGACTCCGGCGGGCCTGGCGGGCCTTTTGAGCAGGTAGTCACGAAATGGGCACGCCCCGACTCGAACGGGGGACTTCCTCCTTGTAAGGGAGGCGCTCTAACCAACTGAGCTACGCGCCCGCCAGGCAGGTTAGTAGTCGCCGGAATCGAACCTCTACCGGAATCGCATGTTCTCCCCTACAATGATCGCGATGACTGGCGCAAGCAAGAGGCTGTGCGCGTGGTCGGCATCCGTTCTCCTGATCTTCGGTATCTCGGCGGCGCCCGCAACAGCGGCGCCCTGGGCGAAAGACGCCGCGGAATCGGAGGTGACGGTTTCCGCCGATCCGCTCGCGCCGACGACACCAGACCCCGCGACCCCGGCGCCGGAGTACGTAGACACCGTTCTCTCCGACGAGAACCTGGAGTCACGCTGGGCATTCGTGACCCGCCCCACGATCGCCTACAGCGAGCCGAGCAAGAACAGCCGCAAGTTGCGCCGGCTCACAACCCGGACGCCCGACCGCACCAGCGAACTCGTGCTGGTGCTGCGTTCGCGCCAGTTCGCCAACGGCGACGTCTGGGTGCAGGCCCGTCTGCCGATGCGCGGCTCCGGCCGCACGGGCTGGGTCAGTCGCAGGGCGCTCAGCGGGTACCGCGTCGTCCGCACCAAACTTGTGATCAGCCGCAATAGCTTTCGCGCCGTGCTCTACAAGAGCGGAAAAAAGATCTGGGAGGCCCGCATCGGTGTCGGCAAGAAGGGCACGATCACTCCGAAGGGCAACTTCTACGTTCGCAACAAGCTGATCGTCGCCGACCCGGGCGGTGTCTACGGCCCGTACGCGATGGGCCTCTCGGCCTACTCGAAGACCCTGACCGACTGGCCGGGTGGCGGCATCATCGGGATTCACGGCACCAACCAGCCGCGCATTCTGCCCGGCCGCGTTTCGCACGGCTGTGTCCGCCTACCCAACGGGAAGATCCGCCGTCTGCACAGGCTGATGGGCCCGGGCACGCCGGTCGAGATCAGGTAGCCGGCGGAGGCGGCGCTTCGGCCGGCACGGGCACTTCGCCGGAGGCCGGCGCCAGCGCCGAGCCGTCCTGGGCCGGGCCGGAGTCAAGCGCCGGGGCATGGTCGATGTTGTCGCCGAAGGCTCGAGCGTGATAAGCGTCGCGCGCCTCGCGGTCGATGTCGACGAGCACGCGGTCCGCACGGACGAACTTCTCGATCAGCCGGCGTACGCGCGGCGGCAACACGGTCGCCAATACGTAACTGAGACGCGTGCTGCGCGGAACGAAGACCTCCAGGCGCGGCTTCTCGATCGTCTTGACGATCGCGGCGGCGACGTCTGATGGTCGTAGCACCGGCACGCCGCGCGTGCGCTCGGTGACTCCGAGCGTCAGTTCGGTCTGAACGACCACCGGGCAGATCGCGCTGAACTTAAGTGGGGTGTTCGCGTACTCGTTGGCGGCGGCCTCGGTCAGGCCGTAGACGCCGAACTTCGAAGCCGAGTACATCGCGGCGCCCGGCACGCCGAAACGCCCGGCGCTCGAAGCGACGTTGATGATGTGCCCGCGCCCGCGCGTGATCATCGCCGGGATCGCGATTTTCATGCCGTGCATCGGCCCCAGCAGGTTGACCTGCAGCTGGCGTTCGGAGACCTCGTCGGGCTCTTCGGCAAACGGGTGCAGCGCCATGATCCCGGCGTTGTTGATCAGGACGTCGATCGGGCCGAGTTCTTTCTCGACCGCCGCGATGAAGCCGGCAAACGACTCACGGTCGGTCACGTCGAGCAAAAAGCCCGCGGTCTCGCCGCCGACCTTGGCGAGCTCGCTGCGCAGCAGCGTCAGGTCCATGTCGCCGGCGCCGACCTTCGCGCCACCGGCGACGAGGTGCTTGATCGTCTCCAAACCGATCCCGCGCGCACCGCCGGTCAGGGCGACCACCTTGCCCGCGAGCGCCGGATTGATTGATTGATCAATAATCACGAACGCAACCATACCCCAATGAGCCGCGCGGTGCGCTCGGCCGGGGGTGCATCGGCCCCGCGCCGGAACCCGCGGCGCCGGCGCGCCCTCGTGAATTGGTGATCGCGGGCGAAGCGAGCGGGCGCGGCCGGGTCAACGCCGGCGTTCGGCTATTCGCGCGAGATCAGAAAGAAATAGATCAGCTGGCCGAGCGCCGCGACGAAGCCGGCGACGTAGGTGAGCGCGGCCGCGCGCAAGACGGCGCGCGCGCCGTCCATCTCATCGGCGGCGAGCAGACCTTGGTGCTCTAGCGCGCCGAGTGCGCGAAACGAAGCGTCGAACTCGACCGGAAGCGTCACGAGCTGAAACAAAACGACGGCCGCGAAGAACACGAGCCCGATCGTCACCAGCCCGCTCATATTGAGAATCAGACCGATGAACACCGGCGCGATCCAGAGCGACTGGCCGGCCATCGCGGCCGGCACCAGTGTCTGGCGAACCTTCATCGGCCAGTAGCCCGCAGAGTCCTGAATCGCGTGGCCGGCCTCGTGCGCGGCGACGCCGATCGCGGCTACCGACGATTCCTGGCCGACCGCCGCCGACAGGTTCAACGTGCGGCTGCGCGGGTCGTAATGATCGGTGAGATGCCCATCGATCGGGTTGATCTTCAAATCGGGAAGGCCGGACTCACGCAGCACGGCGGCCGCGGCCTGCGCGCCGGTCATGCCGTTGCCCGGGCGCACTTCGCTGTACTTGGCGAAAGTGCGTTTGACCGACACCTGGGCGAGCAGCCCAAAGGCCATCGGGACGCCCGCCAAAATCAAAAAGAGGGTCATGTTTCCCATCACTCAAAGACTAATCGCTACGGCATCCGGATACGCCGATCCGATCCGTGCCGGGGCCCCCCGGCGTTTTGGCGCCGTCCGGCCGTCACGACGCCGGGAAAGCCGCCGGCCGCGACCGGGATAGCTCGGCGGTCGGCGTCGAACGGCCGCTAACGCCGCTCGTGAACGCCGAGAACTCGCTCGCGCCGGTATCGCGTGGCCGTGGCGGAAAACGTCCAAAATGGTCAAATCGGGCCCCGAGGCGAGTGTTATCTGGCGTCGTAGCGGGTAGTGTGGAATCAAACCTTCGTTTAGCGAAGAACCATGTTTCGGGATTCCACCCCCCAATGTAGGTAGATTGTTATCGGATTATTTATGGTCGACCTGATCGACTCAATTGCGCGTCTACGGATGGTTCGCGTAATGATCGTCTCGGCGGCGCTGCTCGCGCCGCTGGCGATCGGCACAGCAGCCGTCCAATCGCAACCTCCGCCCGCTCACCAAGCTCAGGGCGACCGGGGCCTCAAGGCCCACGGTGCCGCGTCGCGCCTGCCGGCATCGCGCTCTGGGGGCCACGGCCGCGGATCGAGCCGGGGGCGCTCCGGTGACGATCACGGATGGGGCTGGGGACGCTTCGGCGACGGTCACGGGTGGGGACACGAGCATCACGGTCACAGATGGTGCGATCCGGATCCCGAACCCGAACCGCCCAAGCCCGTCCCTAGCGCTGATTTCGTCTACACACCGATCGCCCCGGTAGCCGGCCGCCCGGTGACCTTCGACGCGTCGGCCTCGATCGGCGGCGTAGCCGGCGACCTGACGGGAACGATCGCAAAATACGACTGGGCTTTCGGCGATCAGACGCCGGTCGAGACGACCACTACGCCGACTGCGTCGCACACCTTCGCCGCGGCCGGTGATTTCGAGGTCAGCCTGACGGTCACCAACGACTATGGCGCGTCCGACACCATTGTCCGCGCGGTCCACGTTGTACGGCCCCCGCCGGTATATACGCCCGGTCCCGGACCGCAATCGCCCGGCCCGTCCGGCGCCGACGGCCCGGCGACCGTTTTGCCCGGCGCGCCGGCCGGCGTCGTCGTCGGCAGGCGCGGATCAAAAAGAATTCGCTTCAGAACTTCGATCGGCTTCGCGGTTCCGGCCGGGCTTGATACCGAGACCTCGTGCGTCGGAACGGTCACGCTGCGCGGGTCGCTCAGACGAGTCGGCAGGGTCGCGGCCGCCGCGCCGTTGCGCGCCGCCGGCGGCCGCTGCACGGCGAGATTCAGGGTCTCGTTGCCGGCCGGCTTCGCCGGGCAGAGCATCAAATTCAAGTTTGCCTTCGGCGGCAACTCCGCGGTCGCTCCCTGGAAGCTGATCAAAACCCTCGCCGTCCAGCGACCACGCTGACGATCGCCGGAGGGTTCCTCGGTTCCGCCTGACCTCTCTACCTGCGCCGGAGTCATTTGCATGGGCGTGGGCTTGGTGGGCCGGGCGATGCCGGCGGTACGCGACCGGCGGGCGAACGGCCCGGTGGAGAGCGAATAGCCCGACGGGGAGTCGAACCCCGGTTTTCGGCTTGAAAAGCCGACGTCCTAACCATTAGACGATCGGGCCGCGAGTGAGGCCAGATTACCAGTGCGGATGCCGATTGCCGCTACGATCCGCCGCGATGAGCTCGTCCAGCAAGCAGCGCCGGCCGACGCATGGGCGGGTCGTCGGTGCCGCGCTGACAACCGCCGGCGCCCCCCGCCTCGTCGCCGAGGGTTGTTGCTCCGCGATCGCTCCGAGAGGCCGGCCCGGTCTCGAGGCGCCGGCCCACATCTCCGGAGTCGCCGGGCGCGCCGGCCTGCGATCGCCGGGGTCTGGCGCGCGGCGCAGACCGGCGGCCGGGCCTCGATGACCGCCGTCGGGGTCGTCGGGGTCGGGCACTGGGGCCGTTACGCCGCGCGCGATCTCGTGTCGCTTGGGGTGGATGTGACGGCGGTCTGCCGCACGCAGGACTCACGTCGCAACGCGATCGAGGCCGGTGTCAAAGTCGTCGTCGGCGACGTCGGCGAGTTGCGCCACGTCGACGGCGTCGTGATCTGCACGCCGACCGGAACGCACGCGGCGGTGATCGACGCGGTTGCGCCGCTCGGCGTGCCGATCTATGTCGAAAAGCCGATTACATGCGATTCCGCGCAAGCTCGTAGCCTCGCCGAACGGCTAGGCGACCGGCTGTTCGTGATGGACAAGTGGCGCTACCACGGCGGCGTTCTGGAGATTGCGAAGCTGGCTCGGTCCGGCCGTCTCGGCAAAATCGTCGGCCTGCGAACGCGCCGAGTCGACAGCGCCGTCCAGCCTCGCGACGTCGACTCGGCATGGATCCTGATGCCGCATGAGCTCTCGATCGCCGTCGAGGTCTTCGGCGACGTGCTCGAACCGGTCGCCGCGGTGGCGGCGCTCGACTCGGCCGGGGTCGTTCACATGCAGGCCCAGATGGGGACTGCTCCGTGGCATACAGCCGAGACGTCCGCGTCAGCGGCCGCGCGATCGCGCGAGATCTCGGTGGTCTGCGAAGGCGGCGTGGTCTTCTTGGTCGACCCTTACGCCGACCACGTCGTCGTCAAGAAGTTCGGGTCCGAGGCCGAGCCCGAGCGGATCGAGGTGGCGACCGAGATGCCGCTGCTGCTCGAACTCAAGGCGTTCGTCGAGCACCTCGGGGGCGGTCCGCCGCCGGTCAGCTCGGCCGCCGAGGGACTGCGCGCGGTCGAAGTGATCGAACGGTTACGCGCACTCGCGGGCGTTCCCGCCGATATCGGCCGTCCGCAGACGTCCTAACGGCGACCCAGCGATGCCGGCGATCACGATCATCACGCCTTCGTTCAACAACGGGCCGACGCTCAAGTGGGCGATCGAGTCGGTCCGGCGTCAGAGTTTCACCGACTATGAGCACTTCATCGTCGGCGACGGAATCGTCGACACCGGCCGCGAGATCGCCGAGCGCTACGTCGCCGAGGACTCGCGCGCGCGCTTCTTCGACAATCCCAAGGGCCCGCGCCACGGCGAGGACCATCGCCACGCCGCTCTGCGGCAGGCCAGTGGCGAGGTGATCTGTTACATCTCCGACGACGACCTCTGGTTCGACGACCATCTCGAGCGGATGCTGCGGCTGATCCCGGGCTTTGACTTTGTACACACGCTGAGTGTCTGCGCCTTTGCCAACGGCACGATCAACCTCTATTACACGGACATGTCGACCGCGACCTACCGCGAGCGGATGCTCTCCGGAATCAACGACATGTCGCCCTGCGCTCTCGCGCACACGCGCGAGGCGTACAATCGCCTCGAACGCGGGTGGTCTGCTGACATCGAGCCGGGCATGCCCGGCGACCTGGCCTGCTGGCAGCAGTTTCTGCGGATCGACGGACTGCGTTACGGCTGCGGTGGGACGGTCAGCTCGCTGCACGTCCCCGCCGGCGATCCGGACCGAGTGCCCGGTGACGAGGCGCGCTACCGGCAGCTCGAAGAACTGATGCGGATCCTCCGCGATCCGGGCCGTGCCGCCGGCCTGCGCCAGCGGCTGACCGACGATCTCTATCGCCACGCCGCCGCGCGTCAGGCGGACTCGATCTACTTCCGCGAGCTCGCCGAGCAGCTTGAGGATCAGTTGCGCGAGGCACGTCAGGAGATCCAACGGCGGCCGACCGGCCTGCGCGACGCACTGCGCCGCCGGCTTCTGAGGCGCTGAGCCGCGTTCAACAGAACTCGCGCTGGTGCGGCGCGAGAATCTCGAGCAGCCGATCGAGCGACGGCAGTCCGAGATCGCGGGCACTGACCAGGGACGGCTCGCCCGGCCATTGGATCCCGAGCGCCGGATCGTCCCAGCGGCAGCCGAGCTCGTCGGCGAGGTCCCAGTACTCGCTGACCGCGTAGATGTGGATCGAGGTTTCGCGAAAACGGAATCCGTGGGCGACGCCCGGTGGGATCACCGCCGCCGACTTGACGTCGGCGCTCAACTCGATCGTCGTCGCGAGGCCGTTGGTTGTCGACTCGGCACGCAGATCACGCAGCGCCAGCGTCATCGAGCCCGCGGCCATCAGCAGGTAGTCCCAGTGCCTGAGGTGAACGTGCACGCCGCGCAGGGTGCCCGGTTTCGATCGAACGGCGTTCCACTGCACGGGGTCGATCCCGGCTTCCCCGTCGCGGCGAAACATTTCGGTGAACGTGCCTCGATCGTCGGACTGACCGGCCAGGTCGATCAATCTGACGCCATCGGGGAGCGCGGTCCGTGTCGGATCGGCCGGTTCGATCGATGTCGCGCCGTTCACGCGGAGTGCTCCTGCCGTTGCAAGTGCATCACTTTCAGGATAGACCCAATCATCCGGCTGCGGTCGTCGGCGCCGGATGCCGACACTCGCTCAGGCGCTGACCGGCGACGGCCAGAATTCGCTCTGGTGCGGCGCGATCGACTCGAGCAGCCGATCGAGCGACGGCAGCTCGAGATCGCGATCGCCGACGATCGCCGGCTCGCCCGGCCACCGGATCCCGAGTGCCGGATCGTCCCAGCGGCAGCCGAGCTCGTCGGCGAGGTCCCAGTATCTGTCGACCGCATGGACAAGCACTGTCGGCTCGGAGAAGAAAAATCCGTGCGCCACGCCGGGCGGGATCAGCACCGCTCGCATCGGGTCGGCGCTCAACTCGACCGTCGCTGCGAGACCCTGCGTCGGAGCTGCGCTGCGCAGGTCGCTCAGCGCCAGGGTCATCGCGCCGTCTACCGCGACCAGGTAATCGGTGTGCTTGATGTGGACGTTCATCCCGCGCATCACGTTGGCGCCGGAATGGATCAGGTTCCACTGGACCGGCGTCAGACCGGGGTCCCATACTTCGCGGAACAGCTCCGTGAAGTCTCCTCGGTCGTCGGGGTGAGTGGTCAGGTCGAGCAGTCTGACGCCGGCCGGAAGTGCCGCGGGGACGGCGCTGGCTTGTGACGGGTTCGGCTCGCAACTCACAAGGGTTCGCTCGCGATGGTAACGGGGCGGGAGCGGACCGGGCGCGGCGATCACGCCGGCCCGCGCCGGGCTGTGCTGTGAGCTGATCGCGGTGGCCGCGCTAGCGCAAGTACCGGTAGCCGTAAAGCCGTTTTAGCCTCAGATACAGCGAGTAGGCCGATACCGCGACGATAGCCGCGCCGGCCGATGTCGCCCAGGTCCGCACGTCGCTGGGGAGCAGCCAGAGAATGCCGTCCCAAAGACGGGAAAACCCGGCTTCGACCAGCCAGGCCACGGCGACGAATGCGCCGTAAGCGATCGCCACAGTCGCGGCGACCGCGACGGCGATTCTCGCGGCCGTCGAGATCGCCCTGGCGACCGGGTGCGGCCTGAACGGCTCGCCGCCGATCGGCCGGTCACCGAGTGGCAGGTGCCCGACAAAGTCATCGTCGGCCGTCGACGGACGATCCGCGAGCTGCTGCCGCATCGCCTGCTCGAGCGCCTGCAGCTCTCGGTTGCGCGAGAAGCGAAATCGCCGCGCGCCGCGCCCGAACAACGACGTCCGGCGGATGATCGCGAGATGCCGTTTTTCAGCGGCGTCGCGCGCATGGTCACGGTCGAGCAGGTACATGTTGATCGCCGACTCGTGGATCGACTGCCCGATCGCCTGCGAAGCCTGGATGTAACGCCTGAAGAACCGCGTGTCGCCGCGAAAGATCATGCGCGAGACGTAGCGGACCTTGTCGAAGAGCCAGTAGAAGGGCGCCATCGAGTCGTGCATCATGTATGTGCCGAGGTCTTCCGGCAGCGGCTTGAGCGCGCTGATCATCTCGTGTGCGGCGGCGGGCTCGTAGTTGAATCCGCAGGACTTAGCCTCTTCGAGCATCCATTCGAGCGGGAAGCGACCGAGGTGGCCGTGTTCGAGCAGGTCGGCCCTCGCGTACGCACCGCCGATATCGCTGTGGACGCCGGCGAACCAGACCTGTTTGACGCGCGGCGGCTGCCGTCCGTCCGGCGACGGCGCGGAGTCCGGCCCGCGAGACCCGGCCTCCGCGCGGGATTCAGCCGGCGCGTGGGACCCGGCCGGCGCGTGGGACCCGGCCGGGGCCGGACCGGGACCCGCCGCCGTGGCGTCGGCCTCGATCCCCTCCCATACGGTCGGCAGAAACAGCGACCGCGGTTCGTTGATCGCCAAAGCGTGCCGGGCGAAGCGGACCCGCTTGGGTAATTCGTGATTGCCGAAACGGCGCGTTGTGTCGAGTCCGCGAATCGGGACCCCGCTGGCGCCGACCGTGTCGAAAACACCGAGAAACTGAATCTCGGGCCGGTGGATCTGGTTCTCGGCGAAGGCGATCGGATAGTCGCGGCGGATCTTCAGCGAGCGATATCGCGCGTAGGCGTGACGGATCTGAATGGCGTGTTCGCGCTTGAGCAGCCCGACTTCGCTGATCATGCCGGCGATGCAACGCACCGTGAAGGCGCCGCGCGAAAATCCGAACATGAAGATCTGGTCGCCGTCGTGGCTGCCGTCGTCGGCCGGCGGGATGTAGTTGTGCACGAGGAAGTGATACGCGTCGATGATGTGCGCCTCGATCCCCTCGCCGATGCCGCCGCCGAGCAGACCGTCAGCGAAGTTGTTGGTGCCGACTCCGCGCGAGTAGAAAACGAGGTTGTTCTCGGTGCCGGCGGCGCGCGAATTGGAGAGCGCCGCGAGCTGGGCGATCCGGCCGATGCTCGAAAGCTGGCCGCGCCCTTGCGCGATCCAGGTGCCGTCGCAGCAGATCACGAGATGGCGTGGTTGTTGCTGCATCGGCGCAATCTACCCGCCGGCGCGGTCTACTTGTAAGTAGGTAGCGACGGCCGCGTCGAGTTGGCATGGGTCCTCAGGGACTCGAACCCTGTCCGCCGGGTTAAAAGCCCGATGCTCTACCAGTTGAGCTAAGGACCCGGGAGCAATCTTAGTGGTCGAGTTCGCGACGGTCATGCCAGGCCCGTCTAATATGCACCGTGTTTAATAAGCGTTGACCGTGCGGAGGGCCGCGATGCTGGTCGTAAAAAATGAAGTCGAGATCGACGCTGCCCCCGAGCGGGTCTGGGCGATCCTCGCGGATTTTGAGTCCTATCCCGAGTGGAACACGCTCGCGCCGAGCATGAAGGGTTCGCTGGTGCCCGGCGAGCTGCTGCGCGGCCGGCTCGGCCTCGGCTCGCGCCTGAAGGTGCCGTTCTTTCCCAGACTCGTGACCGCCGAGCCCAACAGCGAGTTGCGCTGGGCCGGCGGGGTTCCGGGCGTGTTGGTCGCCGATCACCGCTTTCTGCTCGAAGCGATCCCCGGCGGCGGCACGCGGGTGAGCCACCACGAGGAGTTCTCGGGCCTGATGCCGGCGGTCGGCCGCGGCGTCACCGAGCAGGTGACCAACCGCCTGCACTCGCGATTCAACGGCGCGCTTAAGCGGCGCGCGGAATCGACCGTTTAGAACGCCCGGCCGGGCCGGCTCCGGCGCTCGATTCACTGTCCGGCTCGTCGTCGGTCTTGCCGACACGCCAGATGCCCCAGGCCAGCGCGCTCAGCAGCGACATAGCGATCGCCAGCATTGCGAGGTAACCGAGCATCGCCGTCGTGCCGCCTTCGATCGTGCTCTCGCGTTGCAGGATCTCGCGATCGGGCTGCAGCGGGCGGGTGAACCGCGCGAGCGCCGGTACCTCGGTCGCGGGGATCGCGTCGTCGCGCGGAAGGTAGATCGGTAGCCCGAGCAGCGAATTGCCGCTGTGGAAGCGAAAGACCGTCTTCCACGTGCCGTGGGCCGGCAACGGCTTCGCCAGCTCGAACGTGCCGGGGGCAGCACGCTCGAGCTTGACGTTGATGAAGCCCGGCCCCTGCCACGCAAGCGCCTGGACCCATTTCGGGTCGTCGTCGAAGGCGGTCGTGTTGAGCCTGGCGGTGGCGGTGATCCAGCGGCCCGGTTTGCCGTTGTCCACCGGCTGCGTGGTGACACTCGCGACGACGTCGTGCCGCGGTCGCTCGTTGAGGCCGTACCCGACCAGCAAGACGATCGCCAGCAGACCGATCGACGGCGCGAAGCGCGCGCGCCCGGCGATCGGCGGGCGCATCGCCAGCGAGTTTGCCATCCAGGCGCCGATCAGTGCGCCGGCGATGGCAGCGACAAAGCCCGCGATCGCCCCCTCTGGCCAGAGGCTGGCCGGCCAGGGGAAGATCATCCAGACGTGAGACCAGAGCCATTCGGCGGCCAGGCCGATCGTGCCGATGCCGGCGCCGGCGGCCGCGGCGAACTTGATTGGGTTGCGCTTGACCGTCGAGGCCATCAGCAGGCCGACGATCTCGACCGTCAGCGCGGCGCCGATGTACAGCGGGAAATGCGGGGTCGGCCGGTCTAACACGCCGGCGACGAGCAGCAGCAGGCCGCCGCGAATAACGACGAACAGGCCGACCGCTATCAGCGCCCCGCCGCGCCCCGCCCACGAACGGGCGAACACCAGCCCGATACCGCCGGCGACCATCAGCATGATCGGCTGAAACACGAGCTGGAACTGCGGAATCCCGAAGTCGAACTCGCCCTGGTAAATCGAGAGCGCGACGAGAATGCCGCCCGCCGCGCAGCCCTTGCGGATCTTGTTGGCGAGCGCGTCGCCACGGGCTCCAAAGCGGCGCTTGAACGTCGCCGATCCGCCGGCGCGCAGGCCCTCGACCAGCAGAATCGACTGGCCGATCAGGGTCAGTGACGCACCGGCCAGCATCAGCAGGTGCGTCGGTCCCCAGAGCGTGACGTCCTGCCCGAACATGCGATGCCACACATCGTCGAGCGGAAAACCGGCCAGACCGAACGCGGCCGATGCTGCGATCAGCACGCCGCCCAGCGGCGCGTGCCAAGTGCTTGTCAGTTTGATCGCGTATGGACTCGGCCTGACGCCGGGTGTCGGCATCGTGATCGCGAGAACGCCGGCGCTGAAGCAGCCGAGCAGGCCCACCAAGATGAAGTAATGCGAGGGATTGGCCAGCGGACCGGCGTCGCGGCCCTGGCTGAGATGAAGTGAGATGTCCCAGTAGAGGCCGAAAACGGCCGCAAGCAACGAGACCACGAGGATCGCGCTCGGTAGTGCGATCCAGGCCGGGAGGTTGGTTTGACGGCCGATAAAGCCACCGGCCGAGTTGAGCCATCCGAAGCGGCCGGCGCGATGCGCGAGCGCGAGCAGCACGAGACCGCAGAAGATCGCACTGACCATTAGCGTGGCGATCAGCACATCTCTGGTCGCCGCTCCTCCGGCGGGGGCCGCCTCGACGGCCGCGATGAGAGTCGGGAACATTGACTGCACAGGTTTATGTTACACGAAACTATGTTACATATGAGCGCGTTATCGCCCGATAAGCTTCTCGACGTGGCACATGCCGTGAAATCCAGCCAAAACGGCGAAGCGCCGAGTGACGAGATGACAATCGACCAACTCGCTCGGCAGACCGGGATGACCGTGCGCAACATCCGTGCGCACCAGTCACGCGGTCTATTACCCGCTCCCGACGTCAAGGGTCGCATCGGTTATTACGACGATCGCCATGTGGCTCGCCTGGGGTTGATCCAGCAACTACAGTCCGGCGGATTCAACCTCACCGCGATTCAGCGCTTGGTCGAACGCGCCGAGCAGACCGGCGACGACATCGGCGGCCTGCGGAGCCTCGTGCTGACGCCGTGGTCGGAGGAACAGAGCGAGGTCGTCAACCTGCTCGAACTCGCCGGCCAGCTTGGCGTGGAGATCGACAGCCGCCTGCTGCGCAGGGCGGTCGAACTCGGCTTCGTCGTGCCGTTGGACGGCGAGCGCTTCGAGGTGCTCAGCCCGACGATTCTGCGCGCCGGCGTCCAGTGCGTCGAACTGGGAATTCCGCTCGACACGCTGTTCGATGTTTTGGAGACCGTCAACAGCCACTCGCGCGCGATCGCCGACGCTTTCACGAAGATGGTCGACACGGGTATCGTGCGCCCGATCGAAAAAGAGGGATTTCCGCCCGAGAGTGTCCCGAAGGTCGTCGCGGCGATCGAGGCGCTGCGCCCGCTCGCGGCCGAGGTGCTGCTCGCCGGGTTCAAGGTGAAAATGGATGAGGCCGCCGAGGACGCCTTCGGCAAGATCCTCGGCCGGATCGCCAAGGAGAACGTCCGCGCCTCGCGCGGCGGGAAGGCCGGCCGTCGTCGCACCGCCGCGGCGAGCACCGAGGGCGGTGACACACCGCCGGCCGGCCAGCCGCGCTCGCCGAAACCGCCGTCTTCACGCAAGCCCGGCCGGCGGCGTTCGGCGGCACGCTAGCCGGCGGACCCGGCGGTTTCCGGACGATGTCGCTAGTGGCGGAAGTGGCGGCGGCCGGTGAAGACCATCGCTACGCCGGCGTCGTCGCAGGCTTTGACCACTTCGGGATCGCGCTTCGATCCGCCCGGCTGGATGATCGCCGTGACGCCTTCCTTGATCGCATACTCGGCACCATCGGCGAAGGGGAAAAAGGCATCGCTGGCCAGCACGGCGCCATCCAGCGGGACTCGCGCCTTCTTCACGGCGAGCTTGACGCTGTCGACACGGCTCATCTGGCCGGCGCCGACGCCGAGCGTGGCAAGGTCGCGCCCGAGAACGATCGCGTTTGATCGCACGTGTTTGCAGACGCGCCAGGCGAACAGCAGATCGCCCCACTGCTTCTCCGACGGGTGGGCCTGCGTGACGATCTGCATCGCGTCGCGCGGGTCGATGTCGACGTCGCGGTCCTGTAGCAGCAGACCGCCGCGCACGCCGCGCAGGTCCGGGTCGCTGACCGGCCAGATCCGGCGCTCGCTGTTTTCGAGGACGCGCAGGTTTTCCTTCTGAGCGAAGATCCTGTGCGCGTCGCCGGTGTAACCGGGCGCGAAGATCATCTCGACGAAGTGCTCGACTAGCTTTTCCGCGAGCTCACCGCCGACCTCGCGGTTGAAGATGTAAACCCCACCGAATGCGCTCAGCGGATCGGTCGCCAGCGCCTTTTCGTAGGCGTCCTCGACCGTATTGCTGACGGCCATCCCGCAAGGGTTGTTGTGCTTGATGATCGCGCAGCAGGGCAGCTCGAACTCCTCGGTCAGTCGGCGCCCCGAGTCGAGATCAAGGAGATTGTTGTACGAGAGGTCCTTACCCTGTTCCTGCCCGACCATCGCAAGCAGATCGGTTCGGGCGCCGACCTCGGCGTAGTAGGCGGCACGCTGGTGCGGATTCTCACCGTAGGGGAGGTCGAGCGCCTTCTCGTAGACGCGAACGAACTGGTCGGGAACGTTGCCGGTTCGCTCGTTGAACCACTGGCTGATCGCGGCCTCGTAGCGCGCCGTGTAGTTGAAGGCGTCGACGGCGAGCGACTCGCGAGTCTGCAGACCGAGCATGCAGTCGTCCTCGTTGAGCTCCTCGAGCACGGCGTCGTAGCTTTCCGGGTTGACGACGATCCCGGTGAACTTCCAGTTCTTTGCGCTGGCCCGGACCATCGTCGGCCCGCCGACGTCAATCTGTTCGAGGATCTCCTCGTCGCTTGCGCCGCGGCGGTTGGCGTAACGCTGGAACGGATAGAGATTGACGCAGACGAGGTCGATCGGTTCGATGCCGTGTTCGTTGAGCTGGCTGACGTGGGCGGCATCGTCGCGTACGGCGAGCAGTCCCGCGTGGACGGTCGGATGCAGCGTCTTTACGCGCCCATCGAGAATTTCGGGCGAGCCGGTGTAGTCGGCGATCGGCGTGACCTTGACGCCGTTTTCGGCGAGTTCCTTGGCGGTTCCGCCCGTCGAGACGATCTCGATCCCGAGCTCGTGGAGGCCCTTCGCGAATTCGACCAGCCCCCGCTTGTCGGACACGCTGATCAACGCCCGTCGAATGCGAACCGCGCCGGGATTGGTGACCTCGACGGCGCGGCCGCCGGTCTTCGCTGAATGAGGCTGGGTGTCAGTCACGATTGAGGTAGTTGACGCGTTGTTCCCGCCGGTCGCGTGGGGTTGCCCAGGCTCCAGGTGCGGTTGCGGGCAGGATACGCGATAGCCAGGGGGCCTTGGACGGAGCTATCGGTCACCGCCGGTCGGCGTGGTCAGTCATGCTCGGCCGCCGTCTCCGCCGTCTCCGCCGCCGCGCGCTCGACCGCGATCTGGGCGATCACCTCCGGCAACAGGCGATGCTCGACTTCGTGAACGCGCGGCGCGAGCGTTTCGAGCGTCTCGCCGGGTTCGATCGCGATCGTTTCCTGTGTGATCGGCGGCCCGGTATCGACGCCTTCATCGACGTAGTGGATCGTGACGCCGGTGTGGGTCGCGTTCGCGTCGAGCGCCTGCTGGATCGCGTTGAGTCCGGGGTGGTCCGGCAGCAATGAGGGGTGAACGTTGACGATCCGCCCGAAGAACGCGTCGATAAACGGTGGGGAGAGCACCCGCATGTAGCCGGCGAGTACGACGAGGTCGACTTGCGCGGCCCTCAGGTGTTCGACCATCGCCCGGTCCCGTGCCACGCGGGAGTCAAAGGCGTCGCCCTCGAAGATCGCGGTGACGATGCCCGCCGCCTGCGCACGCTGGAGCGCCTTCGCCTCCGGCATATCCGACAGCACCGCGACGACTTCGACCCCATAACGTCCATGAACCCGGTCGATGATCGCCTGCAGATTCGACCCCTCGCCGGAGGCGAGGACGGCCACTCGGAGGACCACCCGCGCAGACCGCGTCGCGCCCACGCCACGTTGCGCCGACTCGCCGGCGGTCGTCTGATCCTGACCGTCATTCACGATCTGAACGCTAGAAGATCGACAGATCGAACCCACCGGACGCGGCATGATGCGCATGGTGCCCGCCGGACGGTGCGCGATGCCGATCTCGTCGGGCACCACGTCCGCCACCCCAGCCTCCCCACCCGGTACGACGCCCGCGATGCCCGCCACCCCACCCGGCGCGATGCCCGCCGCACCCGCACCCGAGGTCGCGGTCGACACCAGACCCGCCGCGCCCGGCGCCCGGCCCGAAGCCTGGCCGGAGCCCTCGTCGACACACGGA
>JBASWU010000145.1:0-5059 GCA_049276635.1 Solirubrobacterales bacterium | reverse complement strand
GACAGCCCGTGCCCGTGCGGGCCGAGACGGCGCAGCGGGACCCGCCGCGCCGAGGCCATTGCCGCGACCGGCCTGACGAGTCCCGGACCCTGGTCGCCCACCTCGATCCGCAACATCCCGTCGCGTTCGCGCGCGGAGAGCGTGACCGTACCTTCGCCGTGACGAATCGCGTTCGACAGCAGATTGGCCACCGCCTCGGTGAGATGGCGGCGCGCTCCACGCACGTCGGGCGCGCCGATCTGAAGATCGACGCGCAGGTCGCGATCGCAGCGACGCGCGGCCTGAGACCAAATCAGCGTCAGTCGTTCGAGCTCGTCTCGAACCGCGATCAGACCCCGTGGCCGCACCCGCGCCGAGCGGGCACCCAAACGCGCGATGTCGCCCCACAGTGGTGTGTGCAGGCGTCGCTCAAACGCGCACAGCGAGTGATAGGAGCGCGTCAACTCGTCGCCGGCGGCCAAGCATGCGGCGGGCTCCGCTTCGCCGCGCACGGGCATCAGATCGACGACCAGGCGGGCGGCGGTCAGCGAGCCGCGGAGTTCATGCACTCGCCACGCCAGCTCGCGACGACGACGGCCGACTAAGAACGACACGGCGACGGCGAACGTGACACCAAGGCCGAGTACCGCGATCGAAGCGACGCTCACGGCTAGACCGCTTCCGACGCGCCGACCGGTGCCGCCAGCGGGTCGATCAGGCGGTATCCGACGCCCCAGAGATTGACTACGTAGCGACGCGTGCCGGCGGCCGCGAGTTTGCCTCGCAGCCGGCAGGCGTGCGCGTCCAAGGTCCGCGTCGAGCCGGCGGTGCGGTAGCCCCAGACGATCGTCAGCAGTTCGTCGCGCGAGAACACGCGCGTTGGATCGCCGGCGAGCGCGAGCAGCAGCCCCCATTCCTTGATCGTAAGAAACACCGGCTCGCCGTTGAGGTGAACCGTACGTCCGCGCCGATCGATCACCAGTTCGCCGATGCGAGCGATCGTCGCGTCCAAGTCGGGCGTCGCGCGGCGCAGAACCGCCGCGATCCGCCCACGCAGTTCGGTGAACGAATAGGGCTTGACGATGTAGTCGTCGCAACCGAACTCGAAGCCGCGGACTCGGTCGGTTTCCTCGCCGTGGCCGGAGAGCATCAGGACCGGAACATTCGGGTTCAGCAGATCGCGGCCGATCGTGTCGGCGCGGATCTCGCGCAGCAGCTGATAGCCGGAACAGTCCGGCAGTGAAACATCCAGCAAGATGACGTCGGTGCGGTCCGACCGCAGGGATCGCCGCGCGGAAGCGACATTCTCGGCGGTCATGACGTCGTGGCCGTCGAGCCGCAGACCACAGGCCAGCGACTCGCGAGTGATGTCGTCGTCTTCGACGATCAGGATTTTGGTCTCGCCGGTGCCGGCGTCCGGCGGGCTGACGATTGTCTGACTGTGCATGGTCTCTCCGTGGTTGCGGCCGGGGCTTGTGCCGGCCGGTCGGTGTTTTGAATCGGTGTGAGCCTCGAACCGACGGCGATGCCGAGCCGCGGTGCTTCGCCGGCCGCGAGCTCGAGCACCGCGCCCGCGCCGCGGCAACTGACTATGCGCAACGGCCGTAGCACGCAGACACGCAACACAACTCCGCGGCGGTCGAGGAAAACGACATCGATCGGCCGCCCGATACCGAAGCCGTGCACGCTGCGGCAGCGGGTAAAAAGCAGTGCCTCCGCCGCGGCTAGCGGATTTGACCCGATTAGACCGCGAACTCGGCCGAGACGCGTCGCGTGCACGACGCGCAGCTGTGCGCCGCGATCGGATCCCCAGAGTTCAAGATTTGCCCTCACGCCTAATTAAGGGGCTGGGCGGTCGATCCGGTCTCCCGCACCTGGGGTATTTGTGCAAACGAATTTGCACCGTTACGGCGAGGCAAGGAATCCGCCGTAACCTCCCGACGCAGGGACGCACGAACTCGTGGCGAACCGAATCATGGATCCTTACCGCCGACAGAACTACGACTCAGGCTCGGACTACGTCCTCGAGTACGGTGAGTTACGCTTCACCTTCAACGAGCGCGATTTTTGCGAACGCGTCGAACAGGCGGCGCTGAAGCTCAAGTTCATCGAGCGGCGCCTCGCCCGGGAAGAGATCGAGGACCTCGTCAATCTGGTCGTCAACGGCGAAGTGCATGATTCGGTCTCGGCCCTCGGGCACCACATCAACGAGTGCTGGTGCGAACTCAACGGCAACGACGAGGGTTCGCTGGTGCACTGGCTGCGCCGGCTGGTCTTTCGTGGGGCATGGCTCGACCAGCGAGTGATCGAGGACGAACTCGACATCGTTTTTGACCCGGAGACCGCGGAGTTTCTCTACGCTCAGCCGGATCGCGGCTACGAGCCGATCGTCTTGGCGACCGGCCCCTCCTGGCGCCAAGTCTCCTACCGGCGGTAGCCGGACTGAAGTACTCCGGCCGTTTCGCCGATACCCGAGGCGATCACGCGCAACTCCGCGTATATCAGGCCGAAAGGATTCAAGGGATCATGCAGCAGCGCAGAGTTCGGCGGGATGCCGAATCGACGCCGACGGTTCGTCGCCCGGCGCCGGTCGATCACGCGGTACCGGTCAGTTCCGTCCCGGCTGTCGGGTTGGACGCGAAAATCGCGGGAGAGCCGGCGCTCGCCGACGGCTGGGTCGCGGCCAAGGGAATCCTCTGGCCGCCGCCCGGACCGGGAAGTGGCCGCTATCGCCGCCTCTACATACGTGGACGCACGCGCGCCACAATCGCGGTTATCAGCGCCGTGTTGTGGAGCCTGATCTCGCTGTATCTGGCGCGCTTCTGGATCGCCGATCTCGGTCGACAGATCACGCTGCCGCTGGCAATCATCGTGATCGGCGGCATCGCGATGATTCCGGGCTACCTGAACATGCAGCTGCTGATGTCGCTGCTGCTCGACCGGCCGCCGCGCCTGCGTGAGCCCGAGAATCTCGTGTTTCCGCCGGTTTCCGTGCTGGTCGCCGCCTACAACGAAGAGGAAACGCTGATCGGCACGCTGCGCTCGCTTGCCGCCCAGACCTACCCCAGTGAGATCCGCGTCATCGTAATCGACGACGGCTCATCCGATCGCACCCGGTCGGTCGTCCACGGTTACCGCGAGCGAAATCCGAACGAACATGTCACGATAATGACCGTTCCTCACCACGGTAAGGCTGATGCGCTCAACGCCGGGCTCGCCACGCTGAACACGCCGCTGGCGGCGACGCTCGACGCGGACACCGTGCTGCTGGCGGACTCGATGCGAAGGGCCGTGACGCGCATGCTGATGACCGGTCCGCAAACGTCGGCCGTCGCCGGATCAGTGCTCGTCAAGAACTGGCGACAGAACATCCTCACGCGTATGCAGCGATGGGAATACGCGCTTGGCATCGCGTCGGTCAAGCGCGTACAGGCGCTCTACCAAGGCACGCTGGTCGCCCAGGGCGCGTTCAGCGTCTACACGACGGAGGACCTACGCAAGATCGCCGGCTGGCCGAACCTGATCGGCGAGGACATCGTGATGACCTGGGCGCTACTGGCGAAGGGTGACATCGTGGTGTACGAGCCGACGGCAGTCGCGCTGACCTGCGTGCCGGAGCATCTTCGTTCCTTCGCGCGCCAGCGGCGACGCTGGGCGCGCGGCATGGTCGAAGGCCTGCAGGCCTGGGGTGGTCTCGTGATGCGCCAGCACCGGCCGGCGCGCCACGGCGTGTTCGTCGACTACATGCTGCCGTTCGTGGACCTGATGTATACGTTTGCGTTCATCCCCGGCGTCGTGCTCGCGCTGACCGGGAACTTCATGATCGCCGGCCCGATGACACTGGCCGTGTTGCCGTTGGGCATGCTGATGATCGCCGTGATGGCGATGAGGCAGCGCGGCGAGCTGGCGCAGATCCAGTTCCGGCGCAAGATCGACGGCGTCGGCCTGCTGTTCTACTTCCTGATTTACCAGGCGATGCTGTCGCCGATTTCGCTGGCCGGATACTTCCAGGAGTTCTTCGGACGCGATCGCAATTGGTAGGGCCGCGGCGCGCACGGCGAGGGCCTGAGATCGGACGCGGCGGCAACTTCACGGCCGAGGGGTCGGCGACCCTCACAAAGGCCGGCGCGCGAGACCGCTTACCGGTCGGTCGACCAGCTTGCTTTCTTGTCGATCTTGAGGCGGCGCCCACCGGAAACCACCGCGATCGTCGTGGCCTGCGCCTCGAGCGCGGAGCCGGCGCCGGCCGAACCGACGACGGTCAGCGAGCCATGCAGAGTGAGGTTACGAGCCGCGCCGAGAATCTCGGCGGCCCTGTCGGCCGGCAGTAGATCGAGGCCGTCTACTAGAACGGCCGCGTTGCCGCCGCTTTCGGCTAGGCGCATGCCGCGCTGGAGGGCGAGTTCGATCGCCGGAAGAATGCTCTCGGCCGGCTTACCGGCTTCGTTGGCGAGGACGTCGTAACCGGACGCCGGCCGCGCGGCGTCTTCGGGACGAGCGACGGTGATCACAAGCGCGGTCGTGACCCCCGACCCCGCGAGCTCATCGGCCAGCTGAGCGATCATCTGTGATGCGGCGGCGCGTGTCGGGCCGGTGATCACGGCGCGCGATCCGGCGCCGACCGGAGCGTGTTTGAAAAGACGTTTGGCGAAGCGGTCGCCGGTACCGGCGGCCTCGGCCTCATCGAAGCGGACGCGCTCGGCGCTGCGCTGAACGGAGTCTTGTCCGTTGACGGCGGTCACACCGACAAGCTGAAAGTCCGTACGCCCCCGCTTGGTCTTGCGCGCCTCGCCGGTGACGATGTCGCCGCGGCGTAGACGCCACTTCCGAACCTCGCCGCGTTGAACGTCGGCATCGCCGCGAACGCGCCTGCCGAGATCGGTGCGCAGCCGACCGCCGCCGCCGGAACCGGGCTCGAAAACACCGGTGATCGTGACCATAGGCTGTAGCTCGGCGTCGCCGGACTGGGGACCGCCACGGTCACGGCCGCCACGTTCGGAAGAGGATTTCACGCGTTGTCGGTCGCCGCGGTCGCGCGGCTTGTGCTCGCCGCGCTCGGTCGAGGTACGCCCCTCGCCGC
>JBASWU010000144.1:0-18885 GCA_049276635.1 Solirubrobacterales bacterium | reverse complement strand
CCGGTGAGACGACGCCGGCCGGCGCGCGCGAGCCGGCCCCGGCCGACGCCGCGCTCGACGACGATCTCCGCCGGTACGATCTCTAGTTGAGTTGATGCGATGTTCTCAGGAGTAGACACCACGGTGTTCGCCGCGTTTGGCGTCGGAATGCTGTCCTTTTTTTCGCCCTGCGTCTTGCCGCTCGTTCCCGGCTATCTGTCGGCGATCTCGGGGACTTCGACGGCCGAGTCCGGAAACGCCGGCGCCCGCCAGGTGCTCGGCCCGGCGCTGGTGTTCGTACTCGCGTTCACGACGATCTTCATGGCGCTCGGCCTCGGCGCGACCGGACTCGGGCAGTTGATGACCGACAATCTCGTGACCCTACGGCGAGTCTCGGGCGTCGCGATCATCCTGCTCGGCGTGTTCATCGGCGCGTCACTGGTGATCCCGAAGCTCAACCACGAGTGGCGGCCGCGGCAGCTTGTGAACAAGGCCGGGGCCGGCGGGCCGCTGGTGGCCGGCGCGGCCTTCGCGATCGCCTGGACGCCGTGCGTCGGCCCGACGCTGGGCGCGATCCTCAGCGCGGCCGGTTCACAACAGCAGCTCACCCAAGGAGCGGTCTTGCTGCTGTTCTACTCGGCGGGGATGGCCGTTCCGTTTCTGGCTTCGGCGGCCGGACTCGGCGCAATGGCCGGCACAACCGGCTGGGTCAAGCGTCACTATCCGGTCCTGGTCGGATTGTCGAGCGTCGTCCTGATCGTCGTCGGCACGCTGATCTTCACCGACGAGTTCTACCGCCTCAACATCGAGGCACAGAAGCTGACGCAGGATCTCAACCTCAACCTCTAGGCCGCCGCCCGATCGCGGCCTCCGGGGCCGGGCATGGTCACATCCGCTCAGGTGCGGTCACACCGACGAGATCGAGTGAGCAAGCGAGCGTCTGGCGAGTCGCCTCGCAGAGCCCGGCGCGAAAGACCTCGATCGCCGGCTCCTCGCCGACGACCTTGCAGTCGCGGTAGAAGGCCGAGAATCCAGCGGCGAGTTCGCGACTGTAGATCGTCAGGCGGTGCGGCGCGCGGCGCAGCGCGGTCTCGGCGACCTCGTCGGGGAACTCGCACAGCAGGCGGATGAGCGCGCGCTCGGAGGCGTGGAGGTCGTGGGCCGCAGTGACCGCCGCCGGCGGCGCGCCACCGGCTTTTTCGAGGATCGAGCAGATGCGGGCGTGGGCGTACTGCACGTAGTACACCGGGTTCTTGTCGGACTGTTCGCGCGCGAGGGCGACATCGAGATCCATTGTTGTGTCGTGACTGCGCTGGACCATGAAGAAGCGCAGGGCGTCGGTGCCGATGTCATCGAGCAGCTCGTCGACGGTCACGAACTCGCCGGTGCGTTTGCTCATCTGCATGCGCTCGCCGCCGATCGTGAGGTTGACAAGCTGCATGATCACCGGCTCGAAATCGCCGGGGTCGCCGCCGAGCGCCTGAAACGCGGCTTTCATCCGCCCAATGTAACCGTGATGGTCGGCGCCCCAGACGTCGATCAGCCGCTGAAAGCCGCGCGTACGCTTGTCGGCGTGGTAGGCGATGTCGGTCGCGAAATAGGTGTACTCGCCGGTGCCGCGGCGCAGGACACGGTCCTTGTCGTCGCCGAACGTGGTCGTGCGCAGCCATAGCGCACCTTCGTGTTCGTAGAGATGCCCGGCCTCACCCAGTACCCGGAGCGCGGTCGCAAAGCGATCGTCGGCGTGCAGCGCGCGCTCGGAGGACCAGGTGTCGATACCGACGCGCATCCGCTGGAGCGTCGCACCGATGCGTTGGAGCATCAGCTCAACCCCGAGATCGGCGAGCTCTCGTTCAGAGAGGTCGGCCGCGCCGGGAATCGCCGACGCGATCTCGTCGACGTAGACGCCCTGGTAACCGTCCTCCGGTGGCTGCTCTCCGCGCGACCGCGCCGCCAGTGACGCGCCGAAGCGGGCGACCTGGCTACCGAAATCGTTGACGTAGAACTCGCGCTCCACCTCGTGCCCGGCGAACTCCAGAACGCGGCAGAGTGCGTCGCCGTAGGCGGCGTTACGCCCATGCCCGAGATGCATCGGGCCGGTCGGGTTGGCGCTGACGAACTCGATGTTGACGCGCTTGGGCGATTCGGCGCAGCCGCGGCCGAATCCGCCCTCGCCGGCGAGGACGGCCGAGACGGCGCGTGCGTACCACGCGTCAGAAAGCCGCAGATTCAAAAAACCGGGGCCGGCGACCTCGGCCGACACGAGAACCTCGCCGAGCGGTCCGGCCGAAAGCAGATCGGCGATCTTCGACGCGACGTTACGCGGATTGTCACGCGCGACCGGCGCGCAGACCATCGCCGCGTTGGTGGCGAAATCGCCGTGCCGAGACTTGCGTGTGCGCTCCAGGACGACGCCGGCGGGAGCGGCGGCGGTACCGGCGACCGCGGCCGCGGCCCCGGCGACCGTATCGCGAAGCGCCGCCAGCGGATCGGTCCTCGGGGCTTGTCTGATGCCTGTGCTCACGCTTTGGGCGATACTACCTCTACCCTTGCAGCCCACCCAGAACCCAATCAGCGGAGCGCAACATGTCTGAGGACCAGTCCGAACAACGCGGCATCAACATTCACTTCCAGCCCGAACAGATGGCCGGCGTGTACTCCAACTTCGCCAACATCAGCCACTCGGACTACGAGTTCACCGTGACCTTCGCGCGAGTCGACCATGAAGTCGAGGGCGAGGAGATCCCCGGTGTGGTCGTCACCCGCGTGAACCTCTCGCCACGCTTCATGCGCGAGCTGATCGACGCGATGGAGGACAACTACTCCAAGTGGACGACTAGCGAGGGCATCCGCAACCTGCCCGAATACGACGGCGACGAGCCCGGCGACGACGAGCCCGAGGAGTAGGCGGCCCGCGGCCTCACCGCCGCCGCAACGCCTCGGCCATCCCAATACGCTCGATCGGGGTCGGATGCGTGCCCAGCAGCGCGTGCAAAAGCCACGGGGGCCGCGGACGCGAAATGTTTCTCACCGCGAGCCGCCGCGCCAGCGAGACGCCGGCGGCCGGATCGGCGGTCACGCGTAACGCGAACGCGTCGGCGCGCGCCTCGACCGCGCGCGAATAGGCGTTGGCGGCCGGCTGCGACAACGTCACGGCGACCATTGCGGCCGCGATCAGCATCACGCTGAATGCCGGCGCTCCGACCTCGACTCCCCGCCGCCGGGCGAGTCGCCGCGCGATCAGATCGATCGCGGGTAAGCAGATCAGCGAAACTCCGGCGAACCAGACCAGGCCGCGTGTGATGTCCCCGTAGTGGGCGTGTCCAAGTTCGTGAGCGATCACCTGACGCTGCTGGCGACGGTCGAAGTCACGTAACAGGGTGTCGTAGAGCACCACACGCTTTGTCGTTCCGAGCCCGCCGACGTAGGCGTTGGCGGCGTTGGTCCGGCCGGCGGCGTCGACGACGAGAATCTCGCCAGGCCGTACGTCGGCCGACCGCGCCAGCGCGGTCACGTCGTCGCGCGCCGAACCGGCCGGCAGCGGGCGAAAATCCGCAAACAGCGGCGCGAGCGCGATCGGCGCCAGCAGTTGCACGGCGGCGGCGAACGCCAGCAGGACGGCCCAAAACACCGGCCACCACGCCCGTCTCAGGCGCCGGACCAGCAACACCGCCACCGACGCGAGCAACGCCACTCCCAACGAGGTGAGCACCGCCGCCAAGGCCCGGTCGGCGAGCCACTCGCCGACCGGTTGCACGGTCAAGCCGACGTCGCGCGAGCGCGAAAACGCGACCAACTGGAACGGCAGCGCGGCCGCAAAAGCCGTGAGAGCGACGATCGCGGGAATCCCCGCGATCAGGACCGCACGGCGCGGCCAACCGCCCGAGAGGCCTTGACCGGCGCGGTCGCGCGGCCACCACACCGCAAAGGCCAACGGGACCGCGACCAGCGTGAGCAGACCGGCGACGCCGAGCCACGACTGCAGCCCGCGGAAGTCCTCGGCCCGCTCGATGACGGCCGTCGAGAAATAGTTCGAGGCGTCAACCGGGACGACCCGCGGAAACGACCCACGCGGCCACAGCGACAGATCGGCGACGAATCCCGCGAGGAGAATCGCCGCCGGCGCCAAAAATGTATTCTGGATCTGGGATTCAGTGTGGGCGTTCACAATATTTCTTCAAGCTTCGATGCGTAAGGCAATGCCCGGCGTCGCGCAATTGATCGGGGACGTAGTTTGAACTTGCCAAACGTAACCGCGGCCGACGCCGGCGAGGCCGAGCCAACCCAGGACGCCGCCGCGCTCGAGGCCCGTGTCGCCGAACTCGAAGCCGAGGTCGATGCGATGCGCGAGACTCGCCGCGAGACGGCCGAGGTTTATCTGAACGGTCTCTCGCGGGCGGTCACGCCGCAGGCTATTTTCCTGTCGATGACCGAGATGCTGCGCCGGCAACTCGTCGGCGCCGGGATCGCGTCGGAGGATTCCGCCACATGGCTGGTGCTATTCGAAAATCCGCTGGAGCTACCGGTCGGCACCGCGATCGGCGACCCCGACGACGACCTCGTTCAACGCGCCCGCCGGCAACTACTCGAGAATCCGAGCGCCGTCGTGATGGCCGACGGCGCCGGACAGGACTTCGTCGTGATCGCCGTGCCAAGCACGATCGGCGAGCCGCTGATCACCGGAGTCGTCGGAATCGCCGCGACAAGCGATTCCGGGATATCCGCCGACCTGGCCGCCACGCTGCAAATGATCTCGATGTCGGCGACGATGCATCTCGACCGTATCGCCCACATCACCGAGTCGGTGCGAAACACGCAGTACGCCGAGGCGGCCGCCCGGGCCCAGCTCGAACTGACCGAACCGCGCGAACGCGGCTCAGCGCTGGAGGTCGCGGTCGAGGCGGTGCGCGGCTGCGATGACCTCAGCGGCGTGGTCGCCGTCGATTTGACCGGTGACCATCCGGCGCGTATCGCGGGATTCGGCAGTCTTAGGGACGATGTCGCGTTTTCGGCACTAGACGACAGCACGGGCGGCGGCGGAGTCCCTTTCGGGATCTCGGTCGTCCCGGTGGCGATTGACGGTGTGCAGGAGGCCGCCCTCGTCTTGCAGAGCATCTCGGGGATCAACGCGATGGAAGACGAGATGCTCGGCAGCATCGTGGCCGCGGTCGTTGGTTCGGTCGTGCGATTTCGCGCGGCCGGGACAATCGAGTCTCTGCGCCGGTCGGCGACCCGCCGTCTGGTCGAGGCGCAGGAGCGCGAGCGGTCGATGGTCGCCGCCGACATTCACGACGGCGTACTGCAGCAACTCGGCGCGACGGCGATCCGGCTCGAACTCGCCCAGGCGCGCGTGGAGCAAAGCGACTTCGCGACGGCGCGCGAGATCATCGAAGACGGCGCGAAGGAGATTCGCTCCTGCGCTCGCGAGCTGCGGGCGCTGTTGATGGAACTGCGCCCCCAGGTGCTCGACGACAACGGGCTCAACGCCGCGCTCAACGAACTCGGCCGCCACGTCGAAGGCGTCGCGGTCGAGGTCACGACCGACGTTCCGGACGATCTCGGCAACGAGTACTCGATCACGATCTTTCGCATCGTCCAGGAGGCCCTCACGAACATCCAAAAACACGCGCATGCCTCCGAGGCGACCGTGCAGGTCCAGATCGTCGACCGAGCGGTCGAGATCGAGATTCGCGACAACGGGATCGGCTATGAGGGCGCGGTAAGCGGACCGAGCTCGGCGGGCAGTCACCTCGGCCTGCTCGGCATGCGCGAGCGGGCGAGGATGCTTGGCGGCCGCTTTTCGATTTCGGGCCGCTCCGGCGGCGGCACGGTGATCCGGTCGCGCCTGCCGCTGGCCGGTGACGTCGACGACGACCTCGATCGCCCGGCGGCCGTCGACCCACCCGTTGGGGAGATCGACCACTAGCGACTGATCGATCATTTCATCAATACCGAGTTCGGTGTATTCTACCGGTCGGTCGCGACTCGCCTCGGGTTCGCGGTTTTCTTTGAGCACTCAGGAGACGACCTGTTATTTATTGATGCGGCCGCGGTGGCGATCTTCATGCAAAGAGTCCAGTTGAACGCCATCCCGTCGTGACCGGCGGCGTCGAGATTGCGATCGCGGACGACTCCGCGGTTATTCGCGACCTAATCGAGGAGATTCTCCGCTACGAACAGGGATATGAACTGATCGCGAGTTTCGACAACGGCCGTGAAATCGTCGCCTGGGTGCGCGAAGGCGGCCGGGCAGACGTCTTCGTGATCGACATGCGCCTGCCGGGGCTCAGCGGAACGGCAACGATCAGCGCGCTGCGCCGGCACCTATCCGAGGCCCGCATCCTCGCCTTCTCGGCGTCGGCCCAGGAGGAGAGTGTTAGGTCGGCACTCGCCGCCGGCGCCGACGGTTACCTGCTCAAAGAGTCGACGCTCGCCGAGTTGATGCAGGCGATCAGTGTTCCGGGGCGAGAAGCGACGACGGTGCCGGGCGCCGGAACAACCGCTCCGGTCACGGGATCGACCGCCGCGCCCGACGAGCGCGGCTCGGGGCTCAGCGTGCTCGTGATCGACGATCACGACCTCGTCCGCGAGGCCACAACCGCACTGCTCGAGACGAAGTGCTTCAAAGTGCACTCCTGCCCGAGCGCGTCCGAGGCCCGCGAGTGGCTGGCTGCAGGCAATTTCTGCGACGCGGCGCTGGTCGATCTCCGGCTCGGCGACGAGTCGGGCGCCGACATGGTCGTCGAGTTCCGCAACGCCACACCGCTGACGGCGGTAATACTGCACTCCGGCGCCGCCGACGAGGACGGCGAACGAGTCGCGCGCGAGACCGGCGCCGACGGGTTCCTCGCGAAAGGCGACTACACGATCGAGGAGATGGTCAGCAAACTGACCTCGGCGATCGAAAGCCGGCGCGCAGAGGTGCGCGGATGACGATCCAGCACCGGTATGCGACGCCATCGGTAGGTGCGGTTTTCGTGAAATCGATCATTTAGTCTCTGGCGGTGGCTTCGCCTCTCGGATCCAATCGCTCGACGGCGCGGCTGCCGATGGCCGTCGCCGTCGTCACATTCATCGTCGTGGCGCTAAGCGGGTGCGGGCAAACAGGCGAGCGTTTTTCGCCGACCGAGACCGAGCGGGCGCTGGCATCGCTCGACGCGATCGAGGCCGGCGTGCGCGAGGGCGATTGCACGGCCGCCAAGTCGCGAGTCGATGGTCTCGTGGCACAGACGCACCGCGTCAACTCCGATCGTCCCGGCCTTGGAGCGGCCTTCGCCGAGAGCGTGCAACGGCTTCAGGAGCTGGTCGACGCCGACTGCCGTCAACTCGACGAGCCGCCGACCGAGGCAGTTACCGAGCCGACCGGCGCGATCACCGAGCCGACCGGCGAGGTCACCGAGCCGACCGGCGGCGCCCGACCGAATGGCGATCAGCCGTCGCATAGCCCGGAGCCGACCGGTGGCGGACGGCAGCCGGTGGAGCCGGTCGTTCCCGGCGCCCCGGGCGAGGACCAGTCCGGCGGCGTGGCGCCGGGATGAACGACCGCAACGAAACTCCGCCAGCGGCTCCGGCGCAGCCATTGATCGCCGGGCGGTACCGCCAGATCGGCCGGCTCGGCGCCGGCGGGATGTCGGTCGTCGTCAAGGCCGAGGACACCGTGCTCAAGCGCACGGTGGCGCTCAAGCTACTCGCCGAGCACCTCGCCGGCGACCAGGACTTCGTCACCCGCTTCCGGCACGAGGCGCTGTCGGTGGCGAGGCTCCAGCATCCAAGTATCGTTCAGGTCTTCGACTCCGGTCTCGACGAGACCTCGCACCGGCATTTCATCGTCATGGAGTACATCGACGGCACGCCGCTCTCGGAGCTGCTGCGCGACGGGCAGAAACTCGAGACCGAGCGCGCCGTCGCGATAGCCGGTGATGCCTGCGAGGCACTCGAGTGCGCCCACCGCGCCGGCATCATCCACCGCGACGTCAAGCCGGCGAACCTGATCGTGACCGGCGAGCACGCCGCGAAACTGACCGACTTCGGGATCGCCAAGGCCGCCGAGCTGACCCGTGTCACGCAGGCCGGATCGGTGCTCGGCACGGTCGCTTACCTCTCGCCCGAACAAGCGATCGGCGGCGACACCGGCCCAGCGTCAGACATCTACTCGCTGGCCGTGGTCGTCTACGAAATGCTCGCCGGCCGTCCGCCGTACGCGTATAAATCGATCACCGAGCTGGCGATGAAACAGCGCGACGAAACGCCGCCACCGCTCTCGGCCCACAATCCGTCGGTTCCGGTCGAGCTCGACCGGGCGATTCGGGTGGCGCTGCAACACGACCCGGATCTGCGTTTTCAGACCGCACGCGAGTTCGCTCAAGCGTTACGCAACGGGCTCCACCGGCACGAAAGTGACTTCGTCACGACGGTGCTATCCGACCCGCGGGCCGCCGCAAAAATCGTCGCCGCGCGCACCCGGCCGCCGGCCGTAAAGGCCCGAAAAGCGACCGCGCCGCGTATGCCCCAGGCGCCACTTCCGCCGCGGTCCGACCCGGCGGCGGAGACGCGGATTGAACCGGCTTCGCAGCGTCGTGCGGCGACGTCGCGCTCGACCGCGCCGACGACCTCCGGCGGCGGCTCGGCCGGACGCTTGATCAAGCGCGTCGCAGTCTCGATACTGCTGATCGCGGCGATCGCGGCGGCGGTGACGGCCGGATTCATGCTCGGCGGCTCGGACACGGCTCCGGTCGTCAAGGACAATGTCGGCGACCAGATCGAAGGCCTGCGCGGATTCGTGCAGGACCACTCGTAGAGCTGCTTGTCCGCGGCGTCAGCCGCCGGAGATCATCGATTCACCGGTCATCGCGGCCGGCCGGTCGATCGCCAGCAGGTCGAGCACCGTCGGCGCGACGTCGGCGAGGATGCCCTGGCTGCGCAGCCGTATGCCTTGCCGGGTCACGATGAACGGCACCGGATTGAGCGAGTGCGCGGTGTTCGGGGAGCCGTCGGGTTCGAGCATCTGCTCGGCGTTACCGTGGTCGGCGGTGACCAGGCAGACGCCGCCCTTCGCCTGAACGGCGGCGACGACCTCGCCGAGCTGGGCATCGGTCGCCTCGACGGCCGCGATGACGGCCGGGATGACGCCGCTGTGGCCGACCATGTCAGGGTTTGCGAAGTTGATCACGCCGAAGCGGTAGTCGGCCGCGGTCCAGTGGGTCACAAACTGGCGTGCCGCCTCGGCGGCGCTCATTTCCGGCTTTAGGTCGTAGGTCGCCACGTCGACGGGCGACTGCGCCATGAACCGCTCCTCGCCCGTCCACGGCGTCTCCGCGCCCCCGTTGAAGAAATACGTCACGTGCGGATACTTCTCCGTCTCGGCGACGTGCAGCTGGCGCCCGCCGGCCTCGGCGATCACCGAGGCCAGTGTCACCCGCGGGCGAGCAGGCGGAAAGACGGCGGCGTAAGGCCAGCCCTCGCGATACTCGGTCATCGACGCGATCGTCAAGTCTGCCGGCGCGTCGCCGCGATCGAACTCGGCGAAGTCGTGCTCGCCGAGCGCCGCGATGATCTCGCGCATGCGGTCGGGCCGGAAGTTGAGGCCGAACACCGCGTCGCCCGAGCGGATCCGCGCCTCGCGGCCGCCGACCGGCGTCGGCTTGATGAACTCGTCGTTTTCGCCGCGCGCGTAGGCCATTTCGACCGCTTCCAGAGCGGTCGCCGGCGCCGGCTGTTCGCCGCGGCCGTGAACGATCGCGTCGTAGGCGAGCTTGACACGGTCCCATCGCTTGTCGCGATCCATCGCGAAGTAACGGCCGGTGACCGTGCCGATCCGCGCCTGCTCCGGAAGAGCTCGCTGCAGGCGCGCGATGAATCCGTGCGCCGACCGCGGCAACGTGTCGCGCCCATCGGTGAACGCATGCACGACGATGTCCTCGACGCCCTGCGCGGCGGCCAGTTTCAGCAGCGCCTCGAGGTGGTCAAGGCTGGCGTGCACTCCACCGTCGCTGACCAGGCCGATGATGTGCAGGCGCCCAGACCGGCGGGCGGCCATGCAGAGGGCCTCGAGAACCGGGCTTTCGGCGAACTGGCCGCTCTCGATCGCGATATCTATGCGCGTCAGGTCTTGGTTGACGATCGCCCCGGCGCCGAGGTTGAGATGACCGACCTCGGAGTTGCCCATCTGGCCGTCCGGCAGGCCGACGTCGCGGCCGGACGTCCGCAGCGTGGCGCTGGGGTAGCGCGCGACCAGATCGTCGAACACCGGTGTACTCGCCAGCCCGACCGCGTTACCCGGACCCGGTGGCGCCAGACCCCAGCCGTCGAGCACGATCAGGGCAACTGATGGCGCCGGATCGCTGACAGACATGCGACGAACCTCGCGAACGGCGGCGCTACGCCGCGTCGCCGGCGGCGACGAGTTTCGCGAAATCGTCGGGTTCGAGGCTCGCGCCGCCGATCAGACCGCCGTCGATGTCCGGCTGAGCCAGCAGCTCGGCGATGTTCTCGGGCTTGGCGCTACCGCCGTAAAGAATTCGGACCCGCTCGGCGGCGGTGGCGTCGATCGTGCCAAGCCGCGAACGAATGAAGGCGATCGCTTCCTGCGCCTGTTCGGTCGTCGCCACCTTGCCCGTGCCGATCGCCCAGACCGGCTCGTAGGCAACAACGACCTCGGCGAGCCTGCCTGCCGGTACGCCGGCCAGGCCGGCCGCGACCTGGCGCTCGAGCACGGCCTCCATGCTTCCGGAATCGCGCTCGGCCGCGGTCTCGCCGACGCAGAAGATCGGTTCGATGCCGTGCGCGAGCGCGAGCGGCAATTTCTCTGCGAGCGACTCGTCGGTCTCGTTGAAATATTGGCGGCGCTCTGAGTGCCCGAGCAGCACGGCGCGAACGTCGAGATCGCCAAGCATCGCGGCCGAAATCTCGCCGGTGAAGGCGCCCGCTTCGGCCTGGTGCATGTTCTGGGCGGCGACCTTGACACGTGAGCCGCGCGTGCTGTCGATCAACGGAGTCAGATCGGTGAACGGAGCGCAAATGACGACCTCCGCGCGGTCGGCCCCGCTGATCCGGGGCAGCAGCGCCCAGACGAAATCCTCGGCCTCCGAGACCGTTTTGTTCATCTTCCAGTTGCCTGCGATGTATGGGCGTCGGTCAGGCATCGTCGAGTGCCTCCACTCCGGGTAGCGGTTTGCCTTCGAGCAATTCCAGCGATGCGCCGCCGCCGGTCGAAAGATGCGTGATCGCGTCGGCCAGCCCGAACTGCGCGATCGCGGCGGCGGAATCGCCGCCACCGACGACGCTGACGCCGGCCGCGCCGGCGACCGCCTCGGCGACGCGGCGGGTGCCGTGCGAAAACGGTTCCAGCTCGAAAGCGCCCATCGGGCCGTTCCAGAAAATCGTACCCGCGCGCGCAACCTCGGCGGCGTAGGCCTCGGCGCTCGCGTTTCCGATGTCAAGACCCATCCAGCCGTCCGGCACGTCGACGCCGTCGAGGTCACGCGTCTCTGTGTCGGCGCTGAACTCGCGGCCGAGCTTGAGGTCGGTCGGCAGCCCAATCGCGCATCCGGTCCGCTCGGCCTTGTCCAGCGCGGCGCGCGCGAGCTCAACGCCTTCCCGCTCGAGCAGCGAGTCGCCGGTGCTGCGGCCCTGCGCCTTGAAAAAGCAGAAACACATCGCGCCACCGATCAGAATCGTGTCGGCCACCTGCAGAAAGCTGTCGATCACGGCGATCTTGTCGCTGACCTTGGCTCCGCCGATCACCACGACAAGTGGGCGGTCGGGGTTCTCGACGATGCCACGCAGCGTGACGACCTCGCGCTCGAGCAGCAGACCGGCGACCGCGACGTCGACGTGGTGGGCGACGCCTTCGGTGGTGACGTGTGCGCGGTGGCAGGCGCCGAAGGCGTCATCGACGAAGACGTCGGCGAGCCGGGCGAGCCGTTTGGCCAGCTGCGGATCGTTCTTCGTCTCACCGGGCTCGAAACGGGAGTTTTCGAGCATCAGAACGTCGCCGTCGCCGAGCGAGCCGACCAGCGCCTCTACCTCGGGCCCGACCAGTCCCGGGGCGAGTGTGAGATCGGTCGAGAGCAGCTCACCGAGCCGCTTCGCGACCGGAGCCAGCGACAGTTCGGGAACGCGCGCGCCATTCGGTCGCCCGAGGTGCGAACAGACGATCACCTTGGCTCCGGCGTCGCGCAACAGTTCGATCGTCGGCACGGACGACGCGATCCGCGCGTCGTCAGCGACCACGATCGCGCCGCCGGTCTCGCCCAGCGGCACGTTGAGATCGGCGCGAACCAGCACTCGCTTACCGCGCACGTCAACGTCGCGAACCGTCCGCTTGCCGAGCTTCGATCCGGCGGCCGCGGTCATCGCCTAGAGGATCTTCTGAGCGAGCTCGACGACGCGGTTGGAGTAACCCCACTCGTTGTCGTACCAGGTGACGACCTTCACGAGACTGCCCTCGATCACGCTGGTCAGCAGTGCGTCGAACACCGACGAGTACGACGAGTGCACGATGTCGCTGGAGACGATCGGATCCTCGGTGTACTGGAGGATCCCCGCGAGCGAGCCTTGGTCGGCCTTGGCCCTGACGGCGGCGTTGATCTCGTCGGGCGTGACGTCGCGGCCGGCCTCGAAGGTCAGGTCGACGACCGAGCCGGTTGGGATCGGCGCGCGAACGGCGAAGCCATTGAGCTTTCCGGCGAGGTCGGGAATCACCAGCGAAATTGCCTTCGCGGCGCCGGTCGAGGCCGGAACCAGGTTGATCGCCGCGGCGCGCGCGCGGCGCAGATCGCCGTGCGGCGCATCCTGAAGGCGCTGGTCGGCGGTGTAGGCGTGAATCGTGGTCATCAGTCCGCGCTTGATCGTGAACTCGTCGTGCAGAACCTTCGCCAGAGGGGCGAGGCAGTTGGTCGTGCACGACGCGTTGGAGATGACGTTCATCGACTCGCGGTCGTAGCCGTCGTCGAAGTTCACGCCGAGGCAGAAGGTCCCGTCCGGATCGGTCGCCGGCGCCGAGATGATCACCTTTTTGGCACCGGCGTCGAGATGGGCGGCGGCCTTGTCGCGGTCAGTGAAAAAACCGGTCGACTCGACGACGACATCGGCTCCGGCCTCGCCCCACGGCAAGTTGCCGGGCTCGCGCTCGGCGTGGATCGGGATCGTCTTGCCGTCGACGACGATCGCGCCGTCGGCGGCCTCGACCGTTCCCGGGAAGGGACCGTAGTTCGAGTCGTACTTGAGCAGGTGAGCAAGCGTCTTGGCGTCGGTCAGGTCGTTGATGCCGACGAAGTCGATATCCGCACCCGCCTCGTGCGCGGCACGAAAGACGTTGCGGCCGATGCGTCCAAATCCATTGATTCCAGCTTTAACAGGCATTAAATCTCCAGCGGCCGAGGGTGAATGAGGGAGTCTGATCGGACCGAGAATCTATCAACGGTCGTGCGGCCGGCGGTGGCGGACCGACTACGGGCGCGGACGCTTGTCGATATCGCGGTGCGCGACCTCGACGGTCAAATCCGGGTTCTGGCGATAGATCGAAGCGAGATGCTCGGCGATCACGACCGAGCGGTGGCGGCCACCGGTGCAGCCGACGCCGACCGCGAGATGCTGTTTGCCCTCGTCGGCGTAGGCCGGCAGCAGGTAGTCGAGCAGCGGCACAAGCCGGGTGTAGAACTCGTCGATGCCGTCGGATGCTTCGACGAACTTGCGGACGTCGGCGTCGAGCCCGGTGTGGTCGCGCAGCTCCGGGACGTAGTGCGGATTGGGCAGAAACCGCACGTCGAACGACAGGTCGACGTTGCGCGGCGGTCCGTGCTTGAAGCCGAAGGTTGTAAACGTGACGGCCAGCTTGCCGCGAGTCTCGGGGGTCAGGAAATCCTCGGCGATCACGCGGCGCAGGCGCGCCGGCGACAGCTCGGTCGTGTCGATCACCTCCTCGGCGAGCTCACGAACCGGCGCGAGTATCTCGCGCTCGGCGTTGATGCCGTCGGCGATCGCGCCCTGCGGCGCGAGCGGGTGGCGGCGGCGCGTCTCCTTGAAGCGGTTGACGATCGCCTGGTCGTCGGCATCGAGAAACAGCAGCCTGAACGAAATATCCCGCTGTTTTAGCCCCTCGATCACCGGCGCGATCTCGTCGAAGTAGCTGCCGCCGCGCGCGTCGGAAACGATCGCGGCGTGCTCGACCTTCGAGCCCGAGTGGCCGAAGAGATCGGTCAGCGAAGAGATCATCTCGGGCGGGAGGTTGTCGACGCAAAAGTACCCCGCGTCCTCGAAGCAGGCCAGCGCCGCCGACTTTCCGGCTCCGGAGAGGCCGGTGATGATCACGAGATCGCGCAGATTGGTCGTGAGCGGCGCAGCGGCGCCGGCGGACCGCGAGGATCGCGGCTCCGGCGGCGAAATCGCACGCCGACCACGAAACGGCCACAGGGACCGTTTCGCTCGCCGACCGCTTGAATCCGTTGACTTCATCGCTTCGCAGAACCTAATTCAAGCGGGGGGCGCGGATGGCGCATCACGACCCCGGCCGGACGATCATCGGTTGCGGTTTACGTGATGAAAGATCTGACGCCCGATCTTGGCCGGCAGCCCGGGAACCGATTCGAGATCGTCACGCGACGCCGTCAGCGCCGCTTCAGGCGATCCGAAATGACGCAGCAGCAGACCCTTACGGGCGGCGCCCACCCCCGGCAGGTCGTCGAATACGGACTCCGTCAGCGCCTTGTCGCGGCGCTCGCGATGAAAGGTGATCGCGAATCGGTGCGCCTCGTCGCGGATGCGCTGGAGCACCTTCAGCGCCGGATCGCCGCGATCGAGGCTCAACGGCCGCTTGCGCCCGGGCACAAAGATCTCCTCGTCGCGCTTGGCCAGCGAGATGACGGTGACGCCCGCGGCCCGGAACGCCTTGAGTTCCTTGAGCGCGCTGCCGAGCTGGCCTTTGCCGCCGTCGATCACGATCAGCCCCGGAAGCGACGCGAAGCTCTCGTCGTAGGCGTCGTCGTGCGGTGAGATCTCCTTCTGACGCAGATACGCGGCCATCCGCCGGCCGAGCACTTCGCCGATCGACTTGAAGTCGTCTTGGGCGCCGTCGAGCCCGCGCACGCGAAATCGCCGGTAGTCCGAATTACACGGGTTGCCGTCGCGAAACACGACCATCGACGCAACTACGTTGGTCGGTCCGAGATTCGAGATGTCGAAGCACTCGATCCGCACCGGCGGGGCGTCGAGGCCAAGTGACGCCCGCAGGTTCTCCAGACCCTCGCGGCGGCCGCGCTTGGCGCGCTCCGAGCGCGAGCGCTCGCGGACCAGGGCGAGCCGCGCGTTCTTCTCGGCCAGCTCGAACAACCGGCGCTTCTCGCCACGCTCGGCCGCGCGAATCTGAACACGCGAACCGCGCCGCTCGCCGAGCAGCTCGCCGATCGCGTCGATCGCCCCAGACTCGGTCTCGACCTCACGCGAGACGATCACCTGCGGCGGCACTGCGCCGCCGGAGCCGTAGTATTGGACGAGAAACTCCGCGGTGACCTCGGCGACGTCGCGCTCGCCTTCGTTGGTCAGGTGAAAGCTCTGACGATCGGCGAGCACGCCGTCGCGCACCTGGAACACCTGTGCGTTGGCGACGGTCTCGTCGACGGCGACGGCGACGACATCGACCATCTCCAGCGAGCTCGAATCGAGCCGGTTACGGTCGATCGATCGCTTGACGGCCTGGATGCGGTTGCGGTAAAGCGCCGCCTCCTCGTATTCCCGGCGCGCGGCCGCGTCACGCATGCGCTCGTCCAGCTCGGCGGTGACGTCGTTGAAGTTGCCCGCCAGAAAGCTCGCAATCCGATCGATGTTGCGCCGGTAGTCGGCATTCGAGACGTAGTCGACGCACGGAGCCTGGCAGCGCTTGATGAAGTAGTCCAGACAGGGACTGCCGCTGGCCCGGCCCGGCTTTGGCCCCTCGCAGGTGCGGTACTGAAAGATTTTGCCGAGCAGCTCGATCAGCTCGCGCGCCCGGCGCGCCTCGCTGTAGGGTCCGAAGTACTTGCGCCCGCGCTTGTGCTTCTCTCGTGTCATGTAGACGCGCGGAAACTGCTCGTCGGTCGAGATCGCGATGTAGGGGAAGGTCTTGTCGTCGCGCATCAGCACGTTGAAGCGAGGCCGGTACTGACGAATGAACTGCTGCTCGGTGAGCAGCGCCTCGGAGGGGTCGCGCGTGACAACGCACTCGATCCGGTCGACGGTCGCGATCATCTCGACCGCCTTGCCCTCGGGCGACGAGAAATGCGAGCCGACGCGCTTCTTGATCGAGTTCGCCTTGCCGACGTAGATCACCGTGCCGTCGACGGCGTGAAACAGGTATACCCCCGGCTGATCGGGCAGTTCGCGGCGTTCGTCGATCAGCTTGCCGCGGAAGGGATTGTCGCGCCTGGGCGCACGCTCGGGCGCGTCGAGTTCGCCATCGAACTCGGAGTCGGCGCCGACGGCCGGCCGCGGCGCGATCGCCTTGTCTGGGGTGGTTTCGGCCACCCGGTCAGATTACGTCGCGATCGCGATCGCCCGGCCGCGCAGGCTGCCTCAGCGAATCAGCTCGACGCTCGGCGTGACCGCGATGCCCGCGAAGGCGGGGTCGTTGAATTCGATTTTGTTCCCCTTCACCAGCGAGAGGATGCGCGCAACGTAGGTCTGTGTCTCGGCGTAGGGCGGCACGCCGCCGTAGCGCTCGACCGCTCCCGGCCCGGCGTTATAGGCGGCTAGCGCCTGGGAGATCGAGTCGAATCGCCGGATCAGGCCGCTGATCAACTTGGCCTGGGCGTCAATCGCCTGACGCGGATCGAATGGATCGGCCAGCCCGACCGCCCGCGCCGTCGCGGGCATGAACTGAGCGATGCCCTGTGCGCCGGCCGGCGAGACCGCATTCGGGTCGAAGTTCGATTCGACCTTTAGCTGCGCCGCCAGCAACTCGGACTGAACATTCCAGCGCTGCGCGGCCGCCGCGATCGTCGCCGCGTAGCGAGCGGGCACAAATGACGGCAGGCCGCGGCCGTCGAAGCGCCCGCTCGGCGGCTCGAACGAGCCCTGCTCGTACCGCGCCGGCACGTCGCGTGGATTTGCGCCGAGGCCGAAGTGCCACGGCTCCCACGCGTACCGCTTGATAAACCCGAAGCCGCGCGCGTTGGACGCCAGCCATGCGTACGCCGACGGCGGCCCGATGTCGAGCTCGGTGCCGTAGCGGTGCAACGAGGTCCCCGGCGGAGCGACCCACTTGGGGTCGGGCCGTTGCGCGAACAGACGCGCTTGTTCCTGATCGGAACGCAGGGCGCTGGCGATCGTCAGAGCCTGCCCGGCGCGCGCGGCGGCGGCGTGAAGCCGGTCGAACGCGGCCGCGGTTTCGGGGCGCATCGGCTTGCCCTGCCGGTACGCCAGCGGTCCGCGGTAGCCGCCGCCGGTCGCCAGTCCGGGCATCGGGCGGGCCATCGCGCCGATCGCGAAGCGCAGGCGAGCCGTGGCCAGCGCACGCACGGGGACCGGCTCGCGGGTTCCGCCCGGCACGGACACGCGGTGCGTTGCGGCGGCACGAACCGTTACGCGCGTCGGCGCCGCATCACGATCGAATGTGATGCGTCCGGCGGCGAGCGGGATCGAATTCGCGCGCGCCGAACGAAGCGCCGCGCCACGGGCGCGCGCCAGGTACTCGCCGCGATCGAGATGGAGTGGATTTGCCAGTCCGTTGCCCAGTGTCGGCGGGACGAACAATCGCTCGTAGTCCGCACTCATCCGTGCGGCGGCGGCCGTTGCGGCGAGATCGGACGCGCGTTGTACGCGGCCGCGAGCGACAAACGCCGCGCCGAACTGCGCGAGCACGAGTGTGCTCGCCAGCGCGAGCAGGCATCCGGCGACCATCAGCACGAGCGCCTGACCGTCCTGTGCGTGACCGAGGCGTGTCAGCCGTCCGCTCACCGGCTATGCGACGCCCGCTCGACGATCAGCTCCGCCAGAAGGCTGCCCGACCGCTCAATCCCGCCGGAGACCGCGAGGCCCCAGCGCAGCCTGGCCTCGGCCCACGCGTCGATCGCCAGGATCGTTTCGCCGGCGCGCTGGTCGGACTGCCGCGCGGTGAGCCGCGTGGCCAACACGTTCGTTCCGCTGAACGCCGCGCCGAGATCAGACCGCGCCAGCGCGAGGTAAGCGGCACTGGTGTCGTCGTCGGCGACCAGTGCGACCGTGTTCGGCGCGACCACCGCGACCAGCTCGAAGAGATGCTCGTCGGCGGGGGCGACGCAGACCAGCGGGACACGGCCCGCCGCCAGCGTCGCGGCCAACGGCGCGTCCTCGGTGGCTACAACGCTGACGGCGCCGCGCCGCGCCTGCGTCACGAGCCCGTCGAGCGGAAACGCGCTGCGCGCTCGCGAGCGAAATCCGCCGCGTACGCGCAGGCACGCCGGGTCGACCGCCGCCAGCGCGCCGCTTCGAGCAGTCAGCGCCGCCAGCCGCTGCGCCGTGGCGATCGCCAGCAGCGCTATCTGCCGGACGCGCGCCTGGCTCATCGACACGAAGACCACTCGCGGAGTCGGCTGCGGGAACAAGACTCGCGGTGGCGGCGGAGCGCCGGGCGGCGACGGTAGACCGACGCTTCGTTCGGCGGGCGCGGTGTGAACCGGGGCGGCCGGCCGGTCCCAGGTGAGAAAACCGCCGACCGAGTCGGCCTCGACCGGGCGAAGCGATCGGCGCCGCCGGCGATCGGCGCCGCCACTGCGGTGAGCGGTCATCCCCGACCGCCGCCGAGCGCGGACCCGGAGTTGACGACCATCGCCCGTGAACGCGCCTCAAGCAATGCGGCGACCCACGGAAAAACCGCTCGCCCGCGTAGCGTGACCGTGACTAGGTCTCCGGAGCCGCCGACGCGCACGCGTCCACGCGCCCAGCCGGGTACCGCGC
>JBASWU010000143.1:0-4899 GCA_049276635.1 Solirubrobacterales bacterium | reverse complement strand
AACCGGGCGAGCGTGCCGGCGAGCGGCGCGCGGCCGCCGGCGTGGGCGCCGAGGCGTGCGGCGGCCTCGAATAACCGGGCGGTCTTCAGCGTGCAGCGCAGGATGTAACGCTCGCGCGAAACCGACGCGCGCCAGGCGTCTTCGCGCTGCAGCAGTTCGCCGCGGGCGAGTCCGGAGCTGGCGTCCGACAGCGTGTTCACCTGGGCGGAGTCGCCGGACTTGGTCAGCTCCTCAAAGGCCAGCGCGAACAGCATGTCGCCGGTGGTGATCGCCGTGTCGCGACCGTGAGCGGCGTAGATAGTCGGCCTGCCGCGGCGCAGGGCCGCGTCGTCGAGCACGTCGTCGTGAACCAACGTCGCCATGTGGACGAGCTCGACCGCGGCCCCGGCGCGAATCAGTGCCTCGGCCTGCTCGGGCGTCGCGTCCTCGATCGCACCGCACGTCAGCACCAGCAACGGTCGCAGTCGCTTTCCGCCAGCACGAAGCGTGATCAACCCCGGCCCGGAGGCCCGCGGGTCGCGAGCTGCGACGATCTCGCCGAGCCTCAGCTCGACATCGGCCAGACGCGCGGTGACCCGCTCGCCAACGGTTTCGACCAGAGCCTGAAACGCGCGGGTGTCGCTCACTTCACCGTTGCGTGGTGGATCGTGATGATCCCGCCGGCGGTGGCGGTCCAGCGAACGTCTGTCGTGCCGGCACGCTGAAGCGACCCGGCAAGTTCGTTGGGGCCGGCGAATCGCTTGACCGAGTTGGGCAGATAGGTATACGCGCTGTCTTCGCCGCCGAGCTTGCCGACCAGTGGGACGACGCGGTCGAACCACAGGCGGTAGAAGAACGCGAGCGGCTGCTTGACCGGCCGGGAGATCTCGAGGATCACGAAGCGGCCGCCGGGCTTGACGACGCGGGCCATCTCGCCAAGACCGCGCTCGAGGTCGGAGAAATTACGGACGGCGAAACCCACAGTTACGGCGTCGAACATGTTGTCGTCGTATGGCAGCTCCAAGGCGTTGGCGGTCTCGAACAGCACCTCGGCGTCGACGCCGGCCAGCTGCTCGGGCTGCTTGGCGCGAGCGATCGCCAGCATCTCGGACGCGAAGTCGGCGCCGGTGACGCTCCCGCCCGGAGCGACGCGACGGGCCATCTCGAACGCAAGGTCGCCGGTTCCGGTGGCGATGTCGAGCACGTGGTCGCCGGGTCCGACGCGCGCGAGGTCGGCCGCGCGCTCGCGCCATTTGGCGTGCAGGCCGGCGGTCATCACCGAATTGAGCAGGTCGTAACGGCCGGCGATCCGGTCGAACATCGCTTGGACCTGCTGCTCGGGCAGCGTGCCTTTGGTCGCGGCCTGATTGGTCATGCCGGGCAGCCTAGCCAGTGAGCCAGGCAAGCGGCCGCGTCAGCGGAGATGCCCGAGGAAGTCGACGAGCGCCTGCTTCTGGTCGGACGGCATGTTCTTGAAACTCGGCATCGGCGCGGTGGGGTTGTTGAGCGTGCGCTCGATCGCCTGCTTGGGCAGGCGCGCGCCGATCGTGGTCAGATTGGGACCCGGGCCCTCGTTGCCGTTCTCGCCAAACTTATGACAGCCAAGGCAGCCGGAGTTGGCGGCGACTTCCTTGCCGTAGCGGACCGACTCGGGAACGTCCATGTCGATCTCGGTCGGCGAGCCGGCGAACGCGCCAAGCAGTGTGAGGTAGGTCATCGCGACGATCGTCAGGACCATCGCACCCATCGCGATCGGGCGGCGCTCGGGGCGGCGCTCGGGGCCGCGGTCATAAAACGGCAGCAGCACCAGCAGGCCGAGGGCGATGTTCGGAATGCCGAGTGTCGCCACGAAAACGAGCTCCGGCGGCTTGATCACGCGCAGCAGCTCGAACAGGAAGAAGAGGTACCACTCCGGACGCGGGACGTAGGTAGTGGTCGTCGGGTCGGCCTTCGGGCCGAGCTCGGCGCCGAGGATCAACGACATCAGGATGATCACGATCATCACGATGCAGGCCATCAACCCGTCCTTGGCGACCGCGTAGGGGAAGAACGGCTTGCCCTGGTTCTTCAGCTCGCTGTATTCGCGAAGGTATTGCTCTTTTTGCTTGGCGTCCACGCGCGGGCCTTTAGATCCGCTCTTGGCCGCTCTTGGGCGGCTTGGGTTTGACCCACGGCGGCGCCGAGGTGCCGAGTTTGGCCACCAGGTACAAATGTGCGCCGATCAGTGCGCCGATCAAGCCGGGCACGAGCATCATGTGGATCGCGTAGAAGCGGGCAAGCGTGGTCCCCCCGAACTCGGCACCGCCGCGCAGGAAGTCGGCGAGGTACGGACCGATGATCGGACCGGTTCCGTTGAGGTTGATGCCGACGATCGACGCCCAGTAGGAGCGCTGGTCGAACGGCAGCAGGTAGCCGGTGAAGCCCATCATCATCGTCATCAGCAGCAGCAGAACGCCGACGACCCAGTTGAGCTCACGCGGGTATTTGTAGGCCCCGAACACGAAGGTGCGGCCCATGTGCACGAACAACAAGACGGTCATGACCGTGGCACCCCACTTGTGCATGCCGTGGACGAACTCGCCGAGAAATAACTCGTTGTTGATGTATCGCACTGAGTCGTAGGCGCGGATCGGGTCGGGCTCGTAGTACATCGCGAGAAACACGCCCGTCAGCGCCTGGCTGATGAAGGCGAACATCGTCGCCGAGCCGAGTGTGTACCACCAGTTGGTGCCCTTGGGAACCTTGCGAAACATGAAGCCGCGCAGAAAGCCGGAGCCGCTGGTGCGCTCGTCGATCCAGGCAACGACGCTGGTTCCGCCCTCGACTGCCGCGCTGCCGACGGTGTGGTCGCTGGTCTCACCCGGAGTCGGCGACTTGCGCAGCATCGGCGGCAGCAGCGCACCGGGCGGCTTGGGCAGCTTGGCGACCGGTGTCTTGAGCGGGTTCGGGAGCTTTGGCTTACTGGGCATCGTGAAAGTGGTTTCGATTGGAGTCGCGCGGAACTAGATAGCGAAGCGCGATCAGGTGGTCGGGCGCGGTGGGTAGAGGATCTGCCAGAGACCGTCGACGTGCTCGCCCGGGTCGCGGGTCGGGACGCGTTCGAGCTGGGAGTTGACGCTGAAGCGCTCGCCGACGAAGACCGTGCCGTTTTTGACGACGGTCTCGAAGCGGTCGAGCGGGCGGACCGGCGGGCCGCCGGTGACCTCGCCCTGATCGTCGTAGGTGCCTCCGTGGCACGGGCAGATAAACGAGCGGGCGGCCTCGATGTAGCGGACCGGACAGCCGAGGTGGGCGCAGCGCGTCGAGATCGCAATGTACGGCCACGGCTGCTTTTTGGTCGGCTTGTCGTTGCGGCGGATGTAAATCAGTGTCTTGCCGGCCTCGCCGATGCCCGCGGTCAGGGTGACCACCACGGGAACGTAGGTCTCGGCATTGAAATCGTTTTCGCTGCCGACGCCGAGCAGTGCGCGATGCTCGGTCTTCTTGAAAACCGGGCCGAGCGCGAAGCCGAGCGCCGGGAGACCGAACAGCGCAGAGGCGACGCCACCGGCGCCGAGGCCGACCGCGGTCATAAACCCGCGCCGCGAGACCGTCTCGCCCTCGAACGAACCGGGCCAGCCGCGGTCAGCGGTGAACTTCGACTGCTTTTTATCTGTCTCCGGAGGCATGAATGCGCGAGTTGCTGGCGGGTGTTTCAGCTAGGTGGTTGGGCGTCGTTGGACGGATGTTCAGGCCGGCGAAGTGTCCGGGCCGGCAGCGGCTGAACCGGGCGCAAGCATAGCCAATGTCGAGGCCCACAAATCGTCGGCGCGGGCGGGATCGCCGACCGCGTGCGCTTCCGCACAACCGGCGATCAGGCCGGCCAGCGCGGCGACGGCCTCGATGTCGCCGGCGCCGGCGAGAGCCGCCAGGCCGGCGGCGTACATCCGGTCTCCGGCCAGCAGCGCCAGGTCGGCGTCCTCGAAGTCGTAGTAGCGAGGCTCGGCGTAGTGCAGGAGATAGCCCTCGCGCACGACCTCGGCGGCGGCGACACGGAGGTTGGGCGCCCGCTCGATCGCGTCGGCGGGTCCGGCGGTGCGGCACTCGGCGAGCAGACGGTCGGCGGGGAGAAGTTCGGCGAATCCGCCCGGTCCGGTCATAGCGGCGCCACCTCGGAGAAGGCGGCGGCGGCGGCCTCAAGCGTTCGCTCGACGGCGCGGTCGTCGTGCGCCAGTGAGACAAACCACGCCTCGAACTGCGATGGCGGCGAGTAGACACCGCGGTCGAGCAGCGCCCGGCACCATGCCGCGTGGGCCTCGAGATCGCAGGCGCGCGCTTCGGTGAAGTTGGCCGGCGCGTGCTCGGCGAAAAAGACGGTGAGCAGTCCACAGGCCTCGACGACGACGACCGCGACGCCCGCGGCGGCGGCGGCGGCGCGGAGGCCGGCGGCGATCTGACTGGTGCGGTCGGCGAGCTGTTGGTAGGCGTCGTCGTCGAGCCGGCGCAGGGTCGCGAGACCGGCGGCCATCGCGAGCGGGTTTCCCGAGAGCGTGCCGGCTTGGTAGACATCGCCGGCGGGGGCGATGTTGTTCATCAGCTCGCGCGAGCCGGCATAGGCCGCCGCGGGCAGTCCGCCGCCGACGATCTTGCCCAGCACCGTCAGATCGGGGAGCACGCCCGCGCACTCCTGCCAGCCGCCGCGCGCGACGCGAAACCCGCTGATCACTTCGTCAAAGACGAGTAGGGCGCCGTTGGCGGCGGCCAGTTCGGCAAGCAGCTCCAGAAAGCCCTCGGCCGGCGGCACCAGGCCCATGTTCGCCGGGCCCGGCTCGGCGAACAGCGCGGCGAAGTCGTGTTCGGCGCAGGCGGCGCGCAGCGCGTCGGGATCGTTCCACTCGACGACGACCGTGCCGGCCGCGGCCGCGGCGGTCACCCCGGGGC
>JBASWU010000142.1:0-3485 GCA_049276635.1 Solirubrobacterales bacterium | reverse complement strand
CTACCCGGCGGCGCGGGCGGCCGCGAGGCGCTCGGGGACGTGCTGGTCGGCGTGGTAGCTGGACCGCACCAGCGGCCCGGCGGCGACCGACTCGAAACCGATCGAGTACGCGATCCGCTCGAGTTCGGCGAACTCGTCGGGGTGCCAGTAACGCACGACGGGAAGGTGATCGACCGTCGGGCGCAGGTACTGGCCGACGGTCAGGACCTGCACGAGGTTCTCGCGCAGCAGGCCGAGGGTTTCGGTGATTTCCGCTTTGGTCTCGCCGAGCCCGACCATCAGCCCCGATTTGGTGGCGACCGACTCGCCGCCCATTAGCTTGGCGTTCCTCAGGACGCGGCAGGAGCGCGCGAAGGTGCTGCCGCGGCGGGCATACGGATAAAGGCGCGGAACGACCTCGACGTTGTGGTTGAAGACGTCGGGACGGGCTTCGATCACGCGAGCGAGCGGCATCTCCTGTCCGCGAAAGTCCGGTGTCAGCACCTCTACGCGGCAGCCGGGCGCCTGCACGTTGATCGCACGGATCGTACGCACGAAGGCGCCGGCGCCGTAATCGGGAAGATCGTCGCGGTCGACAGACGTCACGACGGCGTGACGCAGGCCCAGCTTCTTGACCTGCACCGCGACCTTTGCGCCTTCAAGCGGGTCGTCGAAGGTCGGCTTGCCGGTTTTGACGTTGCAGAAGCCGCAGCGGCGGGTGCAGGTATCGCCGAGAATCATGAAGGTCGCGGTGCCGCGCTCCCAGCACTCGCCGATGTTCGGGCAGTTGGCCTCTTCGCAGACGGTGTTGAGGCCGGCGCCCTTGATCTCGCGGCGGATCGCGATGTAGTTGGGACCGCCCGGCGCGTGGACCTTGAACCACGGCGGCTTGCGGTCTCTGAACGGGCGCACTGTGCCGCCGCCGAGATCTCGGACGAGAGCCGCGCCGGTGACACCGCCGGGATTGGCGCGCGAGCGCGTGTTGTGTTCACGCCGAGCGGGCACAGGCGATGCGGTCGATGCGGTGGGGCCGGTCACGGGGAGAACACTAGATCGTCGCTCGCGTGGACCGGCTGGGCGGGTGGTTCCGCTGGCGGCACCGACGTGCCCCCGAGCACGGGTGACGCCGCGGCTGCGTTCAACTCGGCCAAGAGGCGCGCTCGCGAGACGAGGCGCTGCCTGAGCCCGAGCGACCGCGCCAACTCGAACGCGGCGCGGCGGGAGAAACAGCGCATCCCGCCGGCGCGGCCGGTCTGGGTGGCGATCGAGGTCGCGGGATCATCGAGTCCACAGGGTTTGATCCAGGAAAACGGGGTCAGGTCGCAGTCGACGTTGACGGCGAAGCCGTGCGTCGTGACACCGTGGGAGACGTGCAGTCCGATCGATCCGATCTTGCCGGCCGTCTTCCCGCCGCCTGCCCAGACGCCGCGACCGGCGGCGTCGCGGCGCGCGGCGACGCCTTCGCCGGCCAGAGCTGCAATCAGCGCCCGTTCGATCGACCGGACCAGCCGCGAAACGTCACGATCGACGACGATCGTGTCGAGAATCGGATAGCCGACCAGCTGGCCGGGTCCGTGGTAGGTGGTTTTGCCGCCGCGGTCGACGTCGCGCAGCGCAACTCCGCGATTGCGGTACCAGTCCCCGCCACGGGGCAGCTCGGCGGCCTCGGAGCGCCGGCCGCGGGTATAGACGGGCGGGTGTTCGAGCAGCAGCAGCACGTCGGGGATCGCCGCGGCGACGCGCGCACGACGCAGGCGATGCTGTAGCGACAGCGCTTCGTCGTAGTCGGTCAGGCCCAGTCGCGTAACCCACAACTCGGCCGGTCGCTCGCCCGGCGCGCGAATACCGCTCATAGTCTCGATCCTACCGCCCGGCCGGCCCAGAACTCACGCCGATGCAACCAGGGTGGCTGCGAGACGCGGCGATGGGGCGGGGCGGCTTCTAAGCTCACCGGCGATGCGGCGCACCTTGAGCAATCGCCCGGTGGCGGCGCTGGTGGCGGTGTTTTCCGTGCTTGCGGCGATGATGCTGCACGCCAACCCGTTTGGCGAAGGCACGATCCCCTGGCTCGGCGCGATTTTGATTTCGCTGGCCGGCAACGTTGTTCTCGCCTACGTGCTCGCCGGCTGGGCCGCGCCGTATCTGGCCTCGACCGGCGGTCGTGCCGGCGCCCAGCGGGCCGCGCCACGTGCGATCGCGGCGGCCGAGCGCTGGACGGCCGGAGTGCTGCTGGCCGTCGGACTGCTGGCGATCTACGCCGTCGACTTCGCCAATCGCGACCTGATCATCAGCCCGACGCAGCGGCTCGAACGCAACGCCGTCCTCGTGCGCGAGACGGTCAAGGCCAAAGCGCCGCGCGAGTTCCAGCTGCTGCTGACCGCCGCCGACACCTGGAAGCTCAGCGAAAACACCTTTCGCTCGTGCGTGCCGTCCTCCAAGGACGAATCCAGGCACTGGTGCGTGCTCGTGCGGGGCGACTCGACCGGACTCTCGGTCGCCCGTTATGGGCCCGGTTTGTCGAACGCCGCACAGTTTCTCGCCTGGCATCCCGAGTACCGGGGCAGGCGTCGGGCCGACTAGCGGGCGGATGCCGTGGAAACGCCGGCGCTGACTAGACCGGCAGCGACTGCGGGCTCTCGAGCCAGGCCTTGATCGCGGCGAGAAACGCGGCGCCCTCGGCGCCGTAGAGGATGCGGTGGTCGCAGGTCAAGGTGAGGGTCATGACCTGGCGAACCGCCAGCGATATGCCGTCCTCGGCGATGACCGGCCTGCGGCGGATCGCGCCGACGGCGAGAATCGCGGCCTGTGGTGGGTTGATGATCGCCGTGAAGCGATCGACGCCGTACATCCCGAGGTTGGAGATACTGAAGGTGCCGCCTGAAAGCTGGGCCGGCTGGATCGTTCGGCTGCGCACTGCGGCCGCGAGGTCGCGGGATTCACGCGCTATCTGCGCCAGGCCCTTGTGATCGGCGTGGCCGATCACCGGCACCGCAAGCAGTTCACCGGAGGCGACGACGATGCCGATGTTGACGTCGCCGTAATACTCGAAGTGGCCGTCCTTGTAGGCGCCGTTGACGTTCGGGTAGCTGCGCAAGGCCTGGGCCGCGGCGCGGACGACCATGTCGTTGAACGACGGCGCCGGCTGAACGCTCATCTTCAGCTGCTCGCGAAAGTTCACCGCGTTGGTCATATCGACGTCGAGTTCGACGAAGAAGTCCGGCACCGTCGCCTTGCTCTCGGCCATGCGGCGGGCGACCGTCTGCTGGGTGCCGGTCAGTTCGGTCACGGTCGCCTGGCCGCGTGTGGCGGTCGCACCGGATTGCGCCGGCTGTCCGGGCATCGGCGCACCCGGCTGGATCGGCGGAAAGCCGCCGGTCATTCCCGAGACGAACGGCGCCGGGCCGGGAAGCCCTGACTGCATCGCCGGCGGCATCTGCGGCGCCGGCGGCTGGTAGCCCGGCGGCTGCGCGCCCGGGTACGGCTGTCCGGGATACGGGGCGGGCGGC
>JBASWU010000141.1:0-7716 GCA_049276635.1 Solirubrobacterales bacterium | reverse complement strand
CGCGAACGCGGCCACCGTAAAGAGTGTTACAACCAGCGCCAGCGACAGGCGAATGGCCGCGCCGGCAAAAACTTGACTTCGCGCGGGACTGAATGACCGCGCGGAACGAGAACTAACCATCTTTAATGCCCCCCAATTATTGAATCCGCCGGGCGATTGCCCGCGGATGTCAACCATTAACTTATGATTACCTAACTACTGACTGACCGCGACAGCCGGTTACTGCACTGCTTCCCGCGCCAGTCACCCAATCCGACCAAATCCGTGGCCGACCCGACGAGAGTAGCCGATCTTCGGCCATCCGTCAAGTAAATGATTCGCCGCGGTTGCCGAACTACTCGCGGGAAGACCACGGTTACCTGCGAGTAGCTGCGGCGAGTAGAGAAGAGAAGAGAAGCAGGCCAACCGGTGGGCCGGTGAGACGAGGCTAATAGCCCAGCGCGAACTTCGCGTCTTCGCTCATCATCTCCGGGGTCCACGGCGGGGAGAACACGAGCTTCGGGAAGACTTTCTCGACCCCGTCGAGTTCGATCGTGAACTCTTTGATCTGGTCGGCGATCTGTGGGCCGATCGGACAGCCCGGCGAAGTAAGCGAGTAGGTCACGTAGACCTCGTTGCCGTGGCCCTCGTCGATCGGCTCGACGGAGACGTCGTAGATCAGTCCGAGTTCGACAAAATCGAGACCGAGTTCGGGGTCGATGACCTGTTCGAGTGCCTCGTAGATGAGTTCCGCCGTAAGTGCTGACATCTGATTGATTGTAGGCGTCGCGGGTTAGAGTGACGCAATGCCGCTGGTCCTGCTGTTCATCGTCTTCATCGTCGTGCCGGTCGTCGAGCTGTGGCTGATCCTGCAGGTCGCCGAGTTGCTTGGCGGCGGGGCGACCGGAGGCGGCCTGACCGTGCTGCTACTTGTCGGCGACTCGATACTCGGCGCCTGGCTCGTGCGCAGCCAGGGGCGGTCGGTTTGGCGCCGGTTTTCGGGCGCGATTACGGCCGGGCGCATCCCGGCTCGCGAGGTCGTCGACGGCGGTTTCGTGATCGTCGGCGGGGTGCTGCTCGTGACACCGGGGTTCTTGTCTGACTTTCTCGGGTTCCTGATGGTCATACCGCTCACTCGCAAACTCTTCGGCCGGTGGGCGTTTGGTTACTTTTCGAGCCGGGTCAGGCTGGTCGCGCCGTTTGCCGATACCGGTCTGCAAGACTTCGCGCGCTCCACGCGGCCGCCACGCTCCGATCCCGAGTTCGATCCGGCGGAAAACGGGGCGCCGGGCGCGGTTGACGCGCGACCCGGCATCGAGCCCGGCGACGAGCCCGACTTCGACTTTGAAACGCGACAACCCAAGCGATGACATCCATAGGATCTGTACCTGTACTAGAGGCTGAGAGTCTTGCCTTTTTTGACGCCGAGCGATCCGTCTTCGGACTCGCCGGGCCTCAAGTGTCGGTGCTGTTCTCAAGCAACGGAAAGCTCGGCTTCTCCGTCAGCGACGCGCAACAGCTGACGACGCTCTCCCCCACCCACTGGTCTGCCGAGATGACCTCGATGGCGGGCGCCTTCGATCTGGATTGGCGCAGCAAGGGCGCCGGCGCCGCGCTCGACTCCAGCGACGTGATGATCTGCGACGTAACCGGGAAGATCGCCGAGCACGACAAGCGCGAACGACGCTTCAAGTCACTCGGTGTGGCGACTCTGCCCTCGCGCCGGCAAGGTCCCCCGGTGCTGCGATCGATCGCCGCGGTGTTCGACAACGGCGAGGCGTTCCTCATGAACTCGTACAAACCGGCGGTCTACCACGGGCACGGAGACGAGCGCAACGACGCCGTGCTGGTACAGAAGGGCGAGCCCTACCGCGTCGAGGACGCGCGACTGTCGACTGTTTACTCGAAGGACGATCTGCACAAACAGGCCAGCGTCGAGTTCCGGCTCAGCGAGGACGAGTTTCCGCACCGACTGACCGGTGAAGCGATCGAGGGCACTCACGTGGAGTTGACCGATCGGGACGTCGCGTTGGCGTTCTACAAGTGGACGCTCGGGCCTCTGACCGGCGTCGGCTACTACGAGATCGCGCTGGCGGCTCCGCCTCGGCGAGCGGCATGAACACAGAGGATCGCGGAGTCCGTGTGGTGATCTCCGACTTCGGCGGGGTGATGACCAACCCGCTGATGGATTCGTTCATCGCCTACGAACGACAGACCGGCATCCCGCTCGAGGTGCTTGGCGCGGCGATGGATGCGATCATGGATCGCGACGGCGAGCATCCACTGTTCGAACTCGAGAAAGGCCTGCTGAGTGAGGCGGACTTCACGCGGATGATGCAAGACGAGTTAGGCGCGCGGCTTGAGCGAGAGATCGAATTTCACACCTTTCCGGACACCTACTTCGAGCACCTGCACCCGAACCAGCGGTACCTCGACTTCCTGTTCGAGTACAAAGCCACGGGCGGGCGGCTGGCGCTGTTGACCAACAACGTCAGAGAGTGGGAACACCGCTGGCGTGGGATGCTGCCGATCGACGAGCTGTTTGAGACCGTTGTCGACTCGGGGTTCGTCGGAACGCGCAAGCCCGAACGCCGGATCTACGAAATCACCCACGAGCGAATCGTCAAGCTCGACGGCCTCGGCGACATCGAGCCGCGGCACTGTGTGCTGGTCGACGACATCGCGGTCAACTGCGAAGCGGCGCGTGAGTTCGGCTTTCTCGCCGTGCAGTTCGTGGAAACCGAGCAGGCGATCGCCGAGACGCGAGCGATCCTCGCCGGCGGCTAACCGAGAGGGCGGAGAATTTCGGGCTAGTTGTCGCTGCCGATGCGGTCCCAGACGTAGATGCGGATCGCCTCGGCGGCGAGCTCCATCGTCTGGCGCGGCGGGAGCCACGGAAGCACCGTGTCGAGCATCTCTTCGTCTGACGCGCCGTTCTCGAAGGCCTCTTCGCTGCGAAAGGCCGCCGCGATACGCAACGCCTCGCGACGGTGGTCCTTGCCGAGGGACGTATAGGCGCCGATCAGGAAGTCGCGGTTGGCGACCGGTTGGCCGACCTCAAGCGAGGCGTGCCAGGCCGCGAGCACGGTGAGGTCCTGGTCGTCGAGCGAGTGAATCGCCTCGGCGTAGTGGATCGGCAACTCGCTGTCAGGTAGTGAGTTGACCCACGCATGCACGATCTCGGTGACGAGCTGACGACGCGCCTCGCGGCCGATCGAATCGGCGACCACGCGAACGGCGTCTTTGGGCTCGATAAAGCAGAGCGACATGGAATGGATGAGAGGCGTCTCTTCGGGAGGCGGGGACAGATGTGCCGTGAAGCGCCGATGTCAGGCTTTCACGGTCGAGAACAATCTAGGGCGAGGGGCCGACGGAAAGGCGGGATTCGGATGCGGCCGGTGCTAGGGAAGGGTCAGTCGCTTGAGCGGCTTCTTCAAAGAAATGACGTCTTTTTGGCGGCTGTCGTAGGGCCCGGGCGTGACGGTCATTGTCAGCTTGGGATTCTTGAGCTTGCGGTTCGCCGCTAGCGAGCCGGCCCTGAACGAGAACTGCATGTTCCGGTAACGCTTCCCGCAGAATCCAACCTCGAGCACCGACGCGCGCTTGACCGTGAAGCACTTCGGCTTGATCCGCCTGCCGTCGCCTTTGATGATCAGCTTGCGCTTGACAGCGCGCTTGTTGAGCGTGAGGTATTTGTGGAACTGTAGGCGAATCCTCCGTACTGGCGCCTGGCTGCCCTGGGTTTGAACGGTCACGCCGAGAGTCGTCTTTTCGCCGCGCTTCTTGAACCTGTGTTTGATGGCGACGCCGGCGCAGTCAAAGTCGAAGGTGGAAAGGACGGCCGCCTGTTTGTTGTTGTGCCCGAAAATCGTCCCCGTCATCGAGCGGCCATACTTGTCGCCGAGCTTGCACGGCTTTTTCACCGTGCTGAGCAGGTTGGTGATGCCCAGGCTGAAGGTGCTCAGCGGTGCGTCGGGCAGGTCGTCGAAGACGGCGCGGATCTGCGTTCCGGTGCCCGGCTCGAATGAGGACTTACCGACGACGCTGAGCGAGATTCGGCCGCCGAGGCGGATGAACAGCCGCGGCAGCGGCGAGAAGTTCTCGCCACGCAAGAGGTACACCGGACCGGTGAGGGTCTCGCCCGGGAGCAGCAACGGCGATGTCGCCGTCGCGCTGCCGATGATCGATTCGGCCGGGCAGGAGAGCGTCTCGTACTGCTGCTGTTCGCAGATGTTCAGCGGCAGCTTGAGGACGTTGATCGTCACTGGCTTGGGCATCAGGATGCTCGCGCTCCTGATGCCGGACTCGTTCGGGCTGGCGGTGAGATTCGCCGTCAGGTTGATGTCTTTGAAGTCCTCGCCGGTAGGTATTGAGCCATCGGGTTGGGTGATCTTCGCGGTGAGCGACGGAGCGAACGCGAGCGCCTCGCAGCCGGCGATCGGCAGCGACTGGGAGGCCGACGTTGAACTCGAGGAATAGGACCGGAAGTCCGCCTGGAAATTAGTCGTCGTGCAGGCACTCGGATTGGTTAGCAGCGGTTGTGCCGCGCCGACGCCAGTGCGCAGCTTAAGGGTGATCTTGCGGATGTTGAAGAACGTCTCGGTGTCGGGACTGCCCGCCGGCGGGACGATCGACCGTGGGATTCCCACCACGAGGGCGTCCATTCCCTTGGCCTTGTCGCGAACCGCCACGCGCGCCGCGACGATGACATCGCCGAGATCGATCTCCTGGATCACGGCCGGCACCTTGATCGAGAGTCCGGCGGGATCGCCATTGACCCCGTCGGTCAGGTACACGGTGCCGTCGACGCGAATGAAGCTTTCGTCGACGACCGCCTCGGCCTCGACCGTACCGACCCGTGACGCGACGGTGCAGTTGCCGGCGGCGGCAACGGCGAGCGGGCAAATCGACTGGACGCCCTGAAGGCCGCCAAAAAATCCATCGGGCAATTTGATCGTGGTTTCCTGGAGATCCTGCTCGGACGGATTGGTGATGATGACGTCGAGGTCTGGGTGCGAACGGGCGACGTTCGTGCTCACGGTCGCGCTAAACGCCGGCTCAAACGGAACGTTGACGGTGATGTTGCGCGTGGCCGGGGTGCCGACGTTGCCGGCGGCGTCCTGGGCGCGAACTTCGAACTTGTGCGCCGAGCCGGGAACGAACTCGTCCTCCGCGGCGACCTGGAAGGCACCGGTGAGAGCCGGCGGCGCCGAGTTGCACGGAAGAAAGGCGCCGTCGTCGATCGCGCATTGGAACTTGCTCGACTCGTCGGCCGTAAACGCCCAGCCGGGGGTGGTGTCGGCCGTTGAGCCGGAGGGGCCGGAGTCGATCGCGGTGATAGAGGGTGCGGTTGGGTCTGGGACCGCCGGGACGGGCGCGACGACGAACGCACGGGTTTCGTTTTGCACATACAGCCGGTGCAACGCGCCGGTTACAGCGGCCGGCGTGTACGGGGAGGTGCATGGTTCGACGGCCGATTCCTGGCCATCGATCGCGCACGTGTACGGACCGGAGCCGCCCGAGAACGTGAACGAAGGTGGGTTGGTCGTCGTCTTCCGTCCAACGGGACTCGACACGCTCGATTCAATCTCGATGATGCGGGGGTCGCATCCAGTGAATGCCTGCGGCGAGATCTCCTCGCTGGCGACCGACGATCCCGAGTTGGAGACAAGCGAGGCGGTGAAGTCGGATACCGGCCGGCAGGTCGCATCTGAAGCGTCGGCGACGGTGACGATCTGGCCCGGGAGCGGGCCGCCAATCCCCGCGCGGCTCGGGCCATCGAGGCTCAAATCGATACTGGAAATCGGCGCGTCGGGAATATTGAAAAAGCTCGCGGATATCTGGCTCTGACAGAACCCGAGTGATGTTGTGAGCCCATCGCACGTCGGGTCGACCTGCGGAAGCGCGGTGGACCCAGTCAAACGAATGTAGACGCCCTTGGGATTGCCGGCGATGCCGGGGTGAACGTCGATTCCAAGCCACGGGATCGGCGATTTATTAATCAGGTATACGTCACCGCCAACCGGATCGGGGAGCAACGGCGTCTCGATCGTCACCGATCCGACCCGCGCCTGCGACGGACACACAGACGGAGCGAAGGGAGAAGTTGGTATGGGAGCCGCCGTCGAAGGGCACATGTCGCCCGAAGCGCCAAACGACGGGAAGTTGGGACCGATCTGCGGCGGCAGCTTGACGGTAATCCTGTTAAGCGAGGCGCTGTTTTCGGGAAAATCGATCGCCACGGAAAGGCCGGTCGCGGCGCCGGCCGCCGGCGTCGCGGCCGAAACCGAGAATGCGGTCGGCACGAATTTGACGGTGTCGCAGCCGTCGATCGCCATCGTCGGCGGAGTCGGGCCGGTTGGCCCGGCCAGCGCTTTGACCGTTCCGTCGTAGCTCGTGGCGGAACCGCTGACTCCGATCCCGATCGCCGAGCATACCGACGGGTTTGTCAGCAACGGTGAATAGGGCGGCGACTGGTTGCTGCGCAGGTCGACCGCGAGCTTCATGATCTGGAATTCGATGGTGCGGCCATCGGTATCAGTGGTCGGGCCGATGCTCTTGGGGATGTCGTTGGCGACCACGCGGATTCCCTCGATGGCCCCGACGGCCCCGGTTGGGGCGGTAGGCGAAATCGCGGCGGTCCGGACGACGGCACGCGCCGGAACGATGACCGAGCCGAGGTCTATTCCACCGACGACGGCCTCGACGACGACGCTCAAGCCCGCCGGGTCGGTGGCCGCGTTCGCGCCGACGGCCTCGGTCAGATAGACGGTCCCTCTCAGCCGCGCGTCGGATTGGTCAACCTTTGCATCGGCGATCACCGTTCCGACCTTTGACGCCGGCGGGCAGGTGCCGGCCAGCGCATTGGCCTCGCCGCATGGCGCGGCCGCGTTGAGGCTGCCCCACAAGCCCTTGGGAAGATCGATCGTCAGGTCCTTTATCGCCTCATCGCCGGCGGGTACGGTGACGGTGAGTCGCGCGTCGGGGTGCGCGGTCGCGCGAGTCGTGCTGACCTGCAGCTCGACGGTGGGCGCAAAGGTTCCCCCTCCGGCCGCACGCGGCGACGACAACGAGAGCAGCAGAACGCCCGCGCTCGCGATTGCCGCCAGCGTGGCCAACTGAACGGCGCGGTTGGCCAACACGCGAGCCGCCGCGTTTGCGATCACGCGGATTCGTCTGTTCGATACGTCCGTCATACTGAATTCCCCAACGACACCCGCTCGAGGCCCAATAGTCCTAAGACCTCCAGTCCTAAAATCGCCCAAATCGTGGCGGGGGGTGTGTGATGCCCGTCACCCAAGCATATCGCTCCGGCTTGAAAAAGCCACTATGCGGAGCGGATTCGTCATAAATCCTCGGAAATTGGAACCCTCGGAAATTGGAACAGTCGGCCGAGCCGAAAGTAACGGCGGTGTACTAGCCACGCCCGATCAAGCCGTGTAGCTGACAAGTGCATATCCGCTTCCGTCAGGAAGCCGGTATACGTTGCTCCGATGCATCGGCCAGACTTCCCTCGATCGATCATGGAGTTCCAAGAACGTTTCGCATCGGAGGCCGCGGGCCTGAATTATCTGGCGGCGTGCCGTTGGCCTAAGTGACTATCTCAAAACCCTGGCGTGCCCGAGACGAGCGAAAATCGAGCATGGGCGGTGACGCAGGGTGCCGCAATAGCCGCGCTATTTCGGTGCCCGAGGAGCCGGTCAGGCGAAGATTTGCAGCCGTATTCGGGTATGTCAG
>JBASWU010000140.1:0-21187 GCA_049276635.1 Solirubrobacterales bacterium | reverse complement strand
CTGACATACCCGAATACGGCTGCAAATCTTCGCCTGACCGGCTCCTCGGGCACCGAAATAGCGCGGCTATTGCGGCACCCTGCGTCACCGCCCATGCTCGATTTTCGCTCGTCTCGGGCACGCCAGGTGAGATAGTCACTTATTGGTTCAGGCTCTTGCCTTCGCTAGGCAGGCGCTGTACTCGTCGTCGATCACCTTCGCCTTGTCCGTGTAGGCGGGGTCGTTCGGGTCGAGCGCGTTGATACCTGCCGCGCGTGCGTCACCGCAGGCGTTCTCGGCCGCACGCTGCTTTTTGATAGCGGCCTGGGCCTTCTTGTAGGCGCGCTGAACGGCTTTGCGGCACTTGGCTCGTGCGGTACCCGTCTTCTTCGCGCACTTGCGGTAGCCGACTTTACGCGCGACTTTCGCCTTGCATTCGCGGGCCTCGGGGGATTTTCTGCCCCCGCCCTTGCCGTAGTAGGCGTCGCAGTCACTCTGTGACTTCGGATTTGTCGGCGGCTGCGGAGTGGCGCCGCCGTACGCATGTGCCTTGTTGCTCTGCAACGGCCCGCCGGGGGAACCAAACGCAAGCAACAGACCGACCACTACCAATAGTGCAGCTCCGACGATCGAAATCGGCCGACGCACATGCTCAACGCCTCGCATTTACAGCCTCCCAGTCTAACTTTGAAGTCGAACTTTGAAGATTCGCAGCGGCGAGCATACCAAAAAACACCGACCGCACAACCCCTGCGTTGATCGACGTCGGTGGTCAACGTTGCATTCTTTGACGCGAGGCAAGCCGGTTCGAGACCAGCGCGGCCAAATTTCCGCGCGCACGCCTCGTCGTCTCCCGCGACGCCTCCCTCGTCGCTGAGCTGCGCCCGATCACTTCGCCGCCGAGCCGCAGCCACTCCCTCGTCACCGAGCCGGCCCGAAAGCCAAACGATCAAGTGCGAACCGGCCCGCCGGCCTCTCGCGACGGTCGGGAAGACTTTTTCACTTGGGCCGAGGGCGGGACGGCGGCCCAACCGCGACGCTTCAGCCGGCCGCCAGCCCGCGGTTCTCTCGCGCGCCGTCCTTGAGCGACACGATCATCGCGCCACCGATCAAGATCATCGCGGCGCTGGTGACCTGAGCGAGCGTGAGCCCGGCCGCGACCGCCTCGTTGCGGCGCAGAAACTCGATCAAAAACCGCTCGAGCCCGGAGATGATCAGGTACAGCGCGAACAGGACACCGGGCGCGAAGCGATCGCGCAGGCGCCATAACAGCAGAGCGACCAGGCCCATTGCGAACGTCTCGAAAACCGGTGTCGGATGAACCTCGACGCCCGGCGGGGTCGGGACGGTGCCGTTTTCGTAGCTCATCCCCCACCACGCGTCGGTCGCCGTGCCGTAGTCGCCGTCGCCCGAAAGCTGGCAGCCGATGCGGCCGACCGCGTAGCCGGCCGCGAGCGCCGGAGCCGCGGCGTCGATGAAGGTCAGCGTAAGGATGTCGCGCCACTTGGCGTATAGCGCGACCGCCGCCGCTCCGCCGAGAGCACCGCCGTACCAGGTCAGCCCCGTGCCGCTGAACAACTGGTCGAGCGACCAGTCACCGACTTCGAAGGCGTACCAGAGCTTCGCGCCGAAGATGCCGCCGATCGCGGCGGCGAGAATGATCTCGTAGGCCCAGTCGACCGGCGCGCCGAGTTCTTTGAGCCGGCGGGCGACCGCCCAGCCCGACACCGCAAACGCCGCCGCGAACATCAGACCAAAGGTCTGAAGCGTGATCGGGCCGAGATCGATCTCCGGGTACATCGCCGGTGAGACTAGCGCCGCGGGCAACGCCGGCGGCCGGGCAACCGAGGGTTAGAGATAGCCCATCGGATCGACCGGCGAACCGTTGACACGGACCTCGAAGTGGAGATGAGCGCCGGTCGAGTGACCGGTGTTTCCGACCGCGCCGATGACCTGGCCCTGTTTGACCGATTGCCCGTTGCTGACACCGATCGACGACTGGTGCGCGTAACACGTCGAGAGCGAGCCGCTGTGCTGGATGCAGGTGTAGTTGCCGTAACCGCCCATCGAGCCGGCAAAGCGCACGGTTCCGCCGTCGGCTGCGCGGATCGGCGTGCCGTTGGGAGCGGCCAGGTCGATTCCCGCGTGGAGGCGGCCCCAGCGCGGGCCGAAGGGCGAGGTAAACGCGCCGTTGATCGGGTAGATAAAGCGGCCGGTGCCTTTCTTGATCGGTCCCGGGGATTTGTTGAGGTAACCCTGTATCTGCTGATTGCTTTGGGCCATCGCCGCCAGGTCCTCCTCGTCGGCGCGGCGGCTCTTGGCGACACTCGAGAGCGTCGCCTTGCGACTGCCGACGGCGGCCGAAAGGTCGCTACGGCGGCCGGCGAGTTCCTGTTTGGCGCCGGCAACCTGGTCGCGGCGCTCCCTCACCTGAGCGACCAGTTGCACGGCCTCTGCTTCAAGCGCGGCCAGCTTGACCGTCTCGCGCTTGGTCTCCCCCCGAAGCTCGGTCACGGCAAGAATGATGCGGCGGTCCTGCTTGGCGACCTCGTGCAGGTACGTCGCCTGCTCGACCATGTCGGCGAATCCGTCCGAGTGAAGGGCGACGGTCAGGATGTCGGGCTTGCCGGCCTTGTAGACGGCGACGATTCGATTGGACAAAACCACGCGCGCGTGCGCCAGCCGCCTTCTCAGGCGAGCGAGCCGAGCACGACTGCGTTCGAGTTCGGTCGCGATCGATTTGCGTCTCGCCTCTTTGCGCTGAAGATCGCCCTCGATCACGCTCTGGCGAGCCTGCAGCTTGCCGATGCGACCTCTGAGGCGTTTGATCTTGGAGCCCATGCTCTGGATTTCGCCCGTCAGGACCCCCTCCTTGGCGCGCTTGCTCGCGATGTCCTGCTGAAGCTCGGCGGCGGATTTGGCGCTCGAGCCAAGCGGAAGCGAGAGGTACAGGGCCGTGACCGCCACCAGTATCGCGAGGCAGACCGCGAAGGACCTGGCGTTGCGACGACGGGTCGGGTTGTCGATGGACGATTGCATTGGGCCGTTCAGGCTAGGTTGCGAAATGATCAATCCTGTTTGGTTGTGACGTCCTGCAATGCAGGTTGCGCGCTCGCGCTCCGCCATCCATGCATTGACCCTGGCGGGACATGCGTGAAGACGACTCGTCTCGTGGTGCCGGTCGCGCTTACGGGGTTAGCTGTCGGGCTCGCGCGGCGATACTGCCTGCTGCGCTACGCCGTTCTAACAACGGCGATTCGCCCCGAAGGAACAGGGTCCTAGTTGGATCCCCCGTCGTCCCGATTTGGCAATCGGAACGTTCAGCGACTCGTGGAACTTACCAGATCGAGCCCGTGACGTCAAGTCAACTGCCTGCAAACAGGGGTATAAGCGATGATCCGCCACACAATGGCCGGTCGGCAGGCCGTCGGCCTGACGGGTGGGCGAGCCGTCAAATAGCCGGCGCCAGGTCGATTTCGACTGGACCCGGTCCTACGGGAACAGCTGCTGACCGGATTCTTCGTCGTAGATGAAGATCGCGCAGACCGGGCAGTCGTTGGCGGCGGCGAGGATCGTGTCACGGTCCTGGGCGTCGGGGTCGATCACGATCGATTTGTTCTCGGCGTCGAGATCGAAGACTCCGGGCGCCGAATCCAGACAATCACCAAACCCGTCGCAGAGATGCCGATCGATCTCGATGCGGATTTTGTTCCTTTGTGAGATGGCGGCCTCCACGAGTGGGGCAAGAGATTAGTGGGTCGCCGACGGCTCGAGGCCGAGCGCGGCCCAGACCTGCGAACTACGCGGGAACCGGCTCGGCGGTCGTTTTTTGGCCGGAGGCCTCGGCGAATTCGGCCTTGGCGGCCTCGAGACGTGCCTTGAACTCGCCCACCTGGAGACGGCCGATGACCATCCGCTGGATCTGCGAGGTGCCTTCGAATATCTGGTAAATCTTGGCGTCGCGGTACCACTTCTCAAGCGGAAGCTCGGTACTCCAGGCCTCGGGGCCGACCAGGTCCATGCAGCGGGCGGTGGCCCACATCGCGACATCGCCGCACTTGAGCTTCGACATCGAGCCCTGACCGCCGATCAGCGGAATGCCGTTGCGCGCCATCCACGCGGCGCGCTGCACGAGCAGGCGGGCGGCGTCAATCTCGGTGGCGAGGTCGGCGATCTGCTGGTGGACGCCTGGGTTTTCGAGCGCCGGCTTGCCGCCGATCTTCTTGTCCATCAGGTACTCGACCGTGAACTCGTAGGCGGCGCGGGCGATGCCGATCGCGCTGGCGCCGACGAACGGACGGGTCATCTCGAAGGTCGCCAGCGCGTTGGCACCGCCGACCTTCTGACCGCTGCGCGCCTTCTCAAGTTTGTTGTTGAGCTTGTCCATGCCGCCGAGCAGAAACTCGGTCGGGATCCGGCAGTCGTCCATGACGACCTCGGTCGTCTGGGACGCCCGGATGCCGAGCTTGTCTTCCTTCTTGCCCTGCGAGAAGCCGGGCGTTCCCTTGGGAATGATGAATGACGCTTGGCCGCGGGTGCCGAGCTCGGGATCGACGGAGGCGACGACGACGGTGACGTCGGCGATTCCTCCGTTGGTGATGAACACTTTGGTGCCGTTGAGCACCCACTCGTCGCCGTCGAGCTTGGCGGTCGTCTTGAGCGACTTGACGTCGGAGCCGGCGGAAGGCTCGGTTACGGCGTAGGCGCCGAGATGGACGTCATCACCGCTGGCGAAGCACAGCGGCACCCACTCGGCGATCTGCTCGCCGGTACCGGACGCCGCGATTCCGGCCGCCGCGAGACCGGAGCCGGCGACCGCGAGCGCGATGCCGGCGCAGCCCCAATGCATCTCCTCGGCATAGATCGGGGAAAACATGCCCTGCGGATCGTCGCCGAGCTTCATCATGAAGTCGAGGGTGCCGATTCCCTCCTTGGCCGCCGCCTTCATCACGTCCCACGGCACCGACTGTTCGCGATCGTGTTTCTGCGCGACCGGGCGCATTACGTCGCGGGCAAAGTTGTTGATCCGCTGTTTGAACTCAAGCTGCTCTGGGGTGTAGCTGAAATCCACTTATCGCTCCAATTTCTGATTCCGGATGGGCGGCGGCGCCTCCCGTCGGTACGTGCCTGTTCGCGAGACTGGTCTGACTCGATGACGCGACTGCCGAGCGCGGTGCCGATTGCTAATGACTCAGCGGTCAGTAGGATTGTATCGGGCGTCTCGTCGTTTGGCAAGGCGAACGAAGGATCGGATCGGCCCTCCTGCTGCACGGGTAAGGTGCGCTCGATGGGACGACCGCGCGCGATGACACGACACAAGACCCTCGCCTGGCTGGCGGTGGCGGTCGCGACAGTCACGGCAGGTGGTTGCGAACTAGGCGACGACGGGCTGACCGGGCTCAAGAACAGCGCGAACAACAGTGACTTCGCGCGCGGGACGGGCTCGCCGGCGCTCGCCACCAAGAACACGATCAGGATTCCGGGAGAGGACCCGGTCGGAACGGCCGCCGGCGCCGCGCTGGCGGTCTACCCCTCGAGCAACGAGACGACGCGCCCGAGGGTCGTCTCGATCGTCGAGCGGCGTGACTGGCGCGGGGCGATCGCGATGAGCGTGCTGGCCTCGCGCAAGCTCGGCGCTCCGATCCTCTTGTCCGGCGGGGACGCCGTTCCCGACATCACGAAATCGGCGATCAGCGCGCTGAGTCCGCGCGGTATGTCTGTCCCGGGGCTGGTGCTCAAGCCCAAAGCGCTCGTCGCCGGCACCGCCAAGGTGCCAGAGAACATGTCGCGAATCAACCTCGCGGGCGAGACCCCGGAAAAACTCTCGCTGAGCATCGACGCGCTCTGGACGAAGATCAACGGCGGCAAGGCCAGCCCCGAAGTAATCGTCACCACCGCCGACGCCGACCTCGCACGCTTTGCGTTGCCGGCCGGCCCGCTCGCGGCCAAGACCGGCAGTCCGGTGTTTTTCGTCGGCCGTGACACCGTTCCGCTGGCGACCCTGCGCGCGATCTCCGCACATAAAAAGCCGCATATTTATGTCGTCGGACCGCGCCGCGCCATCTCCGACCAGTTGCTTACGCGACTCAAGCGATACGGCACGGTCACGCGTATCGGCGGCGCCACGCCGGTCGAGAACGCGGTGCAGGCGAGCGTGTTCGCGGACCCCGACAGCGACTGGGGCTGGGGAATCGACAACCCCGGCCACGGCCTGGTCGTCATGAACAGCCGGCGCGAAATGGACATCGCCGCGGCGACCACGCTCTCTTCCGGCGCGGCGTTTGGGCCGGTGCTGCTCAATCGCGTCCCGACCGCGCTTGACAAGCCGCTGCAAAACTATCTGCTCGATATCCAGCCGGGATACATCGACGACCCGTCAAACGGCGTTTACAATCGCGCATGGTTGTTAGGCGACGAGCAGGTGCTCTCGCCGGGGCTGCAAGCACAGGTCGACAAGCTCTGCGAGATCTTGCCGATCCAGTCTGATCCCGAGTCCGACTTCGGCACCTCGCCGACCGGGCCCACCACCCAACGATGAGCGAACACGAGAATCCCGACCGTCGCGACCGCGCCCACTCCGTCGGCCTCGATGATGTTCGTGCGCTCGCGGGGGCGGCCACCCCGCATTTCTCGCTGCAGATCCGAAATCGTCTGCTGCGGTTGGTCGAGCCGCTCGCGGCGAACGATCCGGCGCGACTGCTCGCCGAACGCGAGATTGCGCGGCTCGACCGGCTCGCCGTCGAGGGCGAACGCGGCCCGAAGGGCGGCTCAGACTTGAAGCCGATCGGCCGCTAGGCGACCGGTCGGGCGGAAGGAATCGCCGTTCGCGGGTGCCCTAAGGCGTGTCCGAGCACGGTCTCCGGCGCAAAACCTCCGCTGACCAAACCGGCCACACCGGCGACAACCTCGTCGAGGGACGAGAGCAGCGCGCCGACGATCACCGGGTCGAACTGCGTTCCGGCGTGGCGGACGAGTTCGGCGCGCGCGTCTTCGATCGGCATCGCCGCGCGGTAGGGACGATCGCTGGTCATCGCGTGGTAGGCGTCACAGACGAGCACGATGCGACTCGCCAGCGGAATCTCGCCACCCCGGAGTCCGTCGGGGTAGCCGCGACCGTCCCAGCGCTCGTGTTCGTGCCGGATCGCCCGAGCGACGTCCTCGAGGCCCGGGATCCGAGCGACGATCCGTTCGCCGATCACCGGGTGCCGCTTCATGACCTCCCACTGGGACTCGTCGAGTTTGCCCGGCGCGTGGAGGATCTCGTTCGGAATCCCGATCTTGCCAATGTCGTGCAACAGCGCGACGTCTGAAATCGTCTCGGCCTGCTCGCCCGAGAGCGCAAGCTGGCCGGTCACGGAATTGACGAGCTGGAGCGTCTCGGCCGAATGCGACCCGGTATAGCCGTCACGGGCGGAAAGCGCCGCGCAGAGCGCCTCGACGGTGGCCTTGAAACGGCGGCGTTCGGTGCGGGTGGCGCCGCGAACCCGGTTAGCCAGCGTGCCGACCGTCGCGGACGTCGCGATGTAGGTCGGCATCGCCACGATCAGCTGCTCACCGTTTAGCGGCCCGGCCCGGAGTACCTCGGCGGAGACGAACATCGCGGACCACAGGAGGTAACCGGGAACGATCACGTTCCAGCGACTCCAGTAGAAAAAAGCGAGAAACAAGAGTGGAAACAGATGAAACGCCGTGATCCCGGGTTTGTCGAGCACGGCGGTCGCGGCACTGATGATCACCGCGGCGTAGAGAATCATCGGCAGGACCCACCAGCGGTCCGCGCGCTGCCAAGGCACCACCAGCGAGGCGGTAAAGCCGACAAGCAAGAGGCCGAGAAGGGCCCAGGTCTCCGGACCGACACCGTCGGTGGAGATTAAATAGACGCTCGAAAGGACCGCGCCCAGCGCCCATACCGCGGCGCCCAGTCTGCCGACCCATACATAGGTGTGCTGCGCATCGGCCTTCCAGCCCTGCCATGTCGTCGAGCTCCGTTGATCATTCACGGCGTAAGTGTCCCCATCGCTGGCAGCGAAAGTCCCCGCTGCCTGTATTCCTTCTGCTTTCCCCCACTGCAACATCCGCTCGCTCGGACGACCGACGCCCGAGTGAGCTTCATAGGCAGTATGACCGCGACCGGACGAAAAAACAATCCAAAAACGCGGTATTCGCGCCGAATGCATGAAATCCGTCGCGGGTCGCTCGGATCGTGCGATCCGAGCGTGCACGAACGATCGCGCCCGGGCGGTCAACCGCATTGCGGAGCCGCCTGGGTCGGAGCGCCGAGCCACGCGGGCAGCTCCGCGTCATCGGCGAGGCCGGGATCGCGGCGGTCGAGCACGTGCAGCAACGCGCCGACGACGATCGGATCGAATTGTGACCCGGCGTTGCGGGAGAGCTCCATCCGCGCCTCCCGCAAACTCATCGCTTCGCGGTATGGGCGATCGCTGGTCATCGCGTGGAAGGCGTCGCAGGCAAGCACGATGCGACTGGCCAGCGGAATCGCACCTTGGCGCAGGCCGTCGGGATAGCCGTCGCCGTCCCAGCGCTCGTGCTCGTGACGAATCGCGCGCGCGACTTCTTCGAGCCCGGGAACCGTCGCGACGATGCGCTCGCCGATCACCGGGTGCCTCTTCATCACCTCCCACTGCTCTTCGCTGAGCTTGCCGGGCTCGTGTAGGACGTCGTTTGGAATGCCGATCTTGCCGATGTCGTGCAACAGCGCCACATCAGAGACGTATTCGCGCTCGCTGGGACCGAGCGCCATCTCGTCGCACACGGCCTGCACGAACGAGAGCGTCTCCTGCGAGTGCGAGCCGGTATAACCGTCGCGAGCCGCCAGAGCGGTCGAAAGCGCCTCGATCGTCGCCTTGTAGCGGCCGCGCTCGGCCGAGCGTACAGTCTGAAAGCGAGCCGCAAGCCCCCCCGACACCACGGCGACCGTGATCAGGGCCGGCAGGGTGATCATCAGCGCCGAAGCGGGATCGTCGGAGTAGCCGGCGAGCACAGGTGCGGTGAAGGCCGCCGCCGCGACGGCCAGGTGCGAAACGACGATCCGGCGGTCGCGGCCGAAGACATAGGTGAGCGCCATCATCGGCGTCAACAGCAGAATCGCCAACGTCGGGACGTCGAGCACAAAAACACCGGCGGTGATCGCGATCACGGTCAGCCAGTAGAGGCTGAGTTGCGCGTTGCGCGGCAACCGGCGCCACGGCATCACACGGGCAAACACCCCGGCGGTCGCCGATCCGGCGACAAGCGCGATCACCGCGCCATCCCAGCCGCCGGTGACCGAGGCGTAGATCGCCGCGCAGACCGAACCGACACCGAGCACGGCGACGGAGAGAACCACCATCACGTCACGGGTATCCCGTGCCCGTGCATAGGCGCCGCCCGTGGCAATCAACTGACTGACGTTGATTTCGCTGTCGTCGGTGGTGCTCATCGTGGATGCGTCATTGGTCACCGGTTGGCCTGGTTCAGACCAGCCGGCAAGCGGGTCTCACGGCGGGCGAGTCGGATAATTGTCCGAGGCTGGCGGATGACCGAGGCCGGGATCGATCCGTCCATGCTCGCTACTTCGACACGTGACGACGGAGTCATTCCCGGATTTCCGCCTTGAAACCGGCTTGCGGGAGCCATGTCGGTTAACCTGCCCGCGGGCCGATCAGATCGAGCATCGCCGCCGCCACCCGCGGGTCAAACTGGGCGCCGGCGCCGGCGCTGATTTCGGTGCGGATCGCGCGAACGTGCATCGCCGCCCGGAACGGGCGCGGCGCGCTCATCGCCTGAAACGCGCCGGCGACCGCGACGATCCTGCTGGCCAAGGGAATCGCCTCGCCGGCGAGGCCGTCGGGGTAGCCGTTGCCGTCCCAGCGCTCGTTGGCGTGCCGGACGGCGTCCGCCGCCGTCTCGTAGCCGGGCATCGCCTCGACGAGCTCCTGGGCGATCAGCGGGGCGCGGCGGACTTCGCTGAGCTCGCTCTCGCTGAGTGAGCGGTCGGCGATCAGCGTCGTCTGATCTACACCGAGCTTGCCGAGCTCGTGCAGACTGGCGGCTCTGAGCGCCTGGTCGCGCACCTCGTCGGGAACTGCGAGACGTTCGGCGAGTTCGGCTACAAGCGTTCGCAACTCGGCCGCGTACCCGGCGGGAAAACCGTCGCGCGAGTGGCGCGCGAGATTGAGCGCATCAAGTGTCTTACGGTGTCGGTCCCGGCTCACGCTGATCCTCCGATCATCTAACTATCGGCGGATCAGGCGGCGTTGAGTAGCGGTTAGACCCGCTGAATCAGCGTGGCTGTGCCGATGCCGCCGCCGCAGCACATCGTGACCAGGCCCCATTCCTTGTCGGTGCGCTCCAACTCGTGCAGCAACGTCGTGACCAGGCGGGCGCCGGACGATCCGAGCGGATGCCCGAGCGCGATCGCGCCGCCGTTGACGTTGACCCGGTCCCAGTCGGGCGAGTGCTCACGGCGCCAGGCGGCGACCACGCTGGCAAACGCCTCGTTGATCTCGATCAGGTCGATGTCGTTGATCGTCATTCCATTGCGGGCGAGAATCTGCTCGGTCGCCGGGATCGGCCCGGTCAGCATGATCACGGGGTCGACTCCGGTGGTGACCTGATCGACCAGCCGCGCGCGCGGCCTGACGCCGAGTTCGTCGGCGCGGTCACGAGCCATCAACATGACGGCGGCGGCGCCGTCGGATATCTGCGAACTGTTGCCGGCCGTCGTCGTTCCGTTCTCCTTGAAGGCCGGCTTGAGCCCGGCGAGCGCCTCAAGCGAGGTCTCACGAATCCCCTGATCGGCGGTTACGGTCTGGGCGTCGCCGTTTGACCCGATCGACATCGGGACGATCTCGCGATCGAAGCGGCCTTCGTCTGTCGCGCGGGCGGCGCGCTGCTGCGAAAGCAGTCCGAGCTCGTCGAGTTCGCTGCGCGGAATCTCCCACTGTTCGGCGATCATCTCGGCCGACAGCCCTTGCGGAATCAGGTTGTAGCGATCCATCAGCTGAGGTGTGAATGGGACACCGGTCTCGTCTGGGTGCATGATCCCAACGCCGAACGGCAGGTGGCCCATGTGCTCGACACCGCAGCCGATCACGACGTCGTTGGCTCCGCTGGCGATCAGGCCGGCGCCGAGGTTGATCGCGTGCTGGCCGGAGCCGCACTGCAGGTCGAGTGTCGTCGCCGGTGTTTCGAGCGGCAGGCCGGCCTGCAGCCAGGCGTTGCGGCCGATGTTGAGCGACTGTTCTCCGACCTGTTGAACGCAGCCGGCGAGAACGTTCTCGACCGCCGACGCCTCGATGCCCGCGCGGGAGATCACCTCGCTCTGCACGGTGCCCAGCAGTTCGTTGGGATGGGTGTCTTTGTAGTAGCCCTTTTCTTTGTGACCGCGGCCGATCGGTGTACGTACCGCTTCGACGATCGTTACTTCGCGTGCTCCGGACGACTGCATTGGTGACTGCTTGGACACTGGGCCTATCCTTCCGTCTCTTGGTTTCCCTGGGGGACCTCGCAGTGAGTATTTATACATGGTGTCAACAGGCACGTGGCCGACAGCAAACGGCGCACGGAGCAGTCGGAGGAGAGAATTTTGAGCGAGAGTCTTGGAATCGTCGGAAGCGGCCTGGTCGCATGTGGGCTCGCCGTCTCGGCCGCCGGGTCAGGCCATGACGTCAAGTTGCGCGCGCGATCTGACGGCTCCGTGGAAAAGGCCCGCGCGTCGATCAACAAGCAGTGCGCCAGGCTCGAAGACGGCGCGGACGCGCTCGCGCGGATCGAGTTGACGACTGAGCTGGCCGATCTCGCCGACCGCAGCTACGTGGTCGAGGCCGTCGGTGAGGACTACGCGATCAAAAACCCCCTCGCCGCCGAGATCGCGTCCGTGATCGGCGAGGACACCGTGCTGGCGTCGACCACCTCCTCGCTCTCGGTGAACGAGCTGGCCGAAGCCGCGGGGATTCCCGAGCGCTTTGTCGGGTTCCACGTCTTCACGCCGGTTCCGGTCATGAAACTGATCGAGATCGTCTACTCGTCGGCGGCGACCGAAGACACCAAGCGACGGTCCCGCGAACTCTGCGAGTCGATCGGAAAGGTCGGTGTCGAGGTACCCGACACGCCGGGCTTCGTCGTCAACCGCCTGTTGTTTCCGTACCTGTTCGACGCGGCGAGGTTTCAGCTTGAAACCGGCCTCGAGCCCGACGCCGTCGACACCTGCATGAAGCTCGGCGCGAACATGCCGATCGGTCCGCTGGCGCTGCTCGACTACGTCGGCATGGATGTCTCGATCGCGATCGGCGAGCAGATCGGGATCGAGATTCCGCAGAACTGCCGGGATCTGCTGGCCGCCGGGAAGCTCGGCCGCAAGAGCGGATCGGGTTTCTACGACTACGCCCGATAGCTGCCGGCGAGGTCAGGCGTCGGGCGAGACCGCCGCGGACTCGCCGGTCTCGCCGTGCGCGGTCGACGATATGCGGACGGCCTCGACCCGGTTCTCGCGTACCGACTCGACGCGGATCAGGTAGCCGTTGACGCGAAGCTGGTCGCCTCGCTTGGGCAGCCGGCCGAGTTCGCTGAAGACGTAGCCGCCGATCGAGTTGTAGGCGTCGCTGTCGACCGGGAGCTCGATGCCGTGGTCCTCGAGATCGACCAGCGGTACGTGCCCGCGAACGAACAGGTCGCCGTTGGCCAGTCGGCGGACCGCGGCCAGTGCGCTGTCGGTTTCGTCGTCGATCTCGCCGACGACCTCTTCGACGATGTCCTCGACGGTGACGATGCCGACCGTGCGCCCGTACTCGTCGACGACGATCGCCATCGACATACGCTCGCGCTGGAGATCGGCGAGCAGGTCGTCGAGCGGCTTGGTCTCGGGCACGATGAAGGCCGGCCGGACGGCCTTGGCGATCGTCGCGTCTTCGCCCTTGCTGAGCATCAAGCGCACCAGCGAGCTGAGGTGCAGGACGCCCTTGATCTTGTCGGTGGAGCGTTCCTCGGTGACCGGCAGGCGCGTGTGGCCGCTCGACGTGCAGCGCCGAAGCGCGACCTCGACCGTGTCGTCGATGTCGATCGTGACGACGGCGGGAATCGGCGTCATCACGTTGCGAGCCTCATTCTCGTGCAGTTCGAACACGCCGGACAGCATGTGCGCCTCGCCGGCGTCGAGCGTGCGATGCGAGCGGCCGTGCTCGACCAGCAGGCGCAGGTCCTCGCCGGTGGCACCGAGTTCCATCTCGCTCGCCGGCTGAATGCCGAACAGCCCGACCAACCGGTTTGCGGTGCCGTTGAGCACGTGAATTAACGGGCTAAAGACGCGGCGGAAGACCCCGAGCGGCGCGGCGGTCCAGCGCGCGGTCGCCTCGGGGATCGAGATCGCGACCGATTTAGGCGCCAGTTCGCCGATCACGATGTGCAAAATTGTGATGATCGCGAACGCCAGCGCCACCGCCGCTGCGATGCCGGCTTCCTCGCCGAAAACATCTTCGAGCCACGGCTCGAAGATCGGGCCGATCGCCGGCTCGCCCGCGAAGCCGAGGCCGATCGAAGCCATCGTGATGCCGAGCTGACAGGCAGAGAGATACGAATCTATGTGCCTGATCGCGTAAAGCGCCTTGGCCGAGCGCTTGGAGCCGTTCTCCTCGACGTCCTGCTCGAGCACCGAGGCACGAGCACGCACCAGCGAGAACTCGGCGGCGACGAACAGGCCGTTGAGCAGAACCAGCGCCAGCGCGATCAGCAGCAGCAGAGCCGTCATCGAGCGCGCCCGCGGCCCGCGGGAACAGGGACCCGCTGATCGCTACTTCGCGGAGGCTCTTCTTCTGGCATCGCCATCGCCATCAATCGAATCAAGCTAGCACGGGCCGTGGCTACGCAAGGGCGTCGATCCGGCGCGCAAGCTCGAAATCACCGGCCGTGAGACCGCCGAGAGAGTGGGTGCTCAGCGTGAGCGTCAGGTCCTTCCATGCGATCGCTACGTCGGGGTGGTGATTGAGCGTCTCGGCGAGTTCGGTGACGGCGTTGAGCAACGCGACGGCGCCCTTGAAATCGCCGCAATCGAACGTCCGGGAGATCGCGGCCCCGTCGCGTGACCACGCCGGAACCCCGGCAAGTCCGGCCTGAATTTCTTCTTCGGACAACAGTTCCATCGCCGCGATCCTACGGCAATTGGCCGACGCCGTCCCGCCCGGCCCCCGACGCGGAGGCTCTCGCGCTTGACTCGCTGTTCGGTAGAGCGAGCGGAGACCGCGGCCGGGCGGCATCTAACGTTGTCGTATGCGAATCGCCAGCCTTGTCCCCTCGGCGACCGAGTTTCTATTCGCGATCGGTCTCGGCGACCACGTCGTCGCGGTCACTCACGAGTGCGACTTCCCGCCGCAGGCGCTGGAGCTGCCGCAGGTGACGGCGAGTGTGATCGAGCCCGGACTCGGCCCGCGCGAGATCGACGACGCGGTGCGCGAACGCACCGGCCGCGGCGAGTCGCTTTACACGCTCGACGAAGAGCTGCTCGAAGAAGCCGAGCCCGATCTGATCGTCGCGCAGCAGTTGTGCGAGGTCTGCGCGGTCTCGTTTGAAGACGTGCGCGCGATCGCCGGTCGGCTGCCGTCGCGGCCGGACGTGATCTCGCTCGATCCGACCACGCTCGACGAGGTGCTCGGAGATATCCGGACGATCACCCGGGCGGTGGATGCCGTCGAGCGGCGACGGCAAAACGGAACGCTCAAGGAGGCGGCATCAGCCAAGGACCTTGGCGTCGACCTGCTGCAAGATCTCGCCGATCGCATCGATGACGTCAGGATCGCCTTGCGCGATGTCGGCCGCGCCGGCGGACCCGATCGCGTGCGTGTGGCGGCGCTCGAATGGCTCGATCCGCCGTTCGCGGGTGGTCACTGGGTGCCGCAGATGATCGATCTCGCGGGCGGGATCGACTTTCTCGGCCTGCCCGGCGAACGCTCACGTGAACTCCAGTGGGACGACGTGCGCGCCGCCGAACCAGAGGTCATAGTGCTGATGCAGTGCGGATACAGCATCGCGCGATCGGCCGAAGAGGCGCTCGACTATGCCGACGATCTGCGATCGCTCGGCGCCGGGCGAGTATTAGCCTGCAACGCGTCGGCGTACTTCTCGCGGCCGGGGCCGCGACTGGTCGACGGAGTGGAACTGCTCGCCCACACGCTGCACCCGGATCTCGTTCCCGAGCCGGCCGCCGAGCGGATGCTCGACGTCGAGTTGAGTTAGATGACCAATTCCACGAAAATGCAGACCCGGATGACGTCGCCTACCGGTGCCGGGTCGTCGTCCACGGCCTCACAGGTGGCGCCGCACCGGCGTCAGCCGAAGGCCGCGATCGCCGCAAACTTGTTCTCCGCGACCGCGATCGTCGCGTAGAACAGCGCGGCGGTCACGATCGTCCCGATCACGATCGCCGGTGCGACACTGCGCCCGAAAAGCCGGCGGCGATCGTCAAACTCGATCAGGATGTAGCCGACGATCAGGCCGCCGACGAGCCCGCCGACGTGTCCCCCCTTGGCGATCCCCGGAACCGCGAACGTGATCAAGAGATTGATCACAATCAGGCCGCCGATTCCCGACTCCCAGGGATTGATCCCGCGCGAACGCGAGGCGACCAGCGCCGCGCCCATCAGTCCGAACACGGCGCCCGACGCGCCGGCGGCGGCGATGGTCGGCTCGATCAGCAGCGACCCGAGCGATCCGGCGACCAGCGAAGCGAAATAGATCGCCGCGAAACGCACGCCGCCGATCGCCGGTTCGAGCAGCTGCCCGAGCAGGTAGAGCAGCAGCATGTTCATACCGATATGGAACAACCCGAGGTGCAGGAAACCACTGGTGACGACCCTCCACCACTGGCCGTCGGCCACCGCGGGTCCAAAAAACACGCCTTCCCGCAGCACCGAGCCGGAGATGTTCGAAGATAATCCGCTCAATCCGCCGCCGGTCGCGACCTCCGCGATGAACGCCAGCACGTTGACGACCATCAGCGCGACCGTCACCGGGGCGACGTCGAGCAGGCCGGGATTGGCGATCGCGCGGGCGGGGATAACTCGCTGTCGGTCGCTCGCGCACTCGGGACAGCGCATCCCGACCGGCGACGGCGTCATGCAGTCCGGACAGATCGGCCGGCCGCAGCTCGAACATGAGACGCCGGTCTGACGGCCCTTGTGGCGATAACAGGTGTCGCCGCCGGCCGGGCGCTGGGCGAAATCGGTCGTCGAGGAAGACGGAGCCATCGGCCGGGAAGCGTAACCGGCGGCCGATCGGCTATCGGCCGAGTGCTTTTTTTGCCGACCGCTCGACCTCGCGCCGGACGTCGCTCAAAGCACTCCCGAGCGCGCGTACCGCGTCGGAGGCCTTGTCGTCGCGGCGACGCGCGCGCATACCGAGGACGACCAGGGCTCCCGCGGCGGCCCCGCCCGCGGCCAGCGCCGCCGCCGGCTTGACCCAGTTGCGCGGATCGCGCATCGCCGTCAGCTCCCAGTCCGAAAGCTCCCCGGCGGCGGCGAAGGAGACGCGTTCGAGCTTGGCCTCGAGCCGACCGTAAAGACGAGCCGGCGGCTCGACCGGCGCGAAGGCGTGCGCGAGTACGCGTTCGATCTGATCGACGCCATTGCCCTCGCTGGGCTCAATGCTGTGTGCGTTGCTTGTCATCTGCCTGTCGGACGTCCCCTGCCGGGGAGCGATTCTCTTAACTACTTACGCCATTGCCGGCGTTTGGTTGCGCGACTCGCGCCGAAACTTGCGCGTCGCTCGCGGCCTCGTCGGCGTTGAGCTGAGCGCCGAGCTGCTTTACCGCGCGGTGCAACAGCACCTTGGTCGCGCCGGCGCTCTTGCCGATCGCGCGAGCGATTTCGTCGTTGTCCATGCCCAGCGCAAAGCGCATGATCAACGCCTCGCGACGGTCGTCGGGTAGCTCCGAGACGCGCTCGAAAACGTGCGCCAGCGCCTCGCGCGAGGCGACGAGGTCCTCGGTGTCGTGACCGTCGGCGAATTCGCCCGCGGCCTCGAGCGGAGCTTGCGGCTTGCGCGACCGGTCGCGATAGAGATTGATCGCGAGATTCTGGGCGATCCGGATCAGCCACGGGCGCAGCGACCGGCCGTCGGCCTCGGCGAGCGCCTTGGGCAGGTGGCGGTAGGCCTGGAGGAACACCTGTTCGCTGACATCCTCGGCGTCGTGGTGGTTGCCGAGCCGGTAGTAGAGAAACGAGTAAACGTCGCGTAGGTGCGCCCGGTAAAGCTCGGTGAACGCGCGATCGAGCGCGGCCTTCTGTAGCTGGTGCGGCTCGTCTCCCACGCCCTCAGACTACCCCGGAACCGGCGCTCAGGAGACACCGCTGATCCTCTTGCCGAGATCCGGCGCTATCGTCGCCGCCCGTCTCGGCGTCCGTCGCCTGGCCCTGCGTGGCGTGGCGGCGGTCCGTCTACGCGGCGTGACGGACTACCTGGACCCACGCCTCGGGCTCGATCGTCCCGGCGATCAGGTCGCGCAGCGCGAAGACGGTCGGCGCCTGGGCTCCGTGTTCCTCGAGCAGGGTGGCCAGCAGCGGCACCGTGTCGACGGCCTCGGCGACGTGACCGAGCTCCCGCTTGATCTGCTCGGCGCTGACGCCCGCGCCGAGCATCTCGCCGGCGCGGCGGTTGCGACTGCCGGTGGCAAGTACCGTGGCGACGAGATCGCCGGTTCCGGCAAGGCCGGTGAAGGTCTCGTGCTCGGCGCCGTAGCTGGACGCGAGCCGCTCGATCTCTACGAAGGCGTGCCCGGCGGCGGCGCCGGCGGCGTTCATCCCGGCCGCGCTCGCGGCGCTGGCGGCGAGCGCCGCGACGTTCTTGGCGCATCCGGCGAGCTCAGTGCCGACGAGGTCCTCGGAACGCTCGACCTTGAGACCGCCGTTTTCCAGCGCATCGCCCAGCTGGCGGCGCAGCGCGTCATCGGGGGTCGCCAGCACGACCGATGCGCCCTGAAGCACCGCTTCGGCGGCGTGAGCCGGGCCGCCGAGACATGCGATCGCGCGAGCCCTGACGCGCGCGCCGACGTAGACGCTGGGCAGCGTGCCAAGCGGAGGCACCAGGCCTTTGCTCAAGACCAGCACCGAGGAGCGCGACCCGATGCGATCGGCCGATTGAGCGACGGCGCCCGGCAGATCCTTGCTGGGAACGGCGAAAATGATCAGATCCTGTCCTGAAAACTCGATCTCGGAGACCGGCTTGACCTGTAGCTCGGGCGGTATGTCGACCTCGGGTAGGCGGTCGTTGCGACGCTCGCGGTCGATCTGTCGAGCGGTTTCCGCTCCACGCGTTCCGAGCGTTACGTCCATCCCGGATCGCGAGAGCAGCACGGCGACCGCCGTCCCCCAGCTGCCGGAGCCGATCACGGCGGCCTTGCGCATCGGCGGCAGGCCGCCGAGCCACTCCCACTGCAGCTCGACGCGCGGCCAGATGCGATCGGTGACCTCGACGGCCAGCGCCCGCGAAGGGTTCTCGGTCTGCGGAAAGACGAGTGGGCTGCCCGCGCGGACGCGCACCTTGCGCGGGCGGATGCGCCATCCCCGGCGGACGTCCTCGGTCCCGATCAGAGCGACGGGCACGACCGCCGCGCCGGTCTCGAGCGCCATTCTCCCGACACCGCGCTTGGGCCGGCCGAGCGTTCCCGGGCGAATGCGCGTGCCTTCCGGAAAAATCACCAGGCTGTCGCCGCGCGACAGCACCGCACGGGCCGTTTCGAGCATGTCGCCGTCGGCCTGTCCGCGATCGACCGGAATCGCACCGAGCGAGTTGAGTAACCAGCCCTGCCAGCGCCGCAGAAAGAGCTCTTTCTTGGCGACGTAGAACAGCGGTCGCTTGGCGATCGTCGCGATGATGAACGGATCCAGAAAACTCCGGTGGTTGGCGGCGAAAATCACCGGCCCGTCGTGCGGAACATGCTCGCGACCGATGCGGTCGAGCCGAAAGTAAATGAGAAAGAACGGCAGCAGACACGCGCGGACAACCCAGTAAACCGGCTTGTTGACGCCCTTCGTGCGCGAGCGCTCGTGGTAGATCGCGTAGGGAGAGTCGGGCGGGCGGGCGTCGGACGGGCGTGCGTCGGCGCCCGAACCCGGTGGCGGGTTGCTGTGCGACGACTCGGACGAGCCGGCCGCGGGCGGCTGGAGTTCGATTTTGGACATGAAGGACGAGCGATCCGTCTGGCTGGGAGTGCGCATCTCGGCGGGGGCCGACGCACTGTGAGCTGACCTTACCGGTTGTACACCGCCGTCGCCTCGCCGTTACAGGTATCGAGACGAAAGCCGGGAAGGGGACTCGAACCCCTGACCTGCCGCTTACAAGGCGGCTGCTCTACCAACTGAGCTATCCCGGCGCCCATGTCGAGGGTACCGGCGAGGATCGGCGTCGATCGCCGTGACGCAGTCGCGCCGCCGCCCTCCCCGAAAGCGCGATTGACAACGCGCCGCCGCCCTCCCAGGTCGTCGACGACACATCGCGAGACCGGTCTAGAGCATTACGTTGCGAGCTTCGAGGTGGCCGCCGACCTTGCGCTTGACCCGCTGCAGCGCGTTGTCGACGGTCTTCGCGTCACAACCGAGCTGGTCGCCGACCTGCTCGTACGAGTGGCCGTCTAGGTACAGGCGCAGAACGTCGCCCTCCAGGCCGCTGAGCGCGGTCGACAGACAGGCAACGAGGCTGCCGAGTTCTTCGCTGCTGATCACCTGGACGACGGGATTGTGCACGTGACTGCCGGGAAGCATCTCGTCGAGCGTCTGGTCGCCGTCGTCGTCGCCCGCGCCGAGCGGACTGCTGAATGAGACGTACTGGTTCAGCGGCGTGTGCTTGTTGCGCGTCGAACTCTTGACCGCGGTGATGATCTGACGGGTGATGCACAGCTCCGCGAAGTTGCGGAAGCTCGACTCGCGGTCGGTCCGGTAGTCACGAATCGCCTTGTAAAGGCCGATCAGGCCCTCCTGGATCAGATCGTCGGAGTCGCCGCCGACGAGAAAGTACGAAGACGCCTTCAGACGGACGAATCCGTGGTAACGGCGCACGACCATCTCGTACGCCTCGCTGTTACCGCCCTTCGCGAGCGCGATCAGGTAGTGATCATCAACCTCAGGTAGAGCTTTAGACTTTTGACGAATCCGGCCGGCGTTGGTGCGCGGCGCGAGTTCTTCGAGTTCGTCGTGCTCTAGGTCTTGGTCTTGGTCTTCAGGTACAACAGCTGCCTGGGATGCAGTAGTCACGTGGCCTCCAATTTGGCGATCCGCCTGCGATCGAGAGCCTTCGCCCGCGATCACCGGTAGACCAGCCATTGTGGTCGTGACGCATGCCTCCCAACTTGCGCCATATGTTCCTTGGTCCATTCTAGGCGCGATCCCGGCGAACCGGAGGATCTGACCTGAACGTGGACTTTAGGTTTAACGTCGGATGGAAATTATTGCGGCTTTATGGATACCGTGCGTTTTAGCCCTTGTTCTGCATGCGATCTTGCAGGACCGCGTAGATCAGAACCGCCGTGGCCGTCGAAACGTTGAGCGAGTCGATCTTGCCGCGCATCGGGATCCGAACCAGCCCGTCGCAGGTCTTGGCGACGCGTGGACGCAGCCCTCGCCCTTCCGACCCGACGACAAGTACGACCTTGCCGCGGTAGTCGGGCTCGTCGTAACGCATCCCGCCGTCGGCGCTGGCACCGTAGACCCAGGCGCCCGCCGATTTCGCCTTTTCGAGATAGTCGGCGACGTTGCCGACGCGGGCGATCGCGAGGTGCTCGACCGCGCCGGCCGAGGTCTTGCAGACCGCCGGCGTGACATCGGCGCTACGGCGGTCCGAGATCACCAGCCCGGTCGCGCCGGCGCTTTCGGCGACCCGCGCCAGCGCGCCGAGGTTCTGAGGATCTTGAATCTCGTCGAGGACCAAAACCAGCGCGTCCGCCGGTTCCAGCAGCGCGTCGGCGGCGGCGTAGGCGTATTCGGAGACCTCGGCGCAGACGCCCTGGTGCTCTTCAGTGGCTGCCAGCGAAGTGAGTTCGCCGGTCTCCGCGCGATCCACGGCGATGCCGGCCTGGGCCAGCCACGGCTCGCGGGCAGCCGAGCCGGTCGCCCACAGTCGCGACACGGTTCGCGGGCCGCGCAGCGCCTCGCGCACGGGGTTGCGGCCATAGAGAATCATCGGATCGAGCGTAGGCGGTCGCCCGGCACCCCGTTCGGCCGGACCGCGC
>JBASWU010000139.1:0-8776 GCA_049276635.1 Solirubrobacterales bacterium | reverse complement strand
CGGCGGGGGCTTCGGCGGGGGCAAGACTGTGAACCTGTGACGTTTCGCCTGGTTTGTGACGGAGGGGGTTGCGATCGGCCGAATGTGGGTCCGGGGCGCCCGGGGGTCGCCGGGGCGGTGAACGCCGTCACAGCGATGGGCAGCGGTGCTGCGACGATGGGGAGCTGAGCGACTGAACCGGCGCGGTTGGTCCTCGGTGCCCTCGCTCGATGAAACCCACCGGCTCTGATGCCCCTACTCTCCACGAGGAGCAGTCCTCCGTCGTACCCCGGTCTCCCCTGCGTCGAACAGCGGGCAAATCGAGGATCGCGCGACGCAGGGACTTGGAGTCACCACTGAGACCGTCGCCGGCGACGGCTTCGATCGGATCGAGGCGCTCGCCGGCATCACCGGGTTGCGCGAAGCGATCGGGCGCTCACGAGGATTTCCGAATTCATCACTTACTTACGTGGTCAATCTGATCGTCGACGTCGACGCCGGCCCCGGATACGGCGTTCCGTTGCCCGCGAAACTTCGTGCGGGATTCGTGCGGGCGCCGGCGATGGTTCCAAACGTCAAATCACGCGGTGAGCGGACTGACGGCGTAGGTCGTGTCGGCCTCTCCTTCGAGCACTCGTCGGCTGGGATTCGCCGAGAACTCGTGATCGACCGCCTGCCGATGTACGCGCGCAAGAAGCTGCGCGAGAACCGGCGCACGTCTCGCCCGCGCCGGTCTCGCCCGCGCCGTTAGCCCACGCCGCTCGTGCGCGCGGCCCGCGGGTCCTAGCCTTGCCCCCGTGCCCGTCGCCGTCGACCAAGCTCCACGCCCGCCGCGATCGGTCGACCGCGAAATCGTCAGACTGGCGATCCCGGCCCTTGGCGCGCTCGCCGCCGAGCCCACCTACCTGCTCGTCGACACCGCGATCATCGGCCACCTCGGCACGACCCAGCTCGCCGCGCTCGCGCTGGCCGCGACGTTCATCGCCAGCGCGTACTGGGTCTTCAACTTCCTCGCCTACGGCACCACCGCGCGGATCTCGCGACTCCACGGCGCCGGGGACCAGACCGGTATCGCCATCGCCACCGCCCAGGCGCTGTGGCTGGCGATCGCGATCGGAACGGCTATCGCGATCCTCGGAGTGGCACTTACACCTCAGATCGTCGCGATGCTCCAGGGCGAGGGCGCCGTCGCCGCCAAGGCCACCACCTACATGCGGATCAGCTTCCTCGCGGCACCGTTTGTGATGATTGTGCTCGCCGGTGAGGGGTACGCGCGTGGGGTCCAGCGAACGACCACACCGCTGAAGATCCTCGTGGCGTCGAACATCGCCAACGCGATCCTCGACGCGACGTTCGTCTACGGCCTCGATATGGATCTCGCCGGGTCGGCGTGGGGCACGCTGATCGCCCAGGCCGGCGCCGCCGCGGCCTTCGCCTTCGTCCTGCTCAAAGCCACCGCGCATCACCGCAGGGCCAGCTGGTCGGCGATGCGTCCACTGATCAAGCTCGGCGGCGATCTGATGATCCGCACCGCTTCGCTCCTGGTCACCTTCAACGTGATCGTCGCGCTGCTTGCCTCGCGCGCCGAGGCCGGCCTCGGCGCCCACCAGATTCTGCTGCAGATCGCGTTGTTTATCGCGCTCGCGCTTGACTCGCTTGCGATTGCCGCGCAGGCGCTGGTCGGGAGCCGGCTCGGCGCCTCCGACACCGCCGGCGCCCGCGCCTATGCCACCCGCGTCGCCTGGCTCTCGCTGGTCGCCGGGGCGTTCGTCGCGGTCGTGCTCGCCGCCGGCCACAACCTCATTCCCCAGGTCTTCACCAGCGACGAAGACGTGCTCCACCAGATCGCACGCGCCTGGTGGCTGTTCGTGCTGATCCAGCCGTTGAGCGCCGTCGTCTTCGGCTGGGACGGGGTCCTGATGGGCGCGGGTGACACGCGCTACCTGATGTACGCGATGGTGGCCGCCGCGGCGATCTGCCTGCCGGTCACGGCGCTGGCGATCGGCGCCGGTTGGGGAATCGTCGGCGCTTGGAGCGGAATCTGCGCGCTCAACGCCGTCCGCTTCGCCGGCAACGGCGCGCGCGTCGTCGGTGGCCGCTGGGCGATCGCCGGCGCGGGCACATAGCCCGCGGCCGGGCCTCACACGAGCGGTACCGAGCGATGGCGCCCCCGCACCGCTCATAGACTGCACACTCCGATGGCACCGTTCGCACCGCTAAAACCCGGCGAGAGCTTTCCGCAGCTCGAAGAGCGCATCCTGCGGCGCTGGAAGGAGCGGGGCATCTTCGAGCGGTCGCTCGAGCAACGCGCCGGCGCCGAACGCTTCGTCTTCTACGAGGGACCGCCGACGGCCAACGGCCGTCCGGGCAGCCATCACGTGCTCAGCCGCGTCTTCAAGGACATCTTCCCGCGCTACAAAACGATGCAGGGCTACCGGGTCGACCGCAAGGCCGGCTGGGACTGCCACGGCCTGCCGGTCGAGCTGGAGATCGAGAAGGAGCTGGGCCTCTCCAGCAAAGCCGAGATCGAGGACTACGGGATCGCCGCGTTCAACGCCAAGTGCCGCGAGTCGGTGCACAAGTACGTCGAGGAATGGAACAGCCTGACCGAGCGGATCGGTTTCTGGATCGATCTCGATGATCCCTACGAGACGCTCTCGAACAACTACATCGAGTCGGTCTGGTGGTCGCTCAAGCAGATCTGGGACAAGGATCTGCTCTACGAAGGGCATCGGGTCGTGCCGTACTGCCCGCGCTGCGGCACGGCGCTCTCCAGCCACGAGGTCGCGCTCGGCTACAAGGACGTCGAGGATCCGTCGGTCTACGTCAAGTTCAAGCTTCAAGGTGACAACGCCAGCCTGCTGGTCTGGACGACGACGCCGTGGACGCTCCCGGGCAACGTCGCCGTCGCGATTGCGCCCGACGTGATCTACGTTCGTGCGCTGGTCGGCGATGAGGAATACATCCTCGCCGAGGCGCTCGCCGAGCAGGTGCTCGGCGAAGACCATCAGGTGCTCGAGACATTCAAGGGCGACACACTCGTCGGTCGGTGCTACGAAGGGCCGATCTTCACGCTCAAGGACAGAGAGCCCGGCGGCATGCCGATCATCGCGGGCGACTTCGTGACCACCGAGGACGGAACCGGTCTCGTGCATATCGCCCCGGCCTTCGGCGAGGACGACTACCGAGTCGCCGCCGAACAAGACCTCTTCAACCCGACACTGCGGGGCACGCTCTACAACCCGGTCAAGCTCGACGGGACCTTTGACAACCGCGTAACCGGCTTCGAGGGCCGCTTCGTCAAGGATCCAGATCTGACCGGCGAGCTGATCGCGAGCCTCAAAGACCGCGGCCTGCTCTTCAGAGCCAAGAAGTACCGGCACTCCTATCCGCACTGCTGGCGCTGCGACACGCCGCTGATCTACTACGCGAAGTCCAGCTGGTATATCAAGACCACGGCCGTGCGCGACCAGATGCTCGCCGGCAACAAGGGCGTCGCCTGGCACCCGCCGCACATCAAAGAGGGGCGCTTCGGTAACTGGCTCGAAAACAACGTCGACTGGGCGCTCTCGCGCGAGCGCTACTGGGGCACGCCGCTGCCGATCTGGACCTGCGACCTCGATCGCGAGCACGCGCACTGCGTCGGCGGTTTTGACGAGGTCGCCAAGCTCGGCGGCACGATGCCCGACGACCCGCACCGCCCTTACGTCGACGACGTCACCTTCGCCTGCGATCACGACGGCTGCGGCGGCACCATGCGTCGCGTCCCCGACGTGATCGACGCCTGGTATGACAGCGGATCGATGCCGTTTGCGCAGTGGCATTATCCGTTCGAAAACGCGGAGACCTTCGACGAGAAGTTCCCGGCTCAGTACATCTGCGAGGCGCTCGACCAGACCCGCGGGTGGTTCTACAGCCTGCTCGCCGTCAGCACGCTGCTGTTCGAGAAGCCGGCCTACGAGACCGTGCTCTGCCTTGGGCTGATCCTCGATCCCGACGGCCAGAAGATGAGCAAGTCGCGTGGCAACGTCGTCGTGCCGTGGGACGTCATCGAGCAGCATGGGGCCGACGCCTTTCGCTGGTACTACTTCACCTCCAAGGAGCCGTGGGCCGGTTATCGCTTCAGCATCGAGACCGTCGGCGAGTCGGTGCGTAAGTTCCTGCTGACGCTGTGGAACACCTACGGTTTCCTCGTGCTGTACGCCAACGCCGGCGGCCAGGACGGCAGCGACGCCGGGCCGCCGGCCGAGCGCGGCGACCTCGACCGCTGGGCGCTATCGCGCCTACAGGAGACTGTCGAGCGCGTCGTGCAACGGCTCGACGACTACGATGCCACCGCCGCCGGCCGCGCGATCGACGAACTCGTCGACGATCTCTCGAACTGGTACGTGCGCCGCTCACGCCGACGCTTCTGGGACGCCGACCCCGACGCGATCGCCACGCTGCGTCACTGCCTGACGACGGTCGCGCAGCTGCTGGCTCCGTTCACGCCGTTCATCGCCGACGAGATCTACACGAAACTCGCGCCCGACGCCCCCGAGTCGGTCCACCTGACGGATTTCCCGAAGCCCGACGCGGCGCTCCGAGATCGGCCGCTTGAAGCGGCGATGGCGACCGCCCGCGAGGCGGTCGAACTCGGGCGCGCGGCTCGCGCCCAGGCCAAGGTCAAGTTGCGCCAGCCGCTCGCCGAGGCGGTGGTCGTCGCCTCCGGCGAGGAGCGCGACGCGATCGGCCGCTTCGAGCCGCTGATCACCGAGGAACTCAACGTCAAGTCCGTCCGTTACGTGACCGACGCCGACGAGCTCGCCAAGTTCGAATTGCGTCCCAACTTCAAGGCGCTCGGCCCGCGCCTCGGCAAGGACATGCCGCAGGCCAAACAGGCGATCGCCGCGCTTGATCCGGCACACGCCGCCGAGCGGCTCAAAGCCGGCGAGACCGTCGGACTCAACATCTCCGGCGACGAGATTCAGCTGACCGCCGACGAACTGCAGATCGTGCTTGCCCCACTCGATGGCTACCAGCTCGAACGCGAGGGTACGCACGCGGTCGCGCTCGACCTGACGATCACAGACGAACTCAAGCGTGAGGGCCTCGCCCGCGAGATCGTGCACGCCGTTCAGAACGCCCGCAAAGCTGCCGGCCTGGCCGTCGAGGACCGGATCGAACTCGTCCTAGACGGCGACGAGACCGTACTCGAGGCCGCCCGCGAACACGCAGGTTATCTCGGCGACGAAGTGCTCGCGACCGCGCTGAGCATCGGCGAAACCCCGGTCGGCGAGGCCGTCGCGACCGCTACGGTTGAAGGCCGCGAACTGAAGATCTCCGTTCGCAGGTCCGTTCGCGGGCCGGGCCGCTGATCGCACGGGGCCGCCGCGCCGCGAATCATCCACATTTCACCGGGGTTAGAGAACGTATGAGCTCACGCCAGACCGCCGTACTCGCCGCTCTATCGATTGCTGTGGCGATGCTGGCCGCCGTAGCCGCCGCGAGCGCCGCGACGAACAAACAGACCGTCAAAAAGGGCGTCAAGTACCTCGACCGCCAGCGAATGAGCGCGTTTAGCTACCCAGGCTTCAAGGCCGACGCCGCCAGCGCGCTCAGAGCGGCCGACAAGTCCGGCGTCAACGTCAAGAACTCGGTGATCGGCGAGTTCGTCGAGAGTCTGTCGTCGGAGGCCGCGTCCTACGGCGTCACGGCGGGCGCGACCGGCAAGCTGATGCTCGCCGCCGTCGCCGGCGGCAAGAACCCTCGCTGCTTCGGCGCAACCGCCGACGAGAAGGTTGATCTCTACGCGTTGCAACAGCGCTATTACAAGCCGACGGGCCAGTACGGCGACACGTCGTTCGACCAGGCTCTGGCGATGCTCGGTCTGAGCGCCGGCGGTCACAACGTGACCAAGCAGGCGATCAAGTTCGTCAAGAATCGCCGTGGAAAGCACGGATGGAGCTTCTCGATGAGCTCCGGCCGTGGTGACGACGTCGAGTCGACGGCACTGTTGATCGAGGCGCTGCGCGCCGCCGGCGTCAAGAAGTCAGACAACGCGCTGCGGTCGGCCTACGCGTGGATGAGCAAACAGCGCAACATCGACTACGGCTACAACCCCGACACCGCGGCCGGCGAGACCAACGCCAACACCACCGCATACGCGATCCGCGCGGCGGACGCCCTCGGCAAGAGCAACGGCAAGTCCAAGCGTGCGCTCAGGCGCCTGCAGATGAAGGACGGCCACTTTCGCCTCACGCCCGGCGCCGACGCAACCGCCAAGGTGCTTTCCACCAGCGACGCGATCCTCGCTCTCTCCGGCCGTCACTACCCGGTGTCGGCGCGCAGGAAGCCGGGCGCCAGTTGCGTGGTGTGACACCGCTCAGACCGCGCCAATGTTGAGACTGGGCGCATTTCGCCTCCGGCTTTGAAGAGCGTCGGTAGCCGGTGCTGTGCAGGCGTTAACGTGAACACCAAATGACTCACCGCGGCTCCAGGGCCTAATACATTTGGTTGCGCCGCTGTGGGGACCGTATCTATGATTCATACGCCGCCAAACTCACGACACTCACCCGCGCGCGCCGCCGGGCGCCGCCTCGACGCCCCGACCGTGCTGGTCGCGATCGGCGTCGTGCTGTCGGTCGCAGTGATGATGTTCCGCGCGCCCGGCGCCGAGGCCGTGCTGCCGTCCGGCGCCACCGTGTTCTCCGACAGCGACGGCACCGGCCAGTTCAACGAGACCTTTGACGACAAGCCGACCGTCACCCGCGACTATCAGGTGATCCTCGAGGGCGATAAAACCCCGACGACGGTTTCGCTGACCGGCGTTCCGATCGCCGAGATGTTCAGAGGTTTCACCCCCGAGCAGCTCAACATCGCCGACGTCCCGTACGTCAAACTGCGTTTCGGTTCGACCGACGCCGCGATCATGCTCGTCGCACTCAACGGCGGTCCCGACGGCACGCCCCCGCCGATGATCCTCAAATCGGGACGGCGACCCGGGATCGGCCCGTTCCCGACGCCGGCGATCGTACCCGGACAGCCGACTTCGCAGGCGCTTTCCGAGGGCCAGATCCTGCACTTCGACCGCAAGAAGGATCCCCTGACGATCATCCCGATGAAGGGCGAGATTTTGTCTGGAATCAAGCTCAGCGGCGACCGCGTCAAGAACGGTTCCAAGAAAGGGCAGATCAAGTACAAGGCGAGCGGCGCGCCGAGGAGCGGTGTCGAGTACCGCTGGTTCGAATACAACAAGGACGGGGCCGCGCGCCCGCTCGATTCCTGCGCGCGCAAAACCACCTGCACGACCGACGACGCCAAGGGCAACACCCGCACCCATGTGATCCGCGTTGTCGTGACCAAGACCGATGGCTCGACCGGCACGGCGTCCAGCAGCTACGTCGCCGCCAAGGCCGACGACGGCGCGAACAAGGCGCCCGTCGATCCGAACGCCGGGCCCAGCCCGGGCACCGGTCCCGGAACCGGCCCCGGCACCGGCACCGGAACCGATCCCGGGACGACGATCACACCGACCCCGGGCACGATTCCCGGTACTCCGCCACCGTCGACTTTCACACCGACCCCGCAGCCGACCCCGCCGACATCGCAGCCGACCCCGCCGACCGCGGCCACGACGCCTCCGCCGCAGGCGACACCCGTCGCCGACAGTTCGGGCCTCGTCGTCGCGGCCAAGTCGGTCAACACCAGCGCGCCGCTGACGGCCGTGAATGGCGTCCTGCTGAGCGAGTCGCCCGATCCGGCCACCGCCGGCGGTGGCGGCGGCGCAGGATCAAACCTTGGGCTGACCCCGTTGCAGCAAGCGCTGGCGACGCCCGTTGAGTCGGTTTTTGAGCCGATCGAAGACACTGGCGATCTTTGGCCATACTTGATCACGTTATTGTTCGCGCTCGGTCTATCCGGTGCGGTAAGGGAGTGGATTAATCCGTGAATATTGTCCTGGCAGCATCGCTCGGTGACACGATCACCGACGCAGTCGCCGAGGTAGCGAGCGCGCTTCGCTACCCGGTGTTGATTCTGGCGCTGTTGGCGCTGGCGGTAGTGACGTACGAGTTCGGTCGTCTGGTGGTCGAAGCCTTTCAGCGAAGCCAGCGCACCAAGGAACGTTTCGACAACCTCGCGCGCCACGCGCTGCAACTTGCCCGCTCCGGCGATTCGGCCGGCGCACAGGCGGTGCTGCGCAGCTACGCGTACGGCGGCCACCTGCAGCGGGCCGCCGTGGCGACGCTGTTCGCCTCCAGCCCGGTCGACGCGCAGCGCGCCGTGATCGACTACGACCTCCATATTTCCAAGCGGCTGGACCGCGTGCGCCTGCTCGTGCGCTCGGGGCCGGCGCTCGGATTGATGGGAACGCTGATTCCGCTCGCTCCGGCGCTCGCCGCGCTCGGTGACGGTGACTCCAAGGTGCTAGCCGACGAACTGCAGACCGCCTTCGCGATCACCGTGGTCGGCGTGGCGATCGGGCTGATCGCCTTCACCGTCGCGTTAGTGCACGAACGTTTCTTCACCAAAGATCTCGCCGACCTCGAGTTTTTGCGCGAGATCCGCGGCGACGCGACGACGATCGCTCCGGCTACGGCCCCGCAGCCCGCCGCCGCGACCCCGGCGCACGTCACCGCCACCGACCAGCCCGAGGCCGCGACCGCGGCACAGACGGCCGTGACTTCCGCGGTGCGGACATCGGCTCCCGGGTCTGCCTACGTCGCCCCGCCCGCCGCCGCCCCGTCTCCCTATTCGGCCGCCGAGCAGGAGCGCAAGAAGAAGTTCGGCGTCAAGCGTAAGCAGCGCGGCGCGGGGC
>JBASWU010000138.1:0-32011 GCA_049276635.1 Solirubrobacterales bacterium | reverse complement strand
ATACTCAGCGCCTCGATCACCGGCGGCAGTCCCTTGCGCGCCCAGTCGCCGCCGAGGAAGATCGCGACCAACTGGTCGCGATCGATACCGAGCGACTCGCGCAGTTCGGCGCGGGCGGCTGGATCGGGCCGGAAACGATCGGTGTCGATACCGTTGGGAATCACCGCGACCGGCGACATTGCCGGAAAGATCTCCTGTAGCTCGCGCGCGTCGCCGGTCGACATCGCCACAAGCCGGCCGGTTAGCCGCGGCCGGTAAACGATCCGTTCGGCGGTCCGGCTGAGGACCGCCGAAATCACGGCGTTGACGCGAAACAGGGCGGAGTCGTGGCTCGCCCGTGAGCCCCGCCGAGCCGACCGTGCCCACGCGATGTGGCAGAACGGAACCTTGCGCGCGGTTACGCGATTGAGCACGATCGCCCCAATCGTGTACACCGATCCGCGCCGGTGCCTGGCGATCGCGGCGGTACCGACCAGGAAAAACCACAGGTAGGCGATCGGAAACGGCCGTCTCGGTCCGCGAAGCTCGACGACCGTCAGCAGGGGGTGGGCATCGAGCTCCACCCGGCGGCCGATCGCCGTGACCTCGACGCCGCGGGCGAGGAATCCGCCCACGAGCTGAGCTAGTTGCCACTCCATCCCGCCGAACGGGCCGATTTCGTGCGCGACGACCGTGACCGCCGGCGGCGATCCCGGGTCGCGGCTATCTGACATCGCGTGGGGGGGCGGGGGTGGAGTCCGTCGCCGGCTCGGTCAGCCAACGCCGGACCGCCGATAACCGCGCCGCCGTGGCGTGGAAGGCATCGACCGAGGCGCCGCTCGCGCCGCGGCGTCGTGACAGGACCGCCTTCAGCGCGCCCAGCGGGCCGGGTCCGCGCGGTACGCCGACGATCAGCAGGTACCCCAAGGCGGCCGGTCGTCGCCAACCGCGCAGCCACCGCAGCAAGACAAACGTTTCATTGAACACCGCGTCGCGCATCGCTTTGAGCGTCTGGCTCCCGCGTGCATCCTCGTCAAACCTTGGGCCGGCGTAGTGGTCGACCTTGGCGGCGGGGTCGTAGACGACGCGCCAGCCGGCGGCGTGAATCCGCAGCGCGATGTCGGAGTCATTGGCCACCTGAGCGCCACGGCCAAGCAGCGATTCATCGAAGCCGCAGAGCTGCCGGCGATAGCTCATGTTGACGCCTTTGAGCCACTGAACATCGCGGGCCGGCCCGTCGCCGAGATGGTGGTTGCCACACGGCCGCCCGAAAATCGAGACAACGCCGACCGGCAGGCGCGCGTCGCTTCCGGCCGCCGTCTGACGCGGAACGATCACCTTGCCGCCGACGCCGCCGACGTGCGGGTCGGCGTAATGGCGTCCGAGCGTTTCGAGCCAGTCGGGCCGCGGTACGGCGTCGTCGTCGGTGAACGCGACGACCTCGCCGACGGCATGCTCGAGCGCGGTGTTGAGGGCGTGCGTCTGGCCCGGCCGCGCGACGCCGACGATCGTCGGTGTAGGTCCGCTGTAGGTCGCGAGTGCGCCGCGCGTTACCTCGTCCTCGTCGCGCACGACGACGATCACCTGTGCCGGCGGCAATGTCTGATGCGTCAGGCCCTCGATGCACGCGATCAGCTGGTCGCAGCGGCGAAACGTCGGTACCACGACCGAGAACGACGGCGCGGGCGGTCGCGCGGGGGCGGACGACGGAGCTTCCGTCGAAATCTTCTGGCGGTCGGATGCTGTACTGGTCTGCGACATTGGAAAACCGCTGCGCCGTGTGATTGATCCACGCGTTCGCTTGCGCCAGCCAGTCTAAGGCGCGATCTCCGGCCAGTCGTTAACGGGAAGTTTCCGATCGGTTCCAACCGGCGGATCGTTCACGAATCAGTTACATCGACCCGGTGGGCGAGGCATATATTTCCGCTGATGAGCAGCACTGAGGATCGAGCGACAAACGGGATGGACCTTGTCTTTGACGTGGGGATGCATCGCGGCGAAGACACCGCTTTCTACTTGGCGATGGGATTCCGGGTCGTCGGCTTCGAAGCCAATCCCGAGCTCGCAGAGGCCTGCCGCAGGCGTTTCGCCGACGAGATCGCCGACGGCCGCGTGACGATCGTCGAGGGCGCAATCACCGAGCCCGGCCACGACAGCGTCACCTTCTATCGCAGCGACGAACTCAGCGCATGGGGTACGACCGACGGTGACTGGGTGTCCCGCCGCGAAAACCTCATCGGCTTTGAAAAGGTCGACGTTCCGGCCGTGGACTTCGCCGTCTGCATGCGCGAACACGGCGTTCCGTACTATTTGAAGATCGACATCGAGGGCGCCGACCGCCACTGCCTCATCGCGTTGCGCGACTTCCCGCAGCGCCCGCGCTTTCTCTCGATCGAATCCGAAAAATTCTCTTTCGACGCCCTGGTCGAGGAGTTCGACCTGTTCGCCGAGCTGGGCTACAAACGTTACGCGGTCGTCCAGCAGGCGAGCATTCCGGGGCGTCTGCTGCGCACGACCAGCATCAAGGGCTCGCCGATCGACTACCGCTTTGAACGCGATGCGTCCGGTGCCTTCGGCGGCGACGTCGGCCCGTGGCTCGATCGCGACGAGGCGCTACGCCGCTACCGCTCGATTTATCGCTCCTACCGGATGTTCGGCGAGACGTCGCCGCTTCGCCGCGTGCGGCTCGGCCGTATCCTGCTCGCGCGGATACCGCGCTACACGGGGCGTTCGCTTCCCGGCTGGTACGACACACACGCGATGCTCGTCGAGTAGGCCGCGGATGCGGATGGTCGCCGAGCATAAGCGAGTCGCGGCTTACCGGCCATGGAACTTCATAGTCAACGTGCTCGGCGGTTCATCGATGATCCTGCCGTCGTTTCGCCGCCGCCTTTACCGCTGGGGCGGCCTGGACATCGCGACTTCCGGAGTGCGGCCCGGCTGCATTTTTCTCACCAGCCAGATCCGGATCGGTCCCGAGACGACGGTCGAGCATCGCTGTTACTTCGAGAACCGCGAGCCGGTCGAGATCGGCGCGCGCTGTTCGCTGGCCGCCGAGGTCTCGATCGCGACGTCTTCACATGTGATCGGCCCGTCGAGTCGTCGCGCCGGCGCGCACAACGGCGCGCCGGTTGCGATCGGTGACGGCAGCTGGATCGGCGCGCGCGTGACGATTCTCGCCGGAGTGACGATCGCCGAGGGATGCGTGGTCGCCGCCGGTGCGGTCGTCACCGGCGACTGTCTCCCGAACGGGCTGTACGCCGGTGTTCCGGCGCGCCGCGTTCGCGATCTCGACGGAGAGCGGGCCGAACTCGTCGTCGCCGCGCCGCGAGTTAGCCGTTAAATACGTAGCCGACGTTCTCGATCGGCATCTCGCGGCGTGAGCTAAGCCAGCGCGGGCGCGGGTCCGGCATCGCGACCCGCGTGTATCCGAGTTCTTCGAGGTACGCCATCGGCTCGGACGTGTCGCCGTGGAGCGACTCCATCGTGATCGCTCTTATGCGCCCGGACTCAAGCGCCTCGCGAGCGCCGATCAACGCGTCGAGCTCGTGGCCCTCGATGTCGAGTTTCATCACGTCCACGCGGTCGACCGCGTGGTCCGCGAGATAATGATCAAGCGATGTGACGTGGATCATGCCGCTCGCGCCGGTGGCGACGGCGTGGCGGTCGGCGTCGTACGCGAGTTCGCCCGGTGCGTCAGACAGGCCGACGTTGTTGAGCACGACGCGAGCACGGTTGCGCTGCGCGTTGCGTCGCAGCGATTCGAACTTGACGGGATGTGGCTCGAACGAGTGAACCTGGGCGTTGGGGCGTGCGGAGGCGACCTGCATCGCGATCAGCCCGACGTGCGAGCCGCCCTCGACGAACACTCCATCGTCGGACAGATGGTCGACGATGAAGCCGACCGTCGACGGGTCATACCTGCGAAGCAGGTACGCCTGCGCCTGGGGCCAGTCGTCGAGCGCCAATTCAAGCTTTGCGCGGCCGATCCGGCCGGTGATCGGTGAACGCCTGGAGTCCGCCAGCCAGCGCTTATAGATCGTCTGGGCGATGCGACGATCGCCCAGACCGCGCGGCATCGCCGGCAAAACGACGGCCGCGGCACGGGCGGCGGGGCTCATGCCGCTCATCTGCGCCACAGTTGACCTCATCCACCGCGGGCCTAGAGCCCGCGGTGGCCGACGACGTGCAGGACGGTGCGAAGCAGGATCTTCAGGTCCGCCCACAGCGACCAACCGACGACATAGGCGTAGTCGAGCTTGACCATCTCGTGCAGCGGGATCCGCACGGGACCGTGTAGCTGCCAGACCCCGGTGATGCCGGGTGTGATGTGCGAGCGGCGGCGGTACCAGCCCGTGATGTTCTCGTCCTCGTCGGGAACCAGCGGTCGCGGCCCGACGAGGCTCATGTCGCCCTTGAGGACGTTGAGCAGCTGCGGCAACTCGTCGAGCGAAGTACGGCGCAGAACGCGGCCGACTCGCGTCACGCGCGGATCGTCAGCGATCTTGAACAGGCCCGTGGTCTCATTTTGCCCTCGCAGCGCTTCTTTCTGACGGTCGGCGCCATCGACCATCGTGCGAAATTTGACGATCGCGAAGGAGTCGCCATCGCGTCCAATGCGGCGCTGGCGGTAGAAGACCGGGCCGGGAGAGTCGAGCTTGATCAGGACCGCGGTCACCACGAGCAATGGCCCGAGTACGGTCAGGCCGAGTGCCGCCGCCGCGACGTCGAGCGACCGCTTCATCAGGCGTGACGACGCGCTCATCCGGAAATCCTTGACGCCCATTAGCTCGGTACCGCAGATCTCGTCGCGTTCGACCGACGAGCCGATCGCCTCCAGCAGGCGCGGCACCACGCTCATCTTGACGCCGAAGCTTTTGATCGCGCGGATCGCGTCCGAAACCTCATCTGGGTCTTGGTTATCCGGAACGACGATCACCCGGTCGATTTCGTATCGCACGAGCGCTTCACGGACCTCACGTAAACCCGGCGAACCGCACGCTGACAGTGGCGCTCTCCCGATGATCGAGGCGTTCACCGTCGGGCTTAGAGAGAGTTTGCGCCGTAACTCGTGACACTCGGCGGCGCTGCCGATCACGAGACAGCGGTCGGCAGCGACCCAGCGGCGCGCCACCGCGCGCGCGGTCACCCGAGCGACCGCAAGGGCGAGCGCGGTCAGTGCCGCAAGCAGAACGAGGTGACGGGCGCTAAACGCTCCGTCGCCGGGTCCCATTAGGTCGTAGGCGCCGGCGCCGACAACGGCGAGCATCATCGAGGAGTTGCCCAGGCTTGGCAGCTCGTCGAGAGTGGTCTTATTGAGCACGTGTGCGTCGCGATCGTAAAGCCCGAGCATCTTGTTGACCGGAACGACGATAACGGCGGCGATCACGACCAGAAAGGCAAGCTCGCCACCGAGCAGCGTGAGGGTCACCGCCAGAGCGGCGATCGCCGCGATCGCGTCGGCAGCCGCCAGCAACCGGCGCATGATCGAATCTCCATCCGCGCCGCCGCGCCCGGCACGCGGCCGGCCAATCGGTTCGAAAAGCGAGACGGCGCCGCCGGGAGCGATTGTCGCGCGGGGAACGGCCTGCGCGGTCGCGCGACGATCGCCTTCAATTTCACTCCTGGTCTTGCGGGGCGCCGCCGAGCTGACCGGCATCGTGATGCACCTTTCCTTGCTTGCGCAGTTGTGCGTTGGATGCGATCGAAACTAAACGTGTTCGGTGGGCCAAATGTGGATTTCTTGTTCCGGTTTGGTAACAGCGATGTGAAATCCGCTTCGGCGGTTACCAGTTCGTAACCAAATCTTCACCGAATGGGCCGGGCCGCTTGCGAATCTGGCATCGCTTAGCTGCGCAACTCGGCTCGCGCGGCGAATTTCGCAAGGCCATGAACAACTTCGAGACACCTGACACCCCAGGCCAGCGCGGGGCCACGCTGGCCGACGTCGTCGCGATCATTCGCCGGCGCAAGTTGGTGTTGTTCCTGTGCCTGATCGCGTTTCCGACGGCGGCGTTCGCGCTGTCCCGGTCGCAGGAGAAACTGTTCACCGCCGAAGCAAAGGTGCTGCTGAGCCAACAAAGTCTCGCCAACAGCCTGACCGACACGCCGGACCCGGATTTGCGGGCTGATCGTGACCGCCTCGCTCAGACACAGATCGAACTGGCGAAACTCCCGACGGTCGCCGAGCGCACGATCGCCAGACTGAAGCTCACCGACCGCGGCGCCGATCAGGTGCTTGCCGGCACGACGGTTTCATCGCTCGGCAAGACAGACATTCTCGTGATTGCCGTCACTGACCGAGATCCGAAAATGGCTGTCCGGATCGCCAATGAGTACGCCGCGCAGTACACCAACTTCCGCGCGCGCCTCGACACCGCCGCCGTCAACCGAACGCTGCGCGAGGTCAACGCGCGACTGCGCCGGCTCGACTCCGACGACAAGTCAGACCTCTACAAGAACCTCGAAGACAAACAACAGCAGCTGCGAACGCTCCAGACGTTGCAGACGTCGAACTCTCAGCTGGTTCGCCGCGCGACGACGGCCAACCAGGTTCAGCCGACGCCGGCGCGCAACGCCTCGCTCGCCCTGATTCTCGGCCTGATCGTCGGTATCGCGATCGCGCTGTTGCGCGATGCGCTCGACTCGCGCCTGACCCGCGGCGAGGACCTCGCGACGGCATTCGGCGTGCCGCTGCTCGGGCGGATCCCGCCCGCCGCCGACCGCTCGGCCGGCGGCATCGCGCTGGCCCAAGACCCGGGTTCGACGATCGCCGACGCCTACCGGCGGGTCCTCGGTAACGTCGAGTTCGCGGCGGTGGCGAACCCGGCGCGCACGATCATCGCCGTCAGCCCGACCGACGCCGAGGAACGTTCCGAACTCGTCGCGAACCTCGGTGTCGGCTTCGCGCGAGCCGGCCGCAAAGTGGCGGTCGTCGACCTCGATTTCTCGCGCAGGTCGCTCAGCTCGTTGTTTCGGGTAGCCGATCGACACGGGGTCAGCGAGGTCGCGATCGGCCAGGTTGCTCTCGATCAGGCCTGCGCGGTGGTCCCGTTGCGCAACCCGCTGGACCCCGCTGACGGTTCGCTGATGACCTCGAATGGGAACGGGAACGGTCAGAACGGTCAGGGATCGCCGGCGTCATCCGACCGTCTCCAGATCGGCGGACTCTGGATACTGCCGGCCGGAAGCGCTCCGGCCGACCCCGGCGACTTCGTCGCCACCGGTGTGATCGGAACCGTCGTCGACGAGCTCGCCGCGCGATTCGATGTCGTCTTGCTCGACGCTCCGGCGCTGCTGCGCGCCGGAGACGCGGCGCGCATCGCCCGCCACGCCGACGCCTCGATCATCGCCGCCCGTCCCGGCCACACACGCACAGACGTCGCCGAGTGCAAACGGCTGATCGATCAAACTCCGGCCAGGCCGCTCGGACTCGTCAGCACCGCGGACGCCACGGCGGTCGAGCTCGGCCGGCGCTTCGGTGATGCCCACGGTCGCCGTTCGCGCCGACCGCGTCCCGTCGCCCCGGTCGGTCACTGAGCCGGCAGCGCAGCAACGATCATGCACCCGCTGCGAATCTGGATGCTCAGCTGTAGGCTTCACCGGCGCGGGTTCCGGCGAACCGCACGGTTGCTCAAAGCGTTTAACTTCATGGTCTTCAAGGCGATTCTGCCGCCCGAGGTTCAACCGGGTCCAAACTGTCAGCTGGTCCATCACGCGCTCGGTGTCGGGGTTCACGTGCAGATGAAAATCGGCCGCGACGTGACGATCTACCACCTCGCCTCGTTCGCCGCCGAAGCGTGGCTCGGCGCCGATCGTTTCCAGGTGATCGGCGACCGGGTGATCGTCGGCGTCGGTTCGATCTTGGTCGGGCCGATCACGGTCGGCGACGACGCGGTGATCGGCGCCGGCGCGGTGGTCGTCAAGGATGTTCCGCCCGGAGCGGTGGTGGCCGGATCGCCGGCGCGGATAATCTCGTACGACGGCGTGGAGATCAATGCCCGCCGGCTCGGCCGGCCGCTCCCGGCGGATCGAAGCGAGTCGGCGGCGGTCTGAGGATGCCGTGATCGCGGCGTTGCCGAGCGGCGGTCTCCGCCGCACCATCACCCATGTCCGTCCGCTCCCGTGATATAGTTCTTCGTTCCTGTCCTATAACCGCAGCCGTGCGATCCAGCCGAACGCTGGCGCCGGGGTCCGTGATGGTTCAGGCGTGGTTCTCCGTAACCCCATCTTCAATGCCCCCAATCAGCAGGATGCGCGCCCTCGTGTATTTGCATCCTGTATCCATTCGCGAGCCAACCAGAAGGAGCTGCCACCTTGGCAACCGCTGTCGCCCCTCGTCAGCGCCGCACATTCGCGCGCCTCGACAAAAAGCTTGACGTCCCAAACCTCGTCGACATTCAGAAGCAGTCGTTTGACTGGCTGGTAGAGCCCAAAAAGGGCGGACTGCGCGAGACGATCAACGACGTCTCACCGATTCAGGATTACACCGGCAATCTCGGAGTCGTCTTCGGCGACATCAAGTTCGAAGAGCCCGTCCACACGGTCGCCGAGTGCCGCGAGAAAGACCTGACTTACTCGCGCCCGCTGAGCGTCACGGTCGCCTTCCAGAACCTCGAGACCGGCGAGATCCGCGAGCAGTCCGTCTTTATGGGCGACTTTCCCTGGATGACCGAGCGCGGCACGTTCATCATCAACGGCACCGAGCGAGTCGTCGTCACCCAGCTCCAGCGCTCGCCCGGCGCCTACCTGATGGAGCCCAAGGACCGTGAAAAGCAGGTCTTCGTCGCCAATCTGATGCCGTCGCGCGGTTCCTGGCTCGAGATCGAGATCGACAAGAAGGGTCGCGTCTACGCCCGCATCGACCGCAAGCGCAAGCTTCCGGTCACGGTCCTGCTGCGCGCCCTCGGCTTCGTCGACCACGACGAGATTCTCAAGATGTTCGACAACTCGCTCTACATCCGCCACACGCTCGAGGCCGACGCCGAGGGCCTGCTTTCGCACGAGGGATCGTTGATCGAGCTGTTCAAGAAGCAGCGCCCGGGCGAGCCGCCATCGCTCGACAACGCGCGCAACCTGCTCGAAAGCCTGTTCTTCGACCCCAAGCGCTACGACCTCACGCGCGTCGGCCGCTACAAGCTCAACAAGCGTCTCAGCCTCGATGAGCCGCTCGACCAGCGCCAGCTGACTCGCGCCGACATCGTCGCCCTGATCAAGGAACTCGTCGATCTTCCGCGCACAATGGGCATCCCGGAGGATCTCGAGATCAAGGACTACGCCGCGGAGGCGCAGACCTACCCGCGCGAGCCGATTCAGGCCCGGCTCGACGAGTACGAACACTTCGGCAACCGCCGCCTGCGCACCGTCGGCGAACTGATTCAGGACTACTTCCGCATGGGTCTCTACCGCATGGAGCGCACCGTACGCGAGAAGCTGACGACCGAAGACGCCGACACGATCACGCCGCAGACGATCATCAACATCCGACCCGTCGTCGCCGCGCTGAAGGAGTTCTTCGGCTCGTCGCAGCTCTCGCAGTTCATGGACCAGACCAACTCGCTGTCGGGCCTCACCCATCGCCGCCGTCTGTCGGCGCTCGGGCAGGGGGGACTGACTCGTGAGCGCGCTCCGATCGAGGTTCGCGACGTGCACCCGACCCACTACGGCCGCATGTGCCCGATCGAGACCCCGGAAGGCCCGAACATCGGCCTGATCGGCTCGCTGTCCTCGCACGCTTCGGTCAGCGAGCACGGCTTCGTCACGACCCCTTACCGCGTAGTCAAGGACGGCGCCGTCACCGACGAGATCGTCCACCTCGACGCCAACGAGGAGATGGACAAGACGATCGCACAGGCCAACGCCGAGATCGATCCCAAAACCAACAGGTTCAAGGGCGACATCGCCTGCCGGTTCGAGGGCGACTACGTCACCGTTCCGCCCAAGCAGATCGACCTGATGGACGTTTCCCCGGAGCAGATCTGGTCCGTTTCAACCGGCATGATCCCGTTCCTGGAGCACGACGACGCCAACCGCGCGCTGATGGGCAGCAACATGCAGCGTCAGGCGGTGCCGCTGCTGATCCCCGAGGCTCCGCTGGTCGGTACCGGTATGGAGTACCGCGCGGCGATGGACTCGGGCGACGTGATCGTCGCCGAGGCCGACGGTGTCGTGGAGTACGTCGACGCCGAGAAGATCATCATCGCCAGCGGCTCCAAGAAGCGCGAGTACCCGGCGCTCAAGTTCATGCGCTCCAACCAGGGCACGCTGATCCACCAGAAGCCGCGCGTGTTCGTCGGCGACAAGGTCGTCAAGGGCCAGTTGCTGGCCGATGGTTCCTCCACCGATCAGGGCGAGATGGCCCTCGGTAAGAACCTGTTGGTCGCGTTCATGTCCTGGGAGGGTTACAACTTCGAGGACGCGATCATCCTCTCCGAGCGCATCGTCAAGGATGATGTCCTCACCTCGATTCACATCGAGGAGTACGAGGTCGACGCCCGTACGACCAAGCTCGGCGACGAGGAGATCACCCGCGACATCCCCAACCGTTCCGAGGAGTCGCTGCGCAACCTCGACGACCGCGGAGTCGTCCGCGTCGGCGCCGAAGTCAAGAGCGGCGACCTGCTCGTCGGCAAGGTCACGCCGAAGGGCGAAACCGAGCTGACGGCCGAGGAGAAGCTGATCCGCGCGATCTTCAAGGAGAAGGCGCGCGAGGTCCGCGACACGTCGCTCAAGGTCCCGCACGGCGAGGGCGGCGTCGTGATCGACGTAAAGACCTTCAGCCGCGAGGCCGGAGACGATCTCTCGCCCGGTGTCAACGAGCTTGTCCGCGTCTACGTCGCGACCAAGCGCAAGATCGCCGAGGGCGACAAGCTCGCCGGGCGCCACGGCAACAAGGGCGTGATCTCGAAGATCGTCCCCCAAGAGGACATGCCGCACCTGGAGGACGGCACGCCGGTAGACGTGATTCTCAACCCGCTGGGCGTCCCAAGCCGAATGAACGTCGGCCAGGTACTCGAGACTCACATCGGCTGGGCCGCCGCCGAGGGCTGGTATGACGACCCCGAGCGTCCGCAGAACAAGCTCGCCAACGGCGAGCCCGACCCGCGTACGCACATCGCGACGCCGGTGTTCGACGGTGCGACGCTCAAGGACGTCGACGCCGCGCTCGTCGGCTGGGCCAAGAAGCACGAGTCCCGCGGTGTCGACTTCGGCATCGATCCAAAGGAGATCGAGGGCCGTCGCAGCGCCGGCAAGGTGCAGCTCTTCAACGGACGCACCGGCGAGAAGTTCGAGGAGCGCGTGACGATCGGTTACATGTACATCCTCAAGCTGCTCCACCTCGTCGACGACAAGATCCACGCTCGTTCGACCGGCCCGTACTCGCTGGTCACGCAACAGCCGCTGGGTGGTAAGGCCCAGTTCGGCGGACAGCGTTTCGGCGAGATGGAGGTCTGGGCGCTAGAGGCGCACGGCGCCGCCTACACCCTCCAGGAGATGCTCACGATCAAGTCCGACGACACGATCGGTCGCGTCAAGGCATACGAGTCGATCGTCAAGGGCGAGAACATTCCCGAGCCGTCGGTTCCCGAGTCGTTCAAGGTTCTGCTCAAGGAGATGCAGTCTCTGGGCCTCGACGTCCAGGTGCGCTCCGAGGGCGGTGGCGACGTCGAGATCCAAGAGGAAGAGGACGATCTGCTACGCGCCGCCGAGGAGCTCGGCATCGACCTCTCGGGCGTTCGCGCTCCCGAGACCGACGAGGCTCAGGCCGCGGCCGCCGAAGGCGACGCGGATCTGATCGAGCAATCCCCGCCGATCGCCACCGAAGAACCGCTGATCGAGGATATTTCGACCGGCGAAATCGTCAACGACACCGAGTAGCCGGCCAGGCCATTTCCAGAAAGCAAAGAGAGATCACATGATCGACATCAACGAGTTCGACACAATCAACATCGGCTTGGCCAACAGCAAGCAGATCCGCTCGTGGAGTCACGGCGAGGTCATCAAGCCGGAGACGATCAACTACCGCACGCTCAAGCCCGAGAAGGACGGCCTGTTCTGCGAGCGCATCTTCGGCCCGACCAAGGACTGGGAGTGCTACTGCGGTAAATACAAGCGTGTCCGATACAAGGGCATCGTCTGCGAGCGCTGCGGCGTCGAAGTCACGCGTTCGAAGGTGCGCCGCGAGCGCATGGGCCACATCGACCTGGCCGCTCCGGTCAGTCACATCTGGTTCTTCAAGGGCGTTCCGAGCCGGATCGGCTACCTGCTCGACATGGCGCCCAAGGACCTCGAAAAGGTTCTCTACTTCGCCGCGTCGATCGTCACCTTCATCGACGAAGACGCCCGCCAGAAGGACCTCGGCAAGCTCGAAAAGGAAGTCCAGAAGTACATCGACGGCCTGACCGCCGAGAAGCAGCAGATGGTCCAGGAGCTCGAAGAGTCCCGCGACCGCCGCGTTGAGTTCTTTGAGACCGGCAAGCAGACCGACTTCGCACCCGACGATCACCTCTGGGCCGACGCGCTCGAAACCAGCCCCAAGCGCATGAAGGCCGATGAGCGCGACAAGGCGATCAAGGAGATCCGCCGCAACTGCGAGAGCGACGTCACCGACACCGAGGCCTACATGGACGCCTCGATCGACCGCATGCAGCGCACGTGGGAGCTTTTCACCGAGATGCAGGTCCGCGACATCGTGCCCGACGAGTCGCTTTTTCGCGAGCTGCGCGAACGCTTCGGCAGCCCTTACGGCTTCGGCGAGTACTTCCGCGGCGGCATGGGTGCCGACGCGGTGCGTGACCTGCTCGACCAGGTCGACCTCGAGCTCGAGGCCGAAAAGCTCGACATCGAGGTCAAGACCGCCAAGGGTCAGAAGCAGGCACGGTCGGTCAAGCGACTCAAGGTCGTCAGCGCCTTCCTCAACAGCGAGAACAGTCCGACCGACATGATCCTCGAGGCGGTGCCGGTTATCCCGCCGGAGTTGCGCCCGATGGTCCAGCTCGACGGCGGCCGTTTCGCCACGTCCGACCTCAACGACCTCTACCGCCGTGTGATCAACCGCAACAACCGCCTCAAGCGGCTGTTGGACCTCGGCGCGCCGGAGATCATCGTCAACAACGAGAAGCGGATGCTGCAGGAGGCCGTCGACGCCCTGTTCGACAACGGCCGCCGCGGCCGCCCGGTCACCGGACCCGGCAATCGCGCGCTGAAGTCTTTGAGCGACATGCTCAAGGGCAAGCAGGGTCGTTTTCGTCAGAACCTGCTCGGTAAGCGTGTCGACTACTCCGGCCGTTCGGTGATCGTGTCCGGCCCGTACCTGCGCCTGCACCAGTGCGGCCTGCCGAAGATCATGGCGCTCGAGCTGTTCAAGCCGTTCATCATGGCCCGCCTGGTCGAGCGCAAGGTCGTCCAGAACATCAAGGCGGCCAAGAAGATGGTCGAAAGCGGCGTGCCCGAGGTCTGGGACGTGCTCGAAGAGGTCATCCACGAGCATCCGGTGCTGCTCAACCGCGCGCCGACGCTGCACCGTCTTGGAATCCAGGCGTTCGAGCCCAAGCTCGTCGAGGGCAAGGCGATTCAGGTTCACCCGCTGGTCTGCCACGCCTTCAACGCCGACTTCGACGGCGACCAGATGGCCGTGCACCTGCCGCTTTCGGCGGAGGCGCAGGCCGAGTGCCGCCTGTTGATGCTCTCGAGCAACAACATCCTCTCGCCGGCGACCGGCCAGCCACTGGCGACGCCGTCGCAGGACATGGTCTTGGGTACCTACTACCTGACCTACGGCCCCGGCGACGAAGAGCTCGCGAAGATGGAAGAGGAGATCAAGGCCGGCAAGAGCAAACTCAAGCCGCACGTCTACCGCACCGCCCAGGAGGCCGAGCTCGCCTACGAGCACGGCGCCGTCAAGCTGCAGGACCTCGCCGAATATCGCCGTCCCGGCACCGACGACCACCTGCTCACGACGGTCGGCCGGATCATCTTCAACGAGACGATCGAACGTGCGCTCGAAGAGACCCTTGGCGACGACTTCGACCCCAAGGAGTACGAGTTCGTCAACTCCTCGATGCGCAAGAAGGACATCAACGCCGCGATCGGCAAGCTGATCCACAAGCACGGCGCGTCGGCGATTGCGATCGTGCTCGACGCGTTCAAGGACCTTGGTTTCACGTACGCCACGCGCGCTGGAATCACCGTATCCAAGAACGACATCGTGATCCCGCCGAAAAAAGCCGAGATCCTCGAGAAGTACGACAAACTCGTTGCCGAGATCCGCGACCAGTACGACACCGGCCTGATCTCGCAAGAGGAGCGTCACGACCTGATCGTCGCTCAGTGGACCGCCGCGACCGAGGAGGTCGGGCAGGCGATGGAGGACAACCTCCACGAACTGAACCCGATCTTCATGATGGCCAACTCCGGTGCGCGCGGATCGTTCAAGCAGATTCGCCAGCTGGCCGGGATGCGCGGCCTGATGGCCAATCCGAAGGGCGAGATCATCGAGCGCCCGATCAAGGCGAACTTCGTCGAAGGGCTGACCGTTCAGGAGTACTTCATCTCCACTCACGGCGCCCGCAAGGGGCTCGCCGACACCGCTCTGCGCACCGCCGACTCGGGCTATCTGACCCGCCGTCTGGTCGACGTCTCGCAGGACGTGATCATTCGCGAAGCCGACTGCAAGACCAAGGAGGACGTCGAGGTCGAGATCTGGCGTGACGGCAAGATCAACGACATCATTGTCGGCCGCTTCCCGTCGGTCGACTGGGTCACCAAGCGCGGCCGGGTGATCTGCACGACCAAGGAAATGATCACGATCGAGCACCTCGCCGACGCCGAAGAGACGTTCGCCGACGAGCCCGACGGCAAGGTGCGCCTGCGCTCGGTGCTCAAGTGCCGCGCGGCGACCGGCATCTGCCAGCGCTGCTTCGGCGCGTCGCTGGCGACCGGCCAGCTTTCCGAGATCGGCGACGCGGTCGGCATCATCGCCGCCCAGTCGATCGGCGAGCCCGGTACCCAGCTGACGATGCGTACGTTCCACACCGGTGGTGTCGCCGGCGCTGACATCACCCACGGTCTGCCGCGAATCGTCGAGTTGTTCGAGGCTCGCAAGCCGAAGGGTCTTGCGATCCTCGCCGAGCAGGCCGGCAAGGTCACGATCGAGGATGGCGAAAAAACCCGCAAGGTCACGATCACCGACGAGGGCGGCGAGGAGCACCCCTACTCGTTCCCGCGCCGCACGCGTTTGTTCGTCGAGCACAACGAGAAGGTCGAGGCCGGCCGCCAGCTCAACGAAGGGTCGATCTGGCCCCACGACCTACTGCGTATCAGCGGCCGCACGGCGACCGAGGTCTACCTCGTCGCCGAGGTCCAGAAGGTCTACAAGTCGCAGGGCGTCGATATCAACGACAAGCACATCGAGATCATCGTCAGGCAAATGATGAAAAAGGTGAAGATCGCGCAGAAGGGCGATTCCGACCTGCTGCCCGGCCAGTACTCCGAGATGTACGAACTCGAGGCGCTCAACAAGGACCTCAAGAAGGCCAAGAAGGAACAGGCCATGTTCGAAGAGGTGATTCTCGGGATCACCAAGGCATCGCTGGCGACCGAGTCGTTCCTCTCGGCCGCGTCGTTCCAGGAGACCACCAAGGTTCTCACCGACGCCGCGCTCGAGCGCAAGACCGATCGTCTGCTCGGCCTGAAGGAGAACGTGATCATCGGCAAGCTGATCCCGGCCGCGACCGGCCTCAAGCGCTACCGCACGATCGAGATCGAGCCCACGGAGCCGCTGCCGGCGCCGGGCGACCTCGACTTCGGCCGCCTAACAGCCGAAGAGCTGACCGCCCTCGGCGACGGCGACGGCGGACTCGGCGCTCTGACCGGCGAGGGTCTCGAAGCCGAGCTCGCCCGCCTGAGCGAGCCCAGCGCCACCTAATCCCAGACAAAAAACGACCGAGAGGTTCCTCCTCTGTACCCGAACCCGGGTACCGAGATGGAGCCTCTCGGTACGCCGGATACGGAGAAGGAACCGCTTGGGACAACGCGCGGCGTCGGCCTACAGCGCCGCGACGGCCGATGCGTTCCCCCGAGCGACAAGACCCCGGGCCGGGCGAATCTGCATCGCCCTGGCGGAAATCATGCGGCCTCCGAGCGGGCTTGTGCCGGCGGCGACTGCGGCAACCAGCCGCAGACGCAGCCCCCCGCGTCGGCGCAGCGTTGCGCGACAAACGTCACCCGGTTGGCGCCCGTTCGACGGGTTGAGACACGCATCGCCGGCGCGAGCTGGTCTAGTAGTTCGCCCGGCGCCCGCCCGCCGTTTCGATGCACCTCACCGATCACCGCGTCAACGCGACTGGGCACGCCGCCGGCAAATACCTCCCATTCGGCCCCCTCGACGTCGATCTTCATCAGATCGACGCGATCGACCCCGCAGCGATCGAGGATCTGATCGACCGTGATCGCCGGCACCTCGACCACCTGCTGTCCGTGACGAGTTGGTTCGATGGAATTCGACCAGGTTTCATCGCCGCGATAGAAATTCCGTTTTCCGCCTCGCCGTGACACCGCGGCGTGAATGACCTCGACCGGGAGTCCGTGCACATTTGCCTTAAGTCTCGGGATCAACTGAGGATCGGCCTCGATCGCGATGATCCGCGCGTTCGGGAAGCGGGTCGTCATGTAGATGCTCGCCAGCCCGATATGGGCGCCGAGGTCGAGGATCGTCATCGGACGCCGGTCACCGGCGATCGCGTACTCATGTTCGAGAAAGATCTCGCGGACAACCTCGAGCTCGGTCCGGGTTGCCAGCCACACGTCGAACGCGCGCCCACCGACGTGGATGTTCAGCTTCCACGGCCGGTCCCGCCACGGACTGTGGCCCTTGATCAGGATGAAAACGCTCAGCGCCGCGAGCATCGTCACCGAGCGCGTTCCCGATCCGAGTCCGGCGAGCCGGTGGGCGAGCCGTGTGTAATACCACTGTTTGCCGAGCAGGGCTTCGATCCCCATCGCCAAAACATTAGGAGCAACACGGGTAACAAGTTGAGACAATTCTGTGAACGTCGGGCGACGATCGGTCGCCGACCGCCTGTGCAGGGGCTAGAGTGCTCGCCCGGTGACCACGTTCAAAGAACTCGACGCCCTCGACTCCCGGGAACTTCATGATCGGGCTGTCAGTCACGCCGAGAAGCATCTCGACGTGAAGTTCCTGCTCAACCTGATCGAGGCACTGCCGGCCGCCGAGGCCGCCGCCGGCAACCTCGACCAGAGCAGCGCCGACATCTTTCACGTTGGTTCGCTCGTGCGCGACATCTTCAAGGCGGACGAGGGCGAGCTCGCCGAGACCTTGCGCCCGTTCTACATCGATTACCTGCTCAAGCACGGCTAGGTGGTTGAACATCGCGGGGGCTCGCCGACCGCCAAATGCCGGTGGGTCGACGACTCGATCTCCCGATCAGACGAAGCCGGGAATGGACGGCATCGACAAAACACGAGCCGCCGCGATGGCTGGGCGCGGGCTATCTCGACTTTTCGCGACCGCCGCGATATCTCTACATGCTGTACGAAGATTGGGCGATCAGGCGCGGCCTCGTTAATTGGGCGCCGTAATACGTCGTCACCGCCTGGCGGTAAAAGCAAAATCCGGTCTCGAACCCGTTCCGACTCGGCCGGTCGCACCGGCTCGATCACCCGCCGGCCAACCCCCGCAACCGCCCGATCGCCTGATCCTCGGCGTCCAGCTCCGCCAGCCACTCCGCGGCGTTCTCGATATCACCCGGACTTGCCTCGGCGATCGCTTCGAGATCCGCCCAATCCTTTGTGCGATTGAACAACGCTTTGAACAGCGCGAGCGACGTGCAGTCCAGAACCGGAATATCGCGCCCGGCCAGCGGCCGCCAGCGGATGTCGCGAGCCACGCGGTCGTGAAGCGGCAGATTGTTCAGAAACACGTCCACCGGCGTATCGTCCCACCACACCCGCGCCTGGCCGTCGTGCAATACGCGCTTGGTGTCCGCGCGGGACACCTTCACCTGCTCCGGCAACGCATCCAACGCCACCTCGGCTCGGACCCGGTCGACAAATATGTTCACGTCAAGATCGCGTGTTCCACGCGGCTCCTCGGTGCAGTAGGCCAGAGCGATGGCTCCACCGAAGGCGTGGGGGAGGCCGGCGGCGGTCAGCGAGTCGTGCACCGAGTGCAGCTTCTCAATGAGGGTGGTCACGAGAAGCGCTCGGTCAGCCTCGGGAAATCGAGCGTGCGCTTGGCCTTATACGGCAGAGCCTCGGCGAGTTCGAGCACTTGCTCGAGGATCCGCCCGGCGCGAACGGGATCGACGGGCTCATCACGCGGGGAGAGCTGCAACCGGTATCCACCGGCGGCGGCGATTCGCGCCAAGGCATCGACACCAGGTTGCCGGGCTCCACTCTCGTAAGCGCTCAAAACCGAGCGCGGCATGCCCGCGCGGCGAGCAAGCTCGGCCTGTCGCAGGCCGCTCGTCTCGCGGATCTCGCGGACTAAATCGGAAGATGTTTGACTGAAAGCGCCCACGTATCGATGTTAGCGAAAACGCTAACAAAATGCCGCTGGCCCGCGGCCCGCTTGCGCCGGCCCTCACTCCGCGGCGCACGGACTCCTGGCCCGCGCGCGCCCGGCGGGGCGGGATGTCCACAGCGCTAGCGTGCGAGCGCGTCCGCCCACGCAATCAGCTCGTCCACGTGCGAATCCGTCCACCCGACGGCCGGATCGGTGCCGATCAGCAGTGTCGGATCGACGCGCTCTGCCGCCCACTCAAAACAGGCGTCGTTGAACCCGTCGTCGATCCACGCCGCCGCCCGTCCGGCCGCCCTGGCCGTCAGCGCATCCAACTTCCAGTGGCCGCTGCCGTCCGAACTCGGCGCCACAGCGAACTCCACGACCTCCAATTGCTCGGGCAGGCTAAGCAGATGTACTAGATGGTCGTTGGCGCGTGACCCCCAGCCGGTCGCCCAGACGGCCTCAAAGTGCGGCAGCACGGAGAGCATCCGCGCCGACATCCCGTGCCCGATGTGGTGAATGACCCCTTCGACGTTGTGAAACGTTCCGCCGCCATCGATCGCCGCGCCGCCGATCGGCCGCGTTCCACTAGGAACCTCGCGGTTTGCAGCGAATCCGTAGGTACTGATCACCCCGTCAACATCGACGAAGAGGAGTGGGCGCGAGAATTTGCTGGCGTCTTTCATACCTGGGCGACAGGGCCACCGAACAACACAAATTAAACACGACTGCGTCGCGGGCTGATCTAGAGTTTGGATCGCAGTCGCGACCACTCACCCCGATTTGGTGTATCTCGAGTCCCCGGCTATCAAGAACGCGCTCCGATCGTTCGATACCTCCAGGAGCGCCGAGGGAAGCAAGCAGCGGACCGGCTGACGCGCAACGAAGCCTTCAGGGTTTCAACTTTTTCACGGATGGGTCTCCAACTAGGCATAACACTCGCGCTCCTCTGCGCCTTCGTCACGAACCTCGGGTTCCTGCTCAAGCACCGTGGTGCCTGCGCCGCGCCGGCGGTCGACATACGCCACCCGCTCAAGAGCGCAGCGGCGCTGTTCCGTTCGCCGGCCTTCGTCGCCGGGTACGCCGTCGCCGCCGTCGCCTTCGCCCTGCACGTCGCCGCGCTGTGGCTGGCGCCGATCTCGATCGTCCAGTCGGTGATCTCGGGTGGGCTCGTCTTTCTCGCCGTCCTCGCCGAGCGGGTCTTCGGATACAAGCTCGGCGGCCGTCAGTGGATCGGAGTCATTCTTACCGCGGTCGGCCTGATGCTGCTTGCGGTTACGCTGCCGCACGGTGGCGAAAACAGTTTCTCGCTCGCCGCGCTGATCGCCTTCGAGGCCGCCGCGCTGATCATCGGTCTCGGGTTGCTGGCCGGTCCGCGCCTCGGCGCCGGTGTCCAGCACCACGGAATCATGCTCGGCGCCGCATCCGGTGTGCTGATCGGCGTCTCCGACATTGCGATCAAAGCGATGACCAACATCGCCGACGCGTCCGGCGTCGCAAACGCTCTGCTTTCCCCGTGGCTCGCGCTTGCGCTGGTCATGGCCGTCGTCTCCTTCTACTCCGTCGCCCGGGGACTTCAGATCGGAGAGGCGGTCCCGGTGATCACGATGATCGGTGTGACCGCGAACCTGATCCAGATCGCCGGCGGCATCGTCGTCTTCAACGACCCGATGCCCAGTGGCGCGGTCGGCATGGTCCTGCAGTTCTTCGGCTTCGCGCTGGTCTGCGCGGCCGCCGTGTTGGTGCCGGCGCCCACGCGCGTCGTCGCCGGCGCGCAGCCGGCCTAGGAGACTCATCCCCGACGCGTCCCAAGCGGGACCGCGCCACGATTCCCGGGCGCTCGTCAGCGGCCGTCCGGCCCACTCCGATGCGGCATTGCTACCATCCGCCGTCGTATGCCAAGCATCAATCAGCTAGTCCGCAAGGGCCGCAAAAAGCCCAAGAAGAAAGTATCCACCCCTGGTCTCAAGAACATGAAGGGTGGACACGCCAAGCAGGTCGCGCCTCAGCGTCGCGGTGTCTGCACGCGTGTCTACACGACCACCCCGAAGAAGCCGAACTCGGCACTTCGCAAGGTCGCTCGTGTGCGCCTCACGAACCAGATGGAAGTCACGGCATACATTCCCGGCGAAGGTCACAACCTCCAGGAGCACTCCGTTGTTCTCGTTCGCGGTGGCCGAGTCAAGGACTTGCCGGGTGTTCGTTACAAGATCATTCGCGGCACGCTCGACACCTCGGGCGTTTCAGACCGCAAGCAGGCCCGCTCGCGCTACGGCGTGAAGATCAGCTAGCCGGCCCGCTCACCTCCACCTTTCAGAGCAGAGAGTTTTCAAGATGCCTCGTCGCAATGCCGCAACAATTCGTGAGATTCAGCCCGATGGCGTGCACAACAGCCGCCTCGTCGCCCAGCTGATCAACAAGGTGATGCTCGACGGCAAAAAGAGCACGGCCGAGAAGATCGTCTACAGCGCGCTCGACACACTCTCGACCAAGACCGGAAACCCGCCGGTCGAGGCGCTCGAAGCGTCGGTTAAGGCGCTCACGCCCAACCTCGAGGTCCGCTCTCGCCGCGTCGGTGGCGCCAGCTACCAGGTGCCCGTCGAGGTGCCGCAGCGCCGCGCCCGGACGCTCGCGATTCGCTGGCTGATCGAGGCCTCGCGCAACCGTCGCGAGAAGTCGATGGCCGAACGTCTCGCCTACGAACTGATCGACGCCCAACAGGATGCCGGCGGTGCCTACAAAAAAAAGGAAGACATCTTCCGCATGGCACAGGCCAACAAAGCCTTCTCGCACTACCGCTGGTAGCGGCATGGCGGCGGCGGGCGCCGCGCCTGGGTTCTCGTCAACCTCGTTTGAGTCCCGGCTGCCCGCAAACACCGATTTGCCGGCACTTGAATTTCCGCCGCCGGTCGCCGAAAACCACGGCATCGGCAGGGCCGGCCGCAACTCCGCGGCAGGTCAGGTTCTTTATGGAACGCAGGTGCAGCTCAGGTTCTAAACACAGAAGGTTCGATCAATGCTTATCACTCTGAACAGAAACATCGTGCGCGCGGCGATCATGCTGGTCGTGCTCGCCGCCGGCCTCGCCACGCTCGCGCCGACCGCTCGCGCGACACCGACCGTCGGCGTCGGCGACAACGGTCCGGCGATGTTCCAGGATCCAAATTTTCAGGCGCTCGGCACCAGGATCTCGCGCAAGATCATCCCTTACGATTTTCATAAGTCAGAGTTCGAGCTCGATCACCTGCGCCAGTGGCTCGCCGGCGCCGAGGCGCTGGGCATCGAGCCGCTGATCGCGCTCCAGCGCTCCAACGAACGGCCGAACAAGCTGCCGTCGGTCGGCGAGTTTCGTTACTCGATCTCGTACCTGCGCCGCAACTTCCCGCGCGTCCGGTCTATCTCGCCGTGGAACGAAGCCAACCACCACTCGCAGCCGACCGCGCGCAATCCCCGGCGCGCCGCCCAGTACTACGGGGTCGTGCGCGAGCTCTGCCGGGGCTGCAAAATCGTCGCCGCCGACGTGCTCGACCAAAAGAACATGTTGCCGTGGCTGGCATCCTTCAAGCGCTACGCCGGCGGCTCGGCCCGCATCTGGGGGCTGCACAGCTACGTCGACACCAACAACAGGATCACCTGGAAGCAGAGTTCGACGCGCAGGTTGCTGGCGGCGGTCAAAGGCCAGGTTTGGATGACCGAGGTCGGCGGTCTCGTCGCCTTCAAAAACAAATACAAGTACAGCGAGCGCCGCGCCGCGTCGGCGGTCAGCAAGACCCTGAAGCTCGCGCGCAAGTCGAGCCGCATCAGGCGTGTCTACCTGTACTCCTGGTACGGGTCCGATCACGGCAAATCTAGGCGTAATTACCGCTGGGACTCCGGCCTGGTCGGCCCGAGCGGAAAACCGCGCGCCGGCTTCCGCGTTCTGCGCGACTGGATCGACGTCTACGGCGCCTAGCCGGTGGCGCCGAGCGGCTCGTGCGGGCTGCCCCGGGCCCGCGTTCGGCGGACCCGACGCCGCACAACGTTTGTTCGACCCGGTTCGGTCTGCCGGACCCGCCCGCCGGTAATCTGGAAACCGGTCGTATGGGCAGGACATCGATATTGGGCATGCTCGCCGCTCTCGGCGTGATCGCGCTCGTCGGCGGGTTCGTCGTCTATCCGGCCCAGGCGAAGTCGCGGTCACACGATGCGATCCAGAAGGCGCTCGACGACATCGCCCGCGAGGCCGGCGTCAAACTCGGCGACGTCAAGCTGACGACAACGGGCAACAACGCGTTCGTGGGCTTGACCGGCGGTCCGCAGGTCGCATCGGTGGTCTTGCGTATCGGCACGATCCGCGCTCCCGACGGTTCGGCCGACCGCCGGGCCGACGGCTCATTCTCGGGCTCCTCCAAGCCGCCGGACCGGAATTCGATCAAGTCCGATGTCGAGGACCTCTACGACGAGCTCAAAAAGATCGGTTCGTTCACGCTGGTGATTGGAGCCGTCGAGGCCGACGGTAGGCGGGTTGACTTCGAGGACAGCTCTTTCTCGATCGGCGAAGACCGCTACCGCGTCAACATCAACTTCTCCAAGCGGTCGGTGGACAAGCTGCTCGACGAACTCGACCTCTCGGCCAAGATCACGGCGGATGGTCACGACATAGAGCTCAAAGTCAGCCGTGAGAACCCGATCGCCCCCGGCCGGGAGAAACTCAACCTCAGCGCCGAGCCGATCAACGCCGGCGCCGCGATCAGGTACCGCGTCAACGGCGAGTCCTCGGTTGAGAAACTGAATCCGGCCGACGGCGTCACCGTCACCGAGATCGACTTCGACTCGTCGCGCGAGGTCTACACGGTCACCGTCGGCGGCGGCTACCGCTACGCGGCGATCAAGCGGTCGATCGACGACGCGTTTAAGTCGCCGGCGATCTCCACGTGGCCCGACCGTGGGCAGATGTCTCCGTCGAGCGCCATTCCGGTCCCGACGGCCCCGGCACCCCGATAGGTCCGGCGTCGTGTCGCTGTAAGGCCCCGTCCGATGGGATAAGCCCGGCGCCGTGTCGTCGTCCGCCGCGCGGCAAAATCGCTCCCGGTTGTTTCGCCCGCCGCCGGCACGGCTTGCGACGGTCGCCGCGGCGCCTCCGCGGGCCTGCGGCGCACGGCCCAGGCCCAGTCCCCCTGCTATCATCGCCGCCGACTTCGCGGTCGGGCAGAAACACCTGCGCGACCGTGATGTCTGCCGCCGCTTTTGGTCTGGGAAAGCCTCCAGACGGGAGCGGGTGGTCCAAGTCATCAGATGACGAGAAATTCGACCACATAGCGGGACTTACAGCAGGGCGAGGTCGCTGAGCGACCTTTCGCGGGTCCTGTGAGGGCCCTTTTTTGTGCCCAAAAGTCACTTCGGATAACGACCGGAACCGTACGGCCCCAGACCGCAGACCCCCATCGATCAGAGACCTAAACCGGAAGTCACGAATCGCCCTGCCATGCCACGCAAAGTTTCCCTAGAAAAAACCCGCAACATCGGGATCATGGCTCACATCGACGCCGGTAAGACGACGACGACCGAGCGCATTCTGTACTACACCGGCCGCACGCACAAGATCGGCGAGGTCCACGAGGGCGCCGCCGTGATGGACTGGATGGAGCAGGAGCAAGAACGCGGAATCACAATCACCTCCGCCGCCACCACCGCTTTCTGGGCCGACCACCGGATCAACATCATCGACACGCCCGGCCACGTCGACTTCACCGTCGAGGTCGAACGCTCACTGCGCGTGCTCGACGGCGCCGTAGCCGTCTTCGACTCGGTCGCCGGCGTCGAGCCGCAGTCCGAAACCGTGTGGCGTCAGGCCGACACCTACAAGGTGCCGCGCATCGCCTACGTCAACAAGATGGACCGCACCGGCGCCAGCTTCGAGATGAGCGTCCGCACGATGATCGAGCGCCTCGGCGCCAACGCGATCCCGATCCAGCTTCCGATCGGCTCCGAAGGCGACTTCGCCGGCATCATCGACCTCGTCGCCGAGGACGCGATCATCTACAAGGACGACATCGGCAAGGAGTTCGAACACGTCGAGATCCCCGCCGATCTCGCCGACGCCGCCCACGAAGCGCGCACCCACCTGATCGAAGCGATCGCCGAGTACGACGACGAGTTGCTCGAGTCCTACCTCGCCGACGAAACACTCGACGTCGCCCGCGTCAAGGCCGCCATTCGCAAGGCCACACTCGACATGTCGATGACCCCGGTGCTCTGCGGCTCAAGCTTCAAGAACAAGGGCGTCCAGCCGCTGCTCGACGCGGTGATCGACTACCTGCCGTCGCCGCTGGAGGTACCGCCGATCGTCGGCCATCACCCCAAGACCGACGACGAAGACTCGCGTGAGGCGTCCGACGACGCGCCGTTCGCGGCGCTCGCCTTCAAGATCGCGACCGACCCGTTCGTCGGCAAGCTCGTCTTCTTCCGCGTCTACTCAGGCACGCTGACGGCCGGCAGTAAAATACTCAACGCCACGACCGGCAAGACCGAGCGTCTCGGCCGCATCCTGATGATGCACGCAAACGACCGCGAAGACGTCGATGTCGTCTACGCCGGTGACATCGCCGCCGCCGTCGGCGCCAAAGAGGCCACCACCGGAGACACCTTCTGCGAGCCGAACCACCCGATCGTGCTCGAGAAGATGGATTTCCCCGAGCCGGTGATCTCGGTCGCGATCGAGCCGAAGACCAAATCCGACCAGGAGAAGATGGGTACGGCGCTTCAGGCGCTGGGCCAGGAGGATCCGACTTTCCGCATCCACTCCGACGAAGAGACCGGTCAGACGATCATTGCCGGCATGGGCGAGCTGCACCTCGAGGTCCTCGTCGACCGCATGATGCGCGAGTTCAACGTCGAGGCGACGATCGGCAAGCCGCAGGTCGCCTACCGCGAGACGATTCGCCAGGAGGCGCTCAAGGTCAAGGCCAAGTTCGTGCGCCAGTCCGGCGGTCGTGGTCAGTACGGCGACGTCACGATCAATATGGCTCCGAACCCCGGCGAGGGCTACGAGTTCGAAGACAAGATCAAGGGCGGCGCGATTCCGGGTGAGTACATCCCGTCGGTCAACGCCGGCATCAAGGAGGCGCTCGAGAACGGCATCAAGGCCGGTTATCCGATGGTTGACGTCAAAGTCGAGCTGGTCGACGGCTCTTATCACGATGTCGACTCGTCGGAGATGGCCTTCAAGATCGCCGGTTCGATGGCCGCCCAAGAGGCCGCCAAGCGCGCCAAGCCCGTGCTGCTGGAGCCGGTCATGAAGGTCGAGGTCGTGACCCCGGAGGATTTCCTCGGTGATGTCATCGGCGATCTCTCGCGCCGTCGCGGAAAGGTCGCCGGCCAGGAGCCGCGCGGAAACGCGATGGCGGTCGACGCGACGGTCCCGTTGTCAGAGATGTTCGGCTACGCGACCGACGTGCGTTCCGCGACCCAGGGCCGCGCCAGTTACACAATGCAGTTCGAGCGCTACGAAGAGGTTCCCGCGAACATCGCCGCGGAGATCGTCGAGCACCGCACCGGTTCGCCGGTAACGGCGTAGGCAACAGTCAGTTCAAGGTTTAAGACGATTTAGCAACGCATGTATATTTCCCAGGTTCGTCGTCGAAAACGGCGCATTTTGGGGAGTGTTCTCAACAGGTTCGAAAGGAGCAACAAAAGTGGGCAAAGAAAAGTTCGAGCGCGATAAGCCGCACGTCAACGTAGGAACGATTGGTCACGTCGACCACGGAAAGACCACGCTGACGGCAGCCATCACCACCGTGCTTGCGGAGGCGTCGGGTGGCGAGGCGAAGTCTTTCGCCGAGATCGACAACGCTCCTGAAGAGAAAGAGCGCGGCATCACGATCGCGACTTCGCACGTCGAGTATGAGACCGAGGGCCGTCACTACGCCCACGTCGACTGCCCGGGTCACGCCGACTACGTGAAGAACATGATCACCGGCGCCGCCCAGATGGACGGCGCGATTCTGGTCGTGTCGGCCGCCGACGGCCCGATGCCGCAGACGCGTGAGCACATTCTGCTTGCCCGCCAGGTCGGTGTTCCTTACATCGTCGTCTTCCTGAACAAAGCCGACATGGTCGACGATCCGGAGTTGCTCGAACTCGTCGAGGAGGAGGTCCGAGACCTGCTCAAGGAATACGACTTCCCTGGCGACGACATCCCGTTCATCACCGGTTCCGCGCTGAAGGCGCTCGAGGGTGACGCCGACGCCAAGCAGAAGATCCTCGACCTCGCCAAGGCGCTCGACGACTACATCCCCGAGCCGACGCGTGAGCTTGACAAGCCGTTCCTGATGCCGGTCGAAGACGTCTTTTCGATCACCGGCCGTGGCACCGTCGCCACCGGTCGCATCGAGCAGGGCATCGTCAACACCGGCGACGAGGTGGAGATCGTCGGTATAGCCGAGGCCACCGACAAGACCGTCATCACCGGAGTCGAGATGTTCCGCAAGATCCTCGACGAGGGTCGTGCCGGAGACAACGTCGGCTGCCTGCTGCGCGGTACCAAGCGCGAAGAGATCCAGCGCGGCCAGGTCTTGGCCAAGCCGGGTTCGATCACGCCGCACACGAAGTTCAAGGCGCAGGTCTACTGCCTGAAGAAGGAAGAGGGTGGTCGTCACACTCCGTTCTTCACCGGCTACCGCCCGCAGTTCTACTTCCGTACGACCGACGTGACCGGTGTCGCCAACCTGCCTTCGGGTGTCGAGATGGTCATGCCGGGAGACGACGTCGAGATGGACATCGAACTGATCCAGCCGATCGCCATGGACGCTCAGCTCCGCTTCGCGATCCGCGAAGGCGGACGCACCGTCGGCTCAGGAGTGGTCACCTCGATCGTCGAGTAAATCCTTCAGCGACGAGGTCTCTTCTCTTTACGCAGCCCAAGATGGCGTAGAGAGAAGGGGCCTCGGAGCTGGGTTCCACACGCAAACACAGAAATCAGATGGCAGCTATCACTCAAAACAAGATCCGCATTCGACTCAAGGCATACGACCATGAGGCGATCGAGGCTGCCGCCAAGGAGATCGTTCAGACCGCCGAACGCACCGGCGCCACGATCTCAGGCCCCGTGCCGCTGCCGACCGAGAAAAACGTCTACTGCGTGATCCGCGGGCCCTTCAAGGACAAGGACTCACGCGAGCACTTCGAGATTCGCACGCACAAGCGACTGATCGACATCCACCACCCGACGCCCAAGACCGTCGACTCGCTCCAGCGTCTCGACCACCTGCCGGGCGGCGTCGACATCGAGATTCGGATCTAGGCGGATGACTGGCTTGATCGGCAAGAAGATCGGCATGACCCAGGTCTTTCAAGCGGACGGCGTTGTCGAGCGTGTCACGGCGATTCAGGCCGGACCGTGCTTCGTCACCGGACTTCGCAACAGCGAGCGCGACGGTTACGACGCCGTTCAGCTCGCCTTCGACGCCGTCGCCGAGCGGAGCCTGAACAAGCCGGCGCTCGGCCTGTTCAAGAAGGCCGGCGCTCCCGCCTCGCGCAAGCTCGTCGAGTTCCGTGGCGAACCCGGTGAGCTCAAAGTGGGTGACACGGTTGGCGTTGAGGTCTTCGAAAAGGGCCAGACCGTCAAGGTTTCGGGTACCTCGAAGGGCAAGGGCTTCGCCGGCACGGTCAAGCGACACAACTTCTCTCGCGGACCGGTCAGTCACGGCTCGCACAACACGCGTGCTCCCGGATCGATCGGCCAGAGCGCCGATCCCGCGCGCGTATTCAAGGGCATCCGCGGCCCGGGCCAGATGGGTAACGAGCGTGTCACCCAGCGTGGTCTCGAGATCGTCGACGTTCTCGCCGACGACAACGTATTGCTCGTGCGCGGGTCGGTCCCCGGCCCCAAGGGCGGTTACGTGGAGGTTCGGATCGATGGCTAGCGCCAAGATCGAGGCTCCGGTGCTGGGCAAGAGCGGCAAGATCGAACTCGACCCTGCGGTGTTCGGCGAGCAGTTCAACGGCAGCTTGGTGCATGAAGTCGTTCGCGCCGAGCGCAACGCCAAGCGCGGCGGCAACGCGTCAACCAAGCGCCGTGGCGAGATCGCGATGACAGGCGCCAAGGCCTGGCGTCAGAAGGGCACCGGCCGCGCGCGCGTCGGCGCCCTGTCGGCCGGCCATCGTAAGGGTGGCGGGATCACCTTCGGTCCCAAGCCGCGCAACTACGTCTTCAAGGTCAACCGCAAGGCGCGCCGCAAGGCTCTGCGCGCGGCGCTCTCGCTCCACGCCGAGCGCGGCACGCTGGCGATCGTCGAGGCCGTTTCGTTCGCCGATCCGGCGACCAAAACCGCCAACGCCCAGCTCGCCGGCTGGCGCGACAGCGGCAGCGTCGTCCTACTGACGGCCGGCACCGACGAGCGCAATCTCGCGCTCTCCTTCCGCAACATCGGCCGCGTCCGCGCCGTCCTGACTCCCGAGCAGCTCGGCGTCTACGAGTTGACCGCCGCTCAGAACCTAGTGATTTCCAAAGACGCGCTTGAGTCGCTCGGCAACCTCGCTTCGACCGAGGTCGACCGAGCTTCCAAGAAGCCCGTTCACAACGTTCCCGCCGGCAAGACCAACCCCACGGGCCGTCCCAAGCCGACCGGCGACGCCAAGCCCGCCGCCTCCGCTCCCGCCTCTGCCCCGGAACCCGCCTCTGCTCCTGCCGAAGCCGGGGATGAACCCGCGTCGGCCGCAACCGCCGACAGCGACACGAAGGGCGACGACTGATGGATCCCCGCACCGTTCTCATCGAGCCGGTCGTCTCCGAGAAGAGCTACGCCCTGATGAGCGTCAACAAATACACCTTCCGCGTTCACGACGACGCACACAAGATCCAGATCGCCCAAGCGGTCGAGGCGGTCTTCGACGTCGAGGTCGCCAAGGTCCGCACGATGAGCGTCAAGTCCAAGCCCAAGCGCCGCGGCACGCACAACGGTCGGACGCGCAGCTGGCGCAAGGCGATCGTCGAGCTCAAGCCCGGCAACCGTATTGAACTCTTTGAAGGGGCGGCGACCGAGTAATGGCTATCAAGCGCCACAAACCGACCAGTCCGGGCCGCCGTTTCGCGACCTGGATCGTCAATGATGAGGTCACCAAGTCCACGCCCGAGAAGTCCCTCACCAAGGGTCTGACCAAGACCGGCGGCCGCAACAACAAGGGCCGCAAGACCGCTCGCCACCGTGGCGGCGGAGCCAAGCGCGCGTATCGTCAGATCGACTTCAAGCGCAACAAGGACGGCGTACCGGCAAAGGTCGCCGCGATCGAGTACGACCCCAACCGCACTTCAAATATCGCACTGCTGCACTACCACGACGGCGAGAAGCGCTACATCATCGCGCCCAACGGCCTGAAGGCCGGCATGACCGTTCAATCCGGCGACGGATCCGAGGTCCAGGTCGGTAACGCGCTCAAGCTCGGTCAGATTCCGACCGGAACGATCATTCACGCCGTCGAGCTTCAGCCCGGGCGCGGAGCACAGCTCGGACGCAGCGCCGGCGCGTCGATCCAGCTGGCCGCGAAGGATGGCGGCATGGTCACCCTGCGTCTGCCCTCCAGCGAGATGCGCATGGTCAGCGCCGAGTGCCGCGCCACGATCGGCGCCGTCGGCAACGCCGACCACCAGAACGTCACGATCGGCACGGCCGGCCGCTCTCGTCATATGGGTAAGCGCCCGCAGACACGTGGTGTCGCGATGAACCCGGTCGATCACCCGCACGGTGGAGGCGAGGCCCACAAGACCCCCGGTGGTCACCCGACCACTCCGTGGGGCAAGCCGGCGCTGGGTTACCGCACGCGCAAGAAAAACAAGAAGTCCGACGATCTGATCGTCCGCGGCCGCCGCCGCGGTAAGGGCCGACGCCGCTAACGGCGGGTTCGGAAAGAGTTGTCAAGAGAGGTATTTGAGTGAGTCGTTCATCTAAAAAGGGACCGTGGGCAGAAGACCGTCTGATGGGACGGATCGAAGCCATGAACGAAAGCGGCAGCAAGCAGATCGTCAAGACCTGGTCGCGCGGCTCGACGATCTTCCCGGAGATGGTCGGGCATACGATCGCCGTTCACGACGGTCGCAAGCACGTGCCGGTGTTTGTGTCCGAATCGATGGTCGGGCACAAGCTCGGCGAGTTCGCGCCGACGCGCACGTTTCGCGGCCACTCGGGTGACAAGGGCAAGGTTCGCTAGAGATGGCCGACGAAAAGAACAAGCCGGCCGGCGGCGACGCCGAGACCAAGCCCGAGGGCGCAAAGGAGCGCGCAAAGGTTCCTGTCGCCAAGGATGCCGACAAGCCTGCAGCCAAAGGTGAGAAGAAACCCGCGACCCGCCGGCCAGCGGCCAAGAAGCCCGCTCCGTCGCGCCGCAAGGTGTCCGAGGCTCCCGACGAGGCGACCTTCGTGCGCGCGCAGGCGCGTTTCGTTCGCTCCTCGCCGCGCAAGTCGCGCCTGGTCGTCGACCATATCCGCGGCAAGAACATCGAAGAAGCCCGCGTGACGCTCCAATTCATGGCCCGGCACGTCGCTCGCGACGTCCTCAAGGTGCTCAATTCCGCCGTGGCCAACGCCGAGCACAACCACGATCTCGACGCCGACGATCTGACGGTCGCGATCGCCTATGTCGACGAGGGCCCGACGCTCAAGCGCTGGCGGCCGCGCGCCAAGGGCCGCGCTACGCAAATCCTCAAGCGCACCAGTCACATTACGATCGTCGTCTCCGACGGAACGGCGAAGCAGATCTCCGAAGTATCAAGCAGAAAGGCAGCCGCCTAATGGGTCAAAAAGTTCACCCCGAGGCGATGCGCGTCGGATACATCCACGACTGGAAGTCCAACTGGTACAACGAAAAGCAGTTTGCCGACTACCTGATCGAAGACGTTCACATTCGCGAACACATCTTCGGCCGGCTCTCGCATGCGGGCCTCTCGAAGGTCACGATTAAAAAGAACGCCAGCGAGGTCACCGTAAACATCCACACGGCTCGCCCCGGCATTGTGATCGGCAAGTCCGGTAGCGAGGTCGACGCGCTTCGCCGCGAGCTGCACAAGCTCACCGACAAGTCGGTCAAGGTCAACATTCTCGAGGTTAAGCGTCCCGAGCTCGACGCGATGCTCGTCGCGCAGTCGGTCGCCGAGCAGCTCCAGAACCGTGTCGCGTTCCGCCGCGCGATGAAGCGCGCGCTCACCAGCGCGATGCGCTCCGGCGCCAAGGGCGTGAAGATCCAGGTCTCCGGTCGTCTAGGCGGTTCCGAGATGGCCCGCACCGAGATGTATCACGACGGCCGCGTCCCGCTGCACACAATTCGCGCCGACATCGACTACGGATTCTGGGAGGCCCGCACCACGTTCGGTCCGATCGGCGTCAAGTGCTGGGTCAACAAGGGCGAGATCATGCCTGAAGGTTTTGCTTCAGATCTCACGCAGATCGACGCGCCGAGCCCGGCCGGCGGCGGCGACGACCGTCGACGCGGCGGCCGTGACGGACGTGGCGGCGGCGGACGTGGCCCCGGTGGAGGACG
>JBASWU010000137.1:0-7358 GCA_049276635.1 Solirubrobacterales bacterium | reverse complement strand
CCCCGGACCCCCGGTGGCCGGGCCGGGCTGTTCCCCGGCCGGCCCTCGGTCCCCGCCGCTCGCCACTCCCCGCTCGGTCGCCTGCCGCCGGCCGCTCGATCCCCGGCCGCCCGGCGCGGGCTGGTGGACAATTGTTCGACGGGCGGAAACTCCACGCTTTTCGCCCGCAAACCGCTCGGCAATGGGAGTTCTGGACGCCAATCGCGGTTTGCTTAACGTGTCCAAAATCACAGGTCTTACCCCGCCGGACGATACCGAAGGCGATGTATCGGGGCGAACATGAAATCGCGGCTCAGGACGGTTGCGAAACGGGTCAGGACGCTCGGCGATTCGCGTCGCGCAGGACCGCCGACGCCGTCGACGTGGCGGACGCGCTTGAAGAGATCGGCTTGTCCGCCAAGACCGGCTGGTACGCCTCGATTTTGCTTTACGGCGCGGGCGGATTGCTGACGGTCGTCTTGTACCTGCTCGCTCCCGACGTGATTCCGGTTGGGGTTGGGATCCTCGGTCTGATCGCGATCGGGCTCTCCGGAGCCAGCGCGCTCGGCGCCAGGTATCTGTCGAGTTCCGACTGGGCGACCCATGTCAGGCTCTGCGCCGGCCTGGCGATCTTTCTGGTCGGCGCGGTAATAGCCGGTCCGGCGCGGGTCGCCTTCCTGATGCTGCCGCTGTTCGTGTTACTGACACCGGCATTCCTGTACGGCGCGCGCTTCGCGATCCCTTACACGATGATCGTGACGACGTTCGCCTTTGTAGTGACGATTTCGACGCCCGGCCACGCGAAGTTCGCCCACGCCTGGGTGACGGTAGGAGCGATGTGGATGATCGTCGCCTCGTTCTTGATCGCCGAGGCCGCGTCGCGCAGGCTCGCGCGCGAAAACAGGATTCTCGCCTTTACCGATCCGCTGACGGGTATCGCCAACACGCGGCGGCTGCGCGAACGCCTGGCCGAAGCGCTGGGCATGTCCGCCGGCCGGCGACGGCCGTTCGCGCTGTTTGCGATCGACCTCGACAACTTCAAGCTCGTCAACGACCACTTCGACCACACGACCGGCGACCGGGTGCTCAAAGCGATCGCCGACGCACTGACTGACGAGCTTGAACCGGACGATCTAGCCGCGCGCCGCGGCGGGGACGAGTTCTGCGTGCTCGTCGAGCGTCCCGACGAGCGCGATCTCGATCAACTCGCCGAGCGGTTTGCCGCCGCGATCGCCAGTGCCCGCCGCCGCGTCTGCCCGCAGATTACGCCGAGCGGCACGGTCGCCCACGTGCGTTCGCGACCGGGCGACACGACGGCCTCCGTGCTGCGGCGCGCCGATGACGCGCTGCACGAGGCCAAGCGCGCGTTTCACGCCGAGCACGGCGCACGCGAGAGCGTCGAGATCAAGCCGCGCACCAATCCCGGTGATCTTCGAGCCGTCGCCGGAGTCCGTCCGAGCAGCGCCGAGGACGTCGCCGCCGCCGTCGCAAGCGCGTACCGCCCGCGCCGGTCCTCGATCAGTCAAACGCTGCGGCGTGAGCTTGATAGCGCGCGAACGTGGATGAAATCGGTCAATCTGCTCTGGCTGTTTTCGGCGGTTTCGCTCGTGCCGGCGGCGGTCACGATGTTGATCCTCGCGCCGATCGGCGCGCTGGACCCGTTGCCGGTGTGGATCGGCATCCTCGCGGGAATCGCGTTCCTGGTCCAGGCGAGTGTCGGCGTGCTGGCCGCCCGCCACGACTGGCCGCTATGGGTGTTGAACGTCGGATTTCTCTGCGCGACGCTGATCATGACGACCTTGGTCGCGCTGGCCGGCCCGGCCGGGACGGCTCTGATCGACATGTACCCCGTACTTGTCCTCTATGGGTTTTACTTTCTGCCGCCGCGCCACGCGGCGACGCTGATGGTGACGTGCATGGCGCTCTACACCGGCTTCGCCGTCGGCGGAGGCTACGAGTTCGGTGGGCTGCGCGCCGGCGTGACCGACACGGTCGTGTTTGTCGGCGCGGCATTGGTGGTCAAGGCGCGCAGTGTGACGATGCGATTCGCCAAGACCTTCCGCGAGTTCTCAGAGATCGACGCGCTGACCGGTGTAGCCAACCTGCGTGCGCTCGAGGTCAGGGCGATTGACGTCGTGCGCGGCGCCTCGCCGAGTTTTCGCCCGGCGATCGTAACGATCGACCTCGATCGTTTCAAGCAGGTCAACGATGTTTACAACCACACCACGGGGGACCAGGTGCTCGAGTCGGTCGCTCGGGCGATCTCCGAGACGGTGCGCACCGACGAGTTGGTCGCGCGCCGCGGCGGTGACGAGTTCTTCGTGGTCTTCGAAAACGCCGGCGAAGCACACATCAGCTCCGTGGTCACACGGCTCGACGAGGCGATCGTGCACGCGCGCAGGCGCGTCTGCCCGGATCTGCTGGCGACGGCTTCGATCGGTTCGGTCGAGTGGGAACCAGGTGACTCGGCCGTGGATTTTCTTCACCGCGCCGACCTGAACCTGCTTGAGTCAAAGCTCCAGACTCGCAGTCGCGACTACGACCGCGCGAGCGCCTGACCGCCCCACGGCCCGACGGCCTCACCGCGACCCCGGCCTCGCGCGAAGCCGCGATATGACACCCGGTTTTTTCGGAGTTGCCGATCAAGTAAGGTGCGCCGATGCGCGTCGCTGAGAACCTGATTCACGAATCCTTCAGCGAGACCGAGCGCGCGCGGCTGCGGCCGTATTTCACCAACACCGATCTGCCGGTATTCGCGCTGGTGAATCTGCCCGAGACGGCGAAGGGCGCGATGTTCGCGCGTTACTCGCGCTACCAGGGGACGCTGCGACGCATGTTTCTCGACGAATTCGCCGCCGACCTTGACCCGGCCGGCGCTCCGGCCTTCGACGGCTCCGAGGGTGACCGCGCCGCGGATTTGTACAACCGTATTTTCCTCGGCTACGGCGACGACTCGGTCGCCCAGCTCGGCGGCGCGCATGTCGCGATGGAGTGGGTGTCGAATGTGCTCACGAAGGTGTTGCAGCGCGGCCGGCTGGCAGCCTATCTCGAACAGTCGACGCGCTATATCGCCTACGACTCTCCGATCGATGGCTCCGGCGGCGGATACCGCTACCACCGCGATCCCGAGCTCGGCCCGGTTTACGAGGAGACGATGGACTTCATCTTCTCGACTTACTCGCGGTCGCTGCCGCGGGTGATGGCCTGGGTCTCCGAGCGGTTCCCGCCCGCCGACGGCGAGGACGCCGCCGCCCACGCGCGCGCCGTAAAGGCCAAGGCGCTCGACCTCGTGCGCGGGTTGCTGCCGGCCGCATCGTTGTCGCACATGGGTATGTTCGCCAGCGGCCAGGCCTACGAAAGCCTGCTGCTGCACCTGGCCGCGTCGCCGCTGCCGGAGGCGCAGCGCTACGGCGAGCTGCTCCTGGGTCAGCTCCAGCAGGTGATCCCAAGTTTCGTTCAGCGCGTCGATCGTCCCGAGCGCGGCGGCCGCTGGATCGACTACCTCACCGGCCTGCGCGAGGACAGCGCCCGCTGGGCCGGCCGGCTCGGGATCGGCGAGCCGCGCGACGAGTCCGAGGCCGGTCCCTACGTGCGCCTGCTGCACAGCGAAGGCGACGAACGCCGGCTGGCGACGGCGCTGCTGTTTGAGTCCGGCTCGGTCGCCGAGTCCGAGATCGCCGCGGCGGTCGACCGGCTCGACCGGCAGTCGCTGACGGCGCTGCTGAGCGATCTCGTCGGCGATCGCGACAACCGCCGTCACCGCCCCGGCCGCGGTTTCGAGGCCCTGCGCTACCGCTTCGAGATCGTCTCCGACTACGGGGCGTTTCGCGACCTGCAACGTCACCGCATGCTGACCTGCCAGTGGCAGACGCTCGGCCCGCGGCTCGGCGCGGAGATCCCCGACGAACTCGACGCCGCCGGCGTCGGCGACGCCTTTCGCGCCGCCTTGCAGGCCAGCCACGCCGAGTACGACCGCCTGGTCGCAGCCGGCCTCGCAGAGCGCGCGCCCTACGCGCTGTGCCTGGCCTACCGCATCCGATACATACTCGATCTCAACGCCCGCGAGGCGATGCAGATGATCGAGTTGCGCTCGGGCCGCGAGGGACATCCGTCCTACCGCGCCGTCGCCCACGCGATGTGGGACGAGATCCACCGCGTGCATCCGGCCGTCGCCGGCGCGATGAGCTTTGTCGACCGCGAGTCGGAGCCGCGCCTCGAGCGCCTGCTGGCCGAGCTCAACACCGGGCGCAAGGCCCGCGCCCGCGCCGCCGGCTGAGAACTCCGCCCGGAGCCTCCGTTTCATCACCGCCGGCCGCCCGCCCAGAGGCGGCGCCGCGCCGCGCCGTGTCGTGGCCACCCACCCGCCGCGGGTTCGTTAGATTGCGAACGGCAAACGGTGGATTACGGAGGGGGTCAAGTGGCAGACAGCAACACACAGGGGTCGCCGGACGTGGAGGCGCTCATGCACACCGAGGAGGTTTTCCCGCCCCCGGCCGAGTTCGTCGCGCAGGCCAATCTCAGTGATCCGGCCGTCTACGACCAGGCCGACGCCGACCCCGAAGGCTGGTGGGCCGGCTGGGCCGAGCGGCTCGACTGGGCCCGCCCTTGGGATCAGGTGCTCGACTGGCAGGCGCCATGGGCGAAGTGGTTTGTCGGCGGTCAGCTCAACGTCAGCCACAACTGCCTCGACCGCCACGTCGAGGCCGGCCGCGGCGACAAGGTTGCCTACCACTGGATCGGCGAAGACGGCGCGACCCGCGACATAACTTACGGCGAGTTGCTCGACACGACCCAGCGCTTCGCAAATGTCTTGCTGGAACTGGGAGTCGAGGCCGGCGATGTCGTCGGCATCTACCTGCCGATGATCCCCGAGGCTCCGGCGGCGATGCTGGCCTGCGCGCGTATCGGGGCGATCCACAACGTCGTATTCGGCGGCTTTTCCGCCGAATCCGTCCGCGAACGCATGGAAACCTCGGACGCCAAGGTGCTCGTGACCGCCGACGCCACCCTGCGCCGCGGCGAACCGCTGCCGATGAAGCAGGCGCTCGAGGCAGAACTCGCGACGCTCACCGCGCTCGAGCACGTGGTCGTGATCGATCGAACCGGGGGCAAGGTCGACGTGCCGATGACCCCGGGGCGCGATGTCTGGTGGCACGAGCGCGTGGCCGCGGCCGACCCCGAATGCGAGGCCAAGCCGTTCGATTCCGAGCACCCGTTGTTCATCCTGTACACGTCCGGTTCGACCGCGAAGCCGAAGGGCATCCAACACACCAGCGGCGGCTATCTGACGGGCGTCACGGCCACCCACCACTGCGTCTTCGATCTCAAGGCCGAGCGCGACGTCTACTGGTGCGCCGCCGACATCGGCTGGGTCACCGGACACAGCTACATCGTCTACGGCGCGCTCGGCAACGGCGCCACCAGCGTTTTGTACGAAGGCGCGCCCGACTACCCCCACCGGGGCCGCTGGTGGGAGATCGTCGAAAAGTACGGGGTGACGATTCTCTACACCGCGCCGACGGCGATACGCACGTTCATCAAATGGGGACGCGAGATCCCCGACAGGTACGACCTCTCGTCGCTGCGCCTGCTCGGCAGCGTCGGCGAGCCGATCAATCCACGCGCCTGGCTGTGGTACCGCGACGTGATCGGCGGCAACCGTTGCCCGGTCGTCGATACCTGGTGGCAGACCGAGACCGGTCACGTGATGATCACCCCGCTGCCGGGAATTACCGCCACGAAGCCGGGATCGGCGACCCGCCCGTTCCCGGGCGTAAGCGCCGCCGTAGTGACCGGCGACGGAGCGGTCGTCGACGAGGGCGGCGGATTCTTAACGCTGCGACGCCCCTGGCCGGGCATGGCCCGCATCTTGTATCGCGACCCCGACCGCTTCGTTGAGACCTACTGGACACGATTCGGCAACGAGGTCTACGACGTCGGCGACGCCGCGCGAGTTGACGAGGACGGCTATTTCTGGGTGCTCGGGCGCACCGACGACGTGATCAACGTCTCCGGGCATCGCCTCAGCACGATGGAGGTCGAGTCGGCGCTTGTCTCGCACGCCGGCGTCGCCGAAGCGGCGGTGATTGGCCAGTCCGACGAACAGACAGGCCAGTCGATCACGGCGTTCGTCACCTTGGACGGCGACTCGAGCGTCAGCGACGCGCTCGTCGCCGACCTGCGCGAACACGTCGCCGCCAAGATCGGCAAGCTCGCCCGCCCGAAACGCATCATCTGGGCCGACGACCTGCCCAAGACCCGCTCCGGCAAGATCATGCGCCGCCTGTTGCGCGATATCGCCGAAGGCCGTGAACTCGGCGATGTCACGACACTGCGCGACCCGGCCGTCGTCGGGATCATCTCCGACCGCGTAAAGACGGGCGACGAAGACTGACCGGGGCCGCATTACGGCCGCGATATGACGATCCAGCGCCGGTGTGCGACTTCATCCGCGTGTGCATTTTCGCGGACTCGGTCGTCTAGCTCGAGGCCGCAGGAAAGTCCGCTGGGGCCTCGTCGGCCGGCGGGGCGGGGGGCGGCTGTTTCCCGGGCCTGCGCGGCTCGACCGGGGTGCCGGCGGCCCACGCCGGCTGTCGCCGCTCGGCCGGCGCCAGGAAGGTCATACCGAGCGCGCCGAGCCAGAAGACCTGAAGCACCGAGGCCGGGTTCGGCATGAACACGGTCGCCACGCCGATCACAATCCCGATGATCCCGAAAAAACGGCTGAACAAACCGATTCGCTGCCCGTTGAGCGCGATCAGCACAAAAGCGAAGGCCAGACCGACGGTGCCCGCCAGCACCATTCCAGTGGTGACCTGGAGGCCGAGCGAGGTGGCGACCTCCTCCGCGCGTTTCACGGTCTGGACCGGGTGGTTGAAGAAGTCCTTGGCGACCGCCACGCGGAGGATTGTGTAGAGCGGCGTAGCCAGCGCCACCAGCAGCGGGCCAGCGAGCGAGAGCACCGTCACAAGTGTCGGAACACTCGGGCGACGCGAACGCTCGGCCACGGCTAGGTGTAGCAACACCGGCGCCATGCAGGCGATCGAGATCGCGTACAACACCGTGTAAATGATGAATGCGCCGCGGTTGTTGTGCAGGTGAAGCAGGGCCTCGGCATCGTCGAGCTTGGTCTTGCTGGTCAGTTCCGATGCCCGGACGACGAACGCGCCGACCATCGTCAGGGAGGCGATAAAGGCGAACCCGGCGGCGATTTTGCCGCGCGAATTCTCGGCGGCCAGTTCTTCGGGGCTCATCTGGCGGTCGGCGACCTGCGACCGGCCGCCAAACGTGCGCTGGGTTGGTTGATCCGACACGCGGCGATCCTATCGGCCGCCGCCGCGGTCGGCTCGCCCCGCGCCGGCCGCCGGACGATCGCGGAC
>JBASWU010000136.1:0-17830 GCA_049276635.1 Solirubrobacterales bacterium | reverse complement strand
GGCGAGTGGCGCGCGGTGAAGGGCGCCGACGGCGAAGCCGCGTGTGATCGCCCGTACAATCCGCCAATGAACGAGCTCGCCGAACTCGACCGCCGGTACCTCTGGCACCCATTTACCCAGCAGCGGGGCTGGTCCGACGATGCCGCGCCGATCATCGACCGCGCCGAGGGCTGCATGCTCTTCGACATCGAGGGCCGCGGGTACATCGACGGTGTTTCGTCACTGTGGTGCACGGTCCACGGCCACCGCCACCCGGCGATCGACGCGGCGATTCGCGACCAGCTGGAACGCGTCGCCCACACAACGATGCTCGGCCTTTCGCACGAGCCCGCGATCCGCCTCGCCCAGCGCCTGATCGAGATCGCGCCCGAGCGGCTGTCACGCGTCTTTTACTCAGACAGCGGCTCAACCGCCGCCGAAATCGCCATAAAGATCGCCTACCAGCACTGGCAGCAGGCCGGCCAGCCGCGGCGAACTCGGTTCGTCTCGCTGCGCGACGCGTATCACGGCGACACGATCGGCTCGGTTTCGGTCGGCGGTATCGACCTGTTTCACGAGACCTACCGGCCGCTTCTGTTCGAGACGCTGAAGGCCGAACCCGGCGATGCCGACGACATGGCCCGCCTCCTCGGTGAGCACGGCGACGAGGTCGCGGCCGTGATCGTCGAACCACTGGTCCAAGGCGCGGCCGGGATGTTGATGCACCCGCCCGGGTATCTGCGCGCCGTGCGAGAACTGTGCGACGAACACGGCGTGCTGCTGATCTGCGACGAAGTCGCGACCGGTTTCGGGCGCACGGGCAAGATGTTCGCCTGCGAACACGAGGGCGTTTCGCCGGATCTGATGTGCGTGGCCAAGGGCATAACCGGCGGCTATCTTCCGCTCGCCGCGACGCTGACGTCCGAACGTCTCTACAAGAGCTTCCTCGGCAATCACGAGGACTTCAAGACGTTCTTTCACGGCCACACCTACACCGGTAATCCACTGGCCTGCGCGGCCGCGCTCGCCTCGCTCGACGTGTTCGAAGACGAGCGGACGCTCGACCACGTCACGCGGCTCGGTCGGTTGCTCGGCGAGCTGCTCGAACCGATCGGCCGGCTTCCGCGGGTGCGCGAGATTCGCCGGCTCGGGCTGATGGTCGGGATCGAACTCGAGGGTTTCGAGCTCTCCGATCGGTCCGGCCACCAGGTCGTGCTCGCGGCGCGCCGTCGCGGCGCGATTCTGCGCCCGCTCGGCGACGTCGTCGTCCTGATGCCGCCGCTCGGCATCTCCGCCGACCGGCTTCGTCAGCTGGTGAAGATCACCGCCGACTCGATCGCCGAAGTCGTCTCGCCAGTGGCCGGACAGGATTTAGCCCCTTCGCGAGCGAAAGTGACAGTCTGATGCCTGAACCACGCCCGGCCGCATCCATCCTGGTCCTCCGCGACTGCGACGACGGAATCGAGATCCTCTTCGTCCGCCGCTCGCCCGAGCTGAAGTTCATGGGCGGAGCGTGGGTGTTCCCCGGCGGCACCCTGCTTGCGACCGACGGCGACGCCGACGACGACCGCGCCTACCGCCTGGCGGGCATTCGCGAGACCTATGAGGAGGCGCGCATACGGCTGCCGGACCCCGACGCACTGGTCGCGTTCTCTCGCTGGGTCACACCGGAACTGGCGCCGATGCGTTTTGACACGCGTTTTTACCTGGCCGTCGCGCCGGAAGGCGAGGAGCCAAAGCCCGACCGCCGCGAAGTCGACCGCGCCGAGTGGTGGACGCCGGCCAAGGCACTGCACTTGTTCGTCAGCGACGAGGCCGACCTGCACTTCCCGACGATCAAACAGGTCGAACGCCTCGCCGAACACGACAGCGTCGACGCTGCACTGGAGGCCGCCGGCCGGACGCCGGTCGAGATCGTGCTGCCGCGACTGGTTTCAAGCGACGAGGGTTTCGAGATTCTGTTGCCGGGGGACCCCGGCTATGAGGCCGCCTCGTAGGAGAGCTCGCACGCGCCGGTCCCATAGCAACGGCCGCACGCGTCTTACCTCATGTCTCATAGGAGAGACCACGCGCGCCGCGAGGCACGCCGATATGGCGGTTCCGGGCCACGAAGCCGTCTCCCGGGTCGTGCCGTAGAGCCCCGGGCCGTGGAGCGCCGAGCCGTGGAGCGCCGGGCCGGCGCGCCGGCCGAGCCGACCGGCTCTGACGATCGGGCGTCGCCGTAGAATCATCGAGCCCGATGATGAGTCTCGTCAGAGCCACGCTCCACCGTCGCAATCTCCTGCGATTCGCCGTACTTGTCGGTTTGATGACCGCTGTCCTAGTGACCCACGGGCTGACGACCGAGCGCTCGATCGAGTACGAGTCCGCCGAGTTTGCCTGCCTCGCCGTGCTCGATCTGCTCGGCGCCGCGTGCATCGGACTGGCGTTCACAAACGCGGCCGACCGCCGGCCGTCGATTCGTTCGGACGCGCGTCATCCGACTCGATTTTCGCGAATCGACGGCGCCGCCCTAAAACCGGCGCGCGCGGGTCCAGAGCAGTTGCAGGTGTTCAGACTTTGACGGCGGCGGCCCCCGGACCGGCTTGTCGCCGGGCCGGCCACCCGCTCGTGTCAACTTCTTAACACCAGAAAGGTCTTCAACCAATGCGATCGAAAATCCTCCCGGTCCTCGTGGCCGTGTTAATCGTCGCGGCCGTCGTGACCGCCGGCTGCGGGTCGGACTCCGAAGATCAGTCAAGCCTGGGCAACGCAACTGACGTTGGGTTCGTCAACGACATGATCGCCCACCACCAGTCGGCCATCGAGATGGCCGCGCTAGCCCGGAAATCGGCGGATCACCCCGAGACGCGCGTGCTCGCCGACGATATCGCCACCGCTCAAAAGGGCGAGATCACAGTAATGCGCCGGATCGGAGACGAGCTTCGCGCGCATGGCGCCACCGGTGACTCGATGGGCACGGCCGCGGGGCAGATGGGCATGGAATCGGATCCATCACATCTCGCCGGCGCGAAGCCATTCGACCGGGCTTTCATCGACGCGATGATCCCCCACCACCTCGGAGCGATCGAGATGGCCAGGCTCGAACTGCAAGACGGCGAACATCCCGAGCTCAAGCGGATCGCTCGCGAGATCATCTCCGCCCAGGAAGCCGAGGTCGCCAAAATGCAAACCTGGCGAAAGAAGTGGTTCGGCAGTGCACTTCCGATCGCCGACCCCAGTGCCAAAATGGGCTCGCGTGGCGATGAGATGCCGGACGGGCCGTCGGAGAGCCCGATGCAGCACGACAACTGACCACACCGAGTCGGTACGCGCGATCCAACCGGTGGTCGCGCGCCGGCTCGCGCCATATCGGAAAGACAACCGGGCCGCTCGTCAAGGGCTTCAGCCCGGACGATCGCTCGATCGGAGCCCCCGCGCGTGACAGTCAGGCGCGCGGCGCGGCGAGCGCCAGAGCAAAACGCTGATGCTCGTCGGTGTACCAGCCGCGAAGACGAAGCCCGGCGGTCGCGAGGGCGCGTTCGAACGCGGGACGGCGGAACTTACGGCTGATCTCGGTGCGGATCTCGTCGCCCGCGGCAAACTCGATTTCCATGTCGAGCGCGCCGATTCGGACCCGTTGATCGGAGTTCGCGCGCAGGCGCATCTCGATCCAGGAGTTCTCTTCGTCGTAAAGGGCGACATGGTCGAAACCGTCGAGCGAGAAATCACCGCGCAGATTGGCGTTGATCGTCGCGAGAATGTTCTTGTTGAAGTCGGCGGTCACGCCGGCGCTGTCGTTATAGGCGGCCTCGAGTTCACCGACGTCCTTGATCAGGTCGACGCCGATCAGCAGCGTGTCGTAATCGCCGAGTAGGTGGGCGAGCCGCTTGAGAAAGAACAGCATGCGATCCGGGGTGAAGTTTCCGATCGTGCCGCCGAGAAACGCGAACAGCCGCGCCTCGGCTTCGGGCAGGCCGCCGAGATGCCGCTCGAAGTCGCCGATCACGCCGTGAACGCGCAGACCGCGGTACCGCTCGACCAGGCGCACCGACGCCTCACGCACCGCCGACTCCGAGACATCGATCGGCACGTAGAGCGCCTCATCGTCGCGCTTCAGCAGCGGACGCAAGAGGTGATCGGTCTTGCGCGACGAGCCGGAGCCGAGCTCGACCAGCGCCGTCGCGTTCGCGGCCTCGACGATCTCGGCGCCGTGATCGATCAGGATCGACTCCTCGGTGCGTGTCGGGTAGTACTCGGGAAGCTCGCAGATGCGATCGAACAACAGCGAGCCGCGCGCGTCGTAGAAATACTTCGGCGGCAGCTCGCGGAACTCGGCGCTGAGGCCGCGGTGAACGTCGTTGGCGAAAGCGGTGATCCACTCCTCGCCGCGATAGATATCGAGACGGACGTCCGGGGTCACGGGAGCGAACGCAAAATCCGGGACCGATTCCATCCGCGCAAGATTACTGGCTTCGCCGCAAAATTGGGCTGTTCCAGCCGGCTCGGGGCCGGGCGGGGCGGGCGGCGGCAAAGGTGTATACTAGGGCCTACATAATACCCCCAGGGGGTATTTAGAAGGTATTAACAAGTGTCGTCCGGCCGACCGAAGGCAGCAATGAACCCCACCGCCACGCACCTCGAACTACCGATCAGCGGAATGACCTGCGCCTCGTGCGCCAATCGCGTCGAGCGCAGCCTCAACGAACTCGACGGCGTCGCCGCGACCGTCAACTACGCGACCGAGAAAGCGACCGTGGATTTCGACGCCGCCGCGGTCACGACGGAGCAGGTCGTCGGCGCGGTCGAGGCCGCCGGTTACTCCGCTGCACTGCCGCCGGATTCGCCGTCAGATTCAGATCTTTCCACGATCGGCGCGGACGACGACGAATCCGCCGCGCTGCGCCGGCGGCTGCTGCGTTGCGCGACGCTCTCGCTCCCCGTCCTCCTGCTTTCGATGCTGCCGGCGCTGCAGTTCGACTACTGGCAGTGGGTCTCGCTCGCTTTGGCGACACCGGTCGTACTGTGGGGCGGATGGCCGTTTCACCGGGCCGCTTGGCTGAACCTGCGCCACGGCGCCGCGACGATGGACACGCTGATCAGCATCGGCACGCTGGCCGCCTGGCTCTGGTCGCTGTACGCGTTGCTGATCGGTGCGGCCGGCGATCCGGCGATGCGCATGCAACTGGAGCTGATCCCCGACTCGGGCGCCGGCGCTAATCAGATTTACCTCGAAACGGCGGCGGTGGTAACGACGCTGATCATCGCGGGCAGATTCTTCGAGGCGCGGGCCAAGCGCCGCGCCGGCGCCGCGCTGCGCGCACTGCTTGAGCTGGGCGCGAAAGATGTCGCTCTGCTTGACGCCGACGACGTCGAAGCACGCGTCCCGATCGAGCAGCTGCGAATCGGTGACCGCTTCGTGGTTCGCCCCGGCGAAAAGATCGCCGCCGACGGCATCGTCGAGTCGGGCAGTTCGGCCGTCGACCTCAGCATCCTGACCGGCGAGTCGGCGCCGGTCGAGGTCGGGCCCGGCTCCGAGGTCGCCGGCGCGACCATCAACGCCGGCGGGCGACTGGTAGTTCGCGCTACGCGCGTCGGCGCGGACTCGGCGCTGGCGCAGATCGCCCGGATGGTTGCCGACGCCCAGTCCGGCAAGGCCGCCGCACAGCGCCTGGCCGATCGCGTATCGGCGGTGTTCGTCCCGGTCGTAATCGTGATCGCCCTCGCGACTCTCGGCTACTGGCTCGCCGCCGGCGAGTCGTCGAGCTTCGCCTTCACCGCCGCCGTCGCGGTCCTGATCATCGCCTGCCCGTGTGCGCTCGGCCTGGCAACGCCGACGGCGCTACTGGTCGGCACCGGGCGCGGCGCCCAGCTGGGAATCCTGATCAAGGGACCTGAAGTGCTCGAATCGACCCGCCGTGTCCACACCGTCGTGCTCGACAAAACCGGGACCGTGACGGCCGGCCGCATGCGGCTGGTCGAGATCGCGACCGCCGGCGGCACCGCCCGCGCCGAGGCGCTGTCGCTTGCCGGTGCGATCGAAGACGGCTCCGAGCATCCGATCGCGCGCGCGATCGCGCGCGCCGCGCGCGACGAGCAAGGCACGCTTGCGCCGGTCGAAACCTTCACCAACCGCGAGGGCCTCGGCGTCGAGGGCGTGGTCGACGGTCACGCGCTGGTCGTCGGGCGGCCGGTGCTGCTCGCCGATCGGTCGATCGAATTGCCGCCCGAGTTGCGGGCCGCTCGGCGCGATGCCGAAGGCCGCGGCCAGACCGCCGTGGTCGCCGCCTGGGATGGTGCGGCCCGGGCGGTCTTCGTCGTGGCCGACACCGTCAAGCCGAGCTCGGCCGAGGCCGTCGCCGACCTCAAACGACTTGGACTGCGCCCGATCCTGCTGACCGGCGACAACGAAATGACCGCCGAGGCCGTCGCCTCCGAAGTGGGGATCGACGAGGTCATTGCCGGGGTGCTGCCCGCCGGAAAGGTCGATGTGATCAAGCGGCTGCAATCCGAGGGTTGCGGGGTCGCGATGGTCGGCGACGGCATAAACGACGCGCCGGCCCTCGCTCAGTCCGACCTCGGACTGAGCATCGGCACCGGGACCGACGCCGCGATCGAGGCCTCGGACCTGACGCTCGTCTCCGGCGATCTGCGCGCCGCCGCCGACGCGATCCGCCTCAGCCGCGCCACCCTGCGAACGATCAAGCAAAATCTCGGTTGGGCGTTCGGCTACAACGTCGCGGCGATCCCGCTCGCCGCGGCCGGCCTGCTCAATCCCGTGATCGCCAGTGCGGCGATGGCCTTCTCGAGCGTCAGCGTCGTCGGCAACGCCCTACGCCTGCGCCGCTTCGAAGCGCGGCGCCGCTTCTAGAAGTTCGTCGAGTTCCACGGGTCGACGGTCGCGTGGCCGGCGGCGACGAAGTCCTTCACATTGCGGGTCGCAAGCACGGCTTCGTGGAGCAAGCAGATAGAGGCGATCTGCGCGTCCTCGGTCGTGATCGGCCACTCCAGACGTTCCCGCTTCGCGACAATCGCCCCGTAGCAACCCGCTGCCTCGGCGTCGAATGGAAGCGTGAAGTCGAGAAAGTCGGCAAACACCGCCCCGTCCGACGATCAATCGACCACCGTCACCGGTACGCCCTGGCCGATTCGCTGCGCCAGCCACCGGACACCGGTGTTTGGCAGGCGAACGCATCCATGTGAGACCGCCGTCCCGAGTTCGCCACCGACGTTTTCGAGTCCGTGCAGCGCGACCTGCCCGGGCCCGCCTTCGAACTCCTGAAAGACGCTCGATCGTGCACTCAGCGCCAGCGCGTAGGGCGCGCCGGCTGCGTTGGCCGGCATCTTCACGTTCTCTTCGACGAAGAACTTTCCGTGCGGCGTCGGAGTTGACGGAGCGCCGACGATCGCGCTGTAGGTGCGAGTCCTTTTACCGTCTCTGTAGACGTAAACCTCGCGCGAGCTGATATCGACGACCAGGTGCCACGTGGTGCTCGATCGACGCGTGCGAGTGGTGCTGATCCAGCCGGTTCGCGGTGGTGCCTTGCGGCCGAGCACCCGACCGGGGAGCCGCACGCGCAGCCAGCCTCGACCGCCGGAAGTTTTCACCGCGATCACGGGCAGCACGGTGGTAGCTCCGGTTATCGGTCGCTCGCGCTTGACGTACGCAACGACGCGTGATCTCGCGCCGGGTCTACCGCGCACACCGGTCTTTCCGAGCAAGGCCACCGTCTTTTGCAGCGGCTCGATACTGGGCTCACCCGACACTGACGCCGCCTGAACGGCAGCTGCTCCGAACAGCAGCGCACAGGCCAGCGCGAACATCGCTAGGCCGAGGACAATACCTGCGAGCCGCGCGTAAGACCGGAGCGGCCAGATTTGACCGCTCCGGTCGGCTACGCCGGTCATCAGCCTGTGAACCCGACGGGTTCGCGCGGCGCCTGGGACGACGCTGCGGCACATGCGCGAAAGCGCATTCGCAGTGTGACGGCCGCCGTGCCGTCGGTGAATGTGACGCGCGCGCGGACAACGTGGCTACCGCCGTTGTATCGGCGGACCGAGGCCTCGTACGGGCTGCGGGTGTCGGTGGCAACCGTTCGGTTACCGACAGAGAAAACAACTTGGCGAATGAACAAGCCCCGGACGGCGGCCTTGAACACGCGATCGACGCAGCGATCGCTGCCTCGCGAGATATCCCGGGCGATCCCGCCGGGGTTGGTTGTCAACAGCGCGGAACCATCATCGGCGGAAGTACCGGGCGGCGGCCCGCCCGACCCGTCGTTCTGAGTGGTACCGGGCGCACAGCCCGATGCAGTCACTGTGTCATTGATCAGCGTCACGGCGCCGTTACGGGCGAGCACGCGCCCGTTGACCGTCACGCTGTCGTTGAGCGAGGTCGATGTCAGCGCGAGGATGTTCCCGACGAAGGTCGATCCCGTTCCAAGCGTCGCCGAGCTGCCGATCTGCCAGAAAACGTTGCAGGCCTGCGCCCCGTTGACCAGGTTCACGCGGCTGCCTGTCGCAGTGGTCAGTGAGGATCCAGCCTGGAAGATGAACACGGCGTTCGGATTGCCCTGGGCGTTCAAGTTCAGTGATCCGGTCAGTAGAAGCGAGGACGCGTTCCTAAACACTCCCGGCGACACCGATAGGCCACCGAGATCCGCCGGAACCGAGGCTGCCGGAATACGTCCGGCCGCATCGTTGTATGCAGTCGAGAGATCCGACTGGGCCTGTCCCGCGACGGCGTCGGTTGCGTGCAGCGCGCCGTTAAGGATTCCTGGCGGAAAACCGGTCACCGAGGTCCCGGGAAATAACCCGAGATCTCCATTGATCACCGATGGTCCGGTGTTGGTGACGGTCGAGCCGGCCAACACGGCAAAGGCGTTGACCGTGCCCAAACCGACCGGCGGCTGTGCAGATCGCGCCTCGTTTGCGACGAACGCGAACGAGGCCAGCCAGGCAACAGCCGTCAAGCCGACGGCGGCGAGCCAGATTGAAACGCGTCTCGACGCAGTTCGATGAGCTTCTCGAGTATGCGCGTCCGCGCCGTGTCGAGCGTGTGCAGAAGACATGGGAACCTCCGTGTAATCGTCTCGGCGATCGCGGAGATACCGAAAACGTGTGTGTCGCCGGGTTGGAAGCGGTCCGAAGGGACGCCGGAGATCGTTAGTCGCCCAGTGCCGGACAGGCTGATTCGCCTAAGCGTTGTCAAGTGGGAGCTTGACTGTGATTACAGTCTACGCCGATTGAGGTAGTCGTGTAGTGCGGGTAGGCGATCGATGTGTTCGAAGACCGCTTGTTTAGGTGCTGGACCAGTCTGAGCCGAGTCCCTCACCACCTTGCAACCCGTCTAGCGGCGGGTGGGTACACGGGAGGCGGCTTGTGGCTGGTTCGGGGTCTGATTGCTTGGGGAACCTCGGTCTAGGTGTCGCGGGCCAGTCGCGCTCCGGAAAAGATCTGGCGGCGCTGCGGAAGGTCCCAGTTGCGAAAACGATTGTCGACGGTGCGAGCGCGGGTCGCCCATGACCCGCCTCGCAGCACGCGATAGCCCGCGTCGAAAAACGGGCGCGAGTAGTCCGCATAACAAAACGGCTCAAATCCCGGGTAAGCGCAGAACTGTGTGGATGTCCACTCCCAGACCTGACCGGCCATGTCCAGCGGGCCGTCGCCGGGCGGCCGGCAGACTCCGGCCGGCAGGCATCCGAAGGCAAGCTGGTCGAGGTTGGCCAAGCCCTCTGTCCACGGCTGGTCGCCCCAGGCATAACGGCGGCGGGAATGACCGGCAGCGGCGGCAGGATCGCCGGCCGCGGCGATCTCCCACTCGGCCTCCGACGGCAAACGGGCACCGTGAGCGCGCGCGAAGGCGTCGGCCTCGAACCAGTTGATGTGGACGACCGGTTCGTCCATGCGCATCGCACGCGGTTCGCCGAAGCCGGCCAAAAACCACTCGCCCGGCGCGGCGTCGCGCAACCAACCCAATGGCATCCGCTCGTCGCCGGTAGCCAGCCACCGCCGGCCCTCATCCGACCACCACTCTGCGCGTTCGTAACCGCCGGCGTCGATCCACTCGGCGTAATCGCCGCATAGCACCGGATATCTGGCGATCGAGAACCCGGCACTGCCGACCGTGTGCGCGTCGATTTCGTTGTCGTAGACGAAATGCCCGTCGTACGCCGGGGCGGATCCGACACGGTAGATCCCGGCCGGGTACTCGACCCAGGCCGACGGCGAAGCCGCGGCCGCAGCTTGAGCGCCCAATGGCTCTTCGCCGTCAACGGCTTCCCGGCGTGGTTGGATGGGCGGCGTGTATCCATCCATCAGATGCAGTAGCTGCAGCATCGTCTCGTTGTGCTGTTGCTCGTGCCCGATCACCAGTTCGACCAGGTAGGGATCGAGCGACTCGAACCGCTCGGCGACCGCTGCCCTGACTGTCTCCATGTACTCGAAGCAGGCACGAGTGTCGAGGAACGGCAACTCCCCGCGGAGCGCACGCGGCTGCTTGAACGGGTCGTAGACCTCGTCGAGTCCGTCGTTATTGACGCCCAGCAGCCAGCGCTGTTCGAAATTGCCGATGTGGCCGAGGTCCCAGACCAGCGGCGAGAGCAGCGGCGTCACGACGCGCGCGAGGTCGTCCTCGTCGAGAGCGGAAACCAGCGCAAGCGTGCGCTCGCGAGTCTGCTCGAGCGTGGCCAGCAAATCGGTTGAAGTCGTCTGACCGGCGACCATCAACGGGCAGATTACGGAATTTGCTCGCGCGATGATCCGCACAAGTCATTTTGCATGCGACGCTGGGTGACCGGCCGCAACGTCGGTCGTGGTTAGTGTGTTGTGCCAAGTGGTGGTGAAAAAAGCTGTAGACCCTGTCGCCCCGGCGGACCGTTTCGCTGCCTGCGGCGTATCGGCGGCACTTTGCTCGCTGGCTTTGGCGGCGCTCTGCGGCCTCGCGCTGGCCGCGCCGGCGTCGGCTGGAGCGGCTAACACCCCCACCCCCGGCGCGCCCTACTTCAACGGCCAATCCGGGCGGTTCACCCTCGGCGGTGTCTGGTTTCTGCGACGGGATCCCGGAAACGTCGGGCTGCGCCAGCGCTTCCAGAACTCCAGGACGTTTTCTCCCGGCGCCGGCTGGGGCGCGACCACCGTTCCCAACAGCTTCAACGCCGGCGACTACTCCGAGGCCAGCTACACCGGCAGTATCGCGTGGTACGCCACCGAGTTCAACCGCCCGAAGACCGGCCGCGGCGGCAGGTGGATCCTGCGCTTTGACTCGGTCAACTACCGCGTCCGAGTCTGGCTCAACGGTCGCTCGATCGGCGGGAACACCGGCGGCTACGTGCCGTTCGAGCTTGACGCCAAGTCAATCAAGCGCGGTGTCAACCGGCTCGTGATCCGCGTCGAAAGCCGCCTCGGCGCATTTTCCGTGCCGTCGCAGGAAACGCGAAACGACCAGCTCACGGGTGGATGGTGGAACTACGGCGGGGTACTGCGCGAGGTGATCCTGCGCCGCGCCGGTCGCGTCGATATCGACAACGTCGCCACGCGAGTGCGTCTCCGCGGCAGGCGCGGGCCGGCGAAGATCACCGTCGTCGCCCACGTCCGCAACACGACAAACCGGCGCGTGCGCGTGCGCCTGAACGGCCGGTTCGGTCGTGCGCGAGTCAGCTTCCGCCGCACTGTTCTGCGCCGCGGCGCGAGCGCCGATCTGCTCGGCTCCGTGACCGTACGACGGCCCAAACTCTGGGGGCCGGGTAGTCCAAACCTCTACAAATTGACGGTCCGCGCACCGGGCAGCTCATACCGCGCGCGATCGGGGATCAAGCGCTTGGCCGTCAGCCGCGGCGGAGCGCTGTCGCTCAACGGCAAGAAGGTCCGTCTGCGCGGCGTCAGCTACCACGAGGCCGACGATCAGGTCGGCGCCGCCTGGACCCCGAGCGTGCGCAACGCCAACCTCGCGCTGGTCATCCGCCTCGGCGCCAACGTGATTCGTTCGCACTACCCATTGAGCCCGGCGACGATGGAGTGGGCCGACGCAAGCGGAATTCTCACCTGGGTGCAGGCACCCGTCTTCCGCGCACGCGAAACTCAGCTGAAAAGCAAGCGGTACCGCGTCAACGCCGTCAATTTCACCCGCAAGATGGTTTTCGCCAACCGACAGTACGCGTCGGTGCTGGTTTGGAGCTTGATGAACGAGCCGGTCCCGGCCGGCACCACCAACCTGAACAAGACGCTGAGCGCACAGATCTCCGCCGCGCGCAGGCTCGACCCCGGCGGACTGGTCGGCGCCGACTATGCGGGCGCGCCCGAGGACGAATTGCAGCACCCCGCTTACCGCAAACTCGACGTCCTCGGGGTCAACGAGTACTTCGGCTGGTACCCCGGCCTACTCGGCTCGACGCTGAAGCTCGAGGACCTCGCCCCTTACCTGGCCTACCTGCACCGGGCATACCCCCGTCAGGCACTGTTTGTCACCGAGTTCGGCGCCGAGGCCAACCGCAATGGGTCCGCCGACGAGGTCGGCACCTACGAATTCCAGACCAACTTCATGATCGCGCAGATGCGGATTCTCAGAGCGCAGCAGTTTCTCAACGGGTTCTTTGCCTGGGCGCTGAAGGACTACCCCGTGCGTCCGGACTGGAGCGGCGGCAACCCGGACCCGAGCCCGCCTTACTCCAAGAAGGGTCTGTTCGACAATTTCGGCAATCCCAAGCCGGCGGCGGCCGAGGTTGAGCGCGAGTTCAAGGCGACATCGCCGTTCAAGTGACGCGCGGCCGACGGCCGGCGTCAGTCGGTCGCTACCGGTGCCCCCAGCGCCGGCGACCGTCGGTTTCAAAGTCGTCGGGCAACCGCCCCTCGATGTCGAGCTTCTCGAGATGGGACTGCATCGTGACGTGGGCGGCGATCCGCAGCTGAGGCGGTACATCGGACCAGGCGCGATCAAGCAGCTCTTCGCGATCGCGAACCCCGTCGTCGAGGGCGGCCGCCAGAGCGTTTTCGCGAGCGAGCCGGTGTTCGAGCTGGTTACGGACGGCCGAGGCCGCGTCCTCGATCGGCGGGCCGTGACCAGGCAGGATCAACCGCGGTTCGAAGTCCGCGAGCGCCGCAAGCGACTCGAAATACGCGGCCAGCGTTCCCCCGCCCGGCGGCACGATCGTCGATGACCCGCCGAGGATCAGATCGCCGCTGAACAAAACGTCGCCGAGCAAGAACACCAGGTGGTCCGCCGAGTGCCCGGGCGTGTGGACCCCCAGCAACGGCGAACCGGCGACGTCCTCGCCAAACCGCTGCAACGGCACACCGTCGAGCAACTCACGCAACGGCTCGACGCCCTCGCTGTGGTCGCCGTGCTCGTGCGTGAGCGCGACTCCGGCCGGCGAGCCCAGCCGTCGCGCCGCCTCGGCCAGCGCCGTCAGGTGGCGCGCGTCGTCGGGCCCGGGATCGATCACCCAGCAGCGGCCGTCGACGGCGACCACATAGGAGTTCGTCCCGGCGAGCGTCATCGCGCCCGGGTTGTCCGCCCGGACCAGCAGAACCCGCGCGCCGCCGCTTTCGGCAACAAACTTGTCAGCCAACGCGCGCCCAACATTTCGCGGTTACCACGCCGAGGCGCACGGTGTATTTAGGTTGTCGAATAGATTCACCGTAGCTTTTAACGAAAGGGGTCACGGTGGAAGCACATGGGTTAAAACCACACATGTCAGTGAAGGAGTACGGACAGGCGATGTCGCACGGCACCACGGCGCAGATGTTCGCAGTAGTTGCGGGCGTTGTGCTCACGGTTCTGGGTATCGCCGGTCTGATCGTCAGCGGAGACTTCTCCAGCGGAAATTCGCTGACCGCCGAGCGGCTGGCGTTTTTTGACGTCAACGGCTGGAGCAGCGCCGTATATCTGGTGACCGGACTCGTTCTGCTGTACGGAGCGATCGACGTCGCCAAGTCACACCTGACGGCCATCGCGATCGGAGGCCTGTATCTGGTTCTGACCGTGTGGAGCCTGTTGGACGGTTCGATCCTCGGCTTGCTGCCGGTCAACGACCCGACGGCGATTGTCTACGCCGCCATCGCCGTCGTCGGACTCGCCGCGGGCATCGGACCAAACCGTTCGGAGTCGTCTGACTGACCCGGACGCTCAAGCACCGCGCCAGCCGCGGCACGCCCAGCGCGCCGCCTACACCAAGATCGGCCGCCGCCCGCGGCCGGAAGCGACCTCGACACCAGCGGGGTCGCTTCGTTGTTTCCGGGGCCTTGACGGGCGATCGAATAGGATCGGGCCTCGATGCCGACTTCGACCGAGCAACAGGTTGTCGCCCGCGTACCCAAGGGCGCGCTGATCAATGGCAGATGGATCGAGACCGGCCAGACGGTCGAGGTGATCGACCCCTCGACCGGCGAGGCGCTCTGCGCGATCACCGACGCCGGCACACCCGAGGCGATCGCCGCGCTGGACGCCGCCGTCGCCGCTCAGCCGGCATGGGCCGCGACGGCCCCGCGCGAGCGCGGCGAGATCCTGCGCTCGGTCTACGAGGTGATGTCCGAGCGCGCCGACGAACTGGCCCTATTGATGACTCTGGAGATGGGCAAGCCGGTCGGCGAATCACGCGCCGAGATCCTTTACGCCGCCGACTTCTTCCGCTGGTTCTCCGAGGAGGCCGTACGCGTTCACGGCCGCTACGCGACGATGACCAACGGTCAGGGCCGCGTGCTGACGATGAAGCAGCCGATCGGCCCCTGCGTACTCGTCACCCCGTGGAACTTCCCGGCCGCGATGGCCACCCGCAAGCTCGGGCCGGCGTTCGCCGCCGGCTGCACCGCGATCCTCAAGCCGGCCAAGGAAACCCCGCTGAGCGCCCTCGCTTTGGCTCAGGCTCTGGTGGACGCGGGCCTGCCCGACGGCGTGCTCAACGTCGTCGTCGGATCAAGCGCCTCGGCGATCGTCGGGCCGCTTCTCGAGGATCCGCGCACGCGGAAGTTGTCGTTCACCGGCTCCACGGAGGTCGGCCGCATGCTGATCGAACAGTCGGCGAAGAACGTTTTGAAGGTCTCGATGGAGCTCGGCGGCAACGCGCCGTTCATCGTCTTCGAGGACGCCGATCTCGACGCCGCCGTCGACGGCGCGATGCTGGCGAAGATGCGCAACAACGGTGAGGCCTGCACGGCGGCCAACCGCTTCCACGTGCACGAAGCCGTGGCCGCCGAGTTCGGTCAAATGCTGGCCGCGCGGATGAGCGCGATGAAGATCGGCCGCGGCTCCGACGAGGGCGTCGAGGTCGGACCACTGATCAACGAGGACCAGCGCTCGATCGTCGCCGACCTCGTGGCCGACGCGATCACCAAAGGAGCCAAGCCGCTGGCCGGCGGCGAGGCGCTCGGCGGACCCGGCTACTTCTACCCGCCGACCGTCCTGGCCGACGTACCGGCCGGCGCCCGCGTGCTCAGCGAAGAGATTTTCGGACCGGTCGCCCCGATCACCACGTTCTCGACCGAGGACGAGGCGATCGACGCCGCGAACGACACCGAGTACGGCCTGGTCGCCTACGTGTACACACGCGACCTCGGCAAGGCCTTCCGCACGATCGAGCGTCTGCAGACCGGCATGGTCGGCCTCAACCGCGGCGTAGTCTCCAACCCGGCCTCACCATTTGGCGGCGTCAAGCAGTCCGGCTTCGGCCGCGAGGGCGGTTCCGAGGGGATCGATGAGTATTTGGAGACCAAGTATGTGGGGATCGACTTCTAGTTCAACCGGCCCGCATCGTCGCGCGGCGCGACGCGGCGCAGCAGCCCAAACCCGCCGCGTGGCAAAGAGAACTCACCGCGCACGACAAGCTGTTGACCTGCGATAACAAACGCCGCACTGCACGGGGGGAGTGCGCAGCACGGCGTTTGTTCGGAGTGCGGTTCCGTCTTCTCACCTGCTCAGTCGGCAGATGTACAATCCGGAAACCATTTGACTTGAGGCTTTTGAAGTCCCCTCGTCCCTTCCCTTGAGTCGCCGCACCGCCGCATCCGTGCATTGGTTTGGCTAACTGTGTTTTCGGCTGGTTTGGCTGATCAGCCAATACCCGATTTCACCAACCAGGTCCTCGGATCGCCAAAGACCGCATTCCAATGGGGCCGCTTACTGTCTAGACCCCATTAACGATCGTCCAGGGGCCGGCCGGAAACAGGGTCAGCGCGGTCCGGAGCGTCACCCGGCGCGACGATCTACGCGATCGTGAGCGCCGGAAACAGGTCCTACCCGGCCCCTGAGCCGTCGGCTCAAGGGTTCGATTCGGGCGATCGGCCGGCTGCTTCGGGCAGCTGGAAGCGGCCGGAGAGTTCCGCGAGGTTCGACGCGGTCTGTGCGACCCGTTGCGCCGACGCGCTGACCTCCTCGGCCGCCGCCGACGTTTCCTCGGTCGACGCCGACACGTGTTGAGTTGAGGCGCTCGACTGTTCGGCGACCGACGCGACCTCTTCGATCTGCTCGCGCACCTGGCCCGAGCCCAGCGCGATCGCGTCGGCCAGCTCACTGATTTCCGATGAGTTCTCGCGCAACTCCCGCACGGCGCCGCTGATGTCGAGAAAGGCCTGGCGATTGCGGTTGACGGTCTCGAAACCGTCCTCCACCCGCCCGACGCCATCCTCCATCGCGACGACGGCCTGGGCGGTCTGAGTCTTGATCTCGCCGACGAGCGTCGTGATTTCCTCGGCCGACGACTGCGCATCTTCGGCGAGCGTGCGAACCTCGTCGGCGACGTTGGCGAAGCCGCGGCCCTGCTCGCCGGCGCGCGCTGCTTCAATCGAAGCGTTGAGCGCGAGCATGTTGGTCTGCTGGGCGATATCGGTGATCGCCGAGACGATCTGGTCGATGTCGGACGACTTCTCGCCGAGCGAGCGGACGGCGGCGGCGGTGCTTAGCGAGCTCTCGCGCACCTGCTGCATCGCCTGCTGCACCTCGGCGGCGCGCTCGACGCCCTCCTCGCTGAGCTTCTCGGTATCGGCGCTCTGACGCTGGGCCTCGCGGGCGTGCTCGGAGGTATCGCGGATCGAACCTTCGATCTCGGCAACGACATCGGATGCGCGCGCCACCAGGTCGACCTGGTGCGCCGCGCCCTCGCTGATCGAGCTGATCGCCTGAGCGACTTCGCCGATCGCGTGGCCGGCCTCGTCTGATGTGTGGACCATCTCAGCGGCGGCATGCTTGAGTTCGACCGCCGAGCCCTCGATCCGGACGATCGTCGCCCGGAAACTCTGCAGCATCTTGGCGAAGCCCTGCTGCACGGCGCCGTATTCGTTACCCAGCGTGACCAGCGGCTCGGCGCGCAGATCACCGCCGGCGGCGGCGCGAGCTTGTTCGACGAGTTTGTTGGTGGCAGCCAGGTTCCGTCTGCCGAGGGTCGCCCGCATGATTCCGACTCCGGCGATCATCAGGAGAAGTTGCGACACCGCCCACACGGGAACGAGGTTGCGGTAGTCCGGGCGAGCGGTCACTTCGGCGCGCCCGACGGCACCCCGCGGCGTTGTCTGAGCGGCTCTGACTTGCGCCTCGACCCGATCTAGCGACTCGTTGGACTGTCCGACATAGAGCACCAGCGCCACACCGAGCAAGACGACTGGAATCGCCGCCACCAGCGTGCCGACGACGTAAGCCTTTACGATGCTGACGCTTGAGAACCACCGGATCACTCGGCGCCTCCGGTACTGCGCGATGGCGGCGACGTTACTTCAGCCGCCTCGGAGCGATCCCGTTCACCGGCCGGCGATTCGACGGCGGGATCTTGCTCGTCGGCCGGGTTGGGCTCGGCGGCCTCTGGACCGGCGGCCGGGCCTGGTTCGCCGGCCTCTGGCTCGGCGGCCGCCGATGCGATGGCGGGCTCCTGTGCGCCGGCCGGCGATCCGC
>JBASWU010000135.1:0-11698 GCA_049276635.1 Solirubrobacterales bacterium | reverse complement strand
GGCGAGGATCGCCGCGGCCAGCAGTGCGGCGTTGATCGCGCCGCCGGCGCCGATCGCCAGCGTGGCGACCGGAACGCCGGCCGGCATCTGCACGATCGAAAGCAGCGAGTCGAGGCCGCTGAGCGCGCGCGACTGAACCGGTACCCCGAGTACCGGCAGCGATGTCTTGGCCGCGATCATCCCGGGGAGATGCGCGGCGCCGCCGGCGCCGGCGATGACCACCTTGATTCCGCGCGCGCGGGCCGCCTCGGCGTAGGCGAACAGCCGGTCGGGGGTGCGATGGGCCGAGACGATCTTGGTCTCGTGGGCGATTTGAAGTTCGTCGAGAACCGTTACGGCCGCCGACATCGTCTCCCAGTCCGACTGTGAACCCATCAGAACGCCGACCTGCGGCGTGGCGCCGTCTCTTGGAGTGCCGTCGACCATCGGTCGCCGCAAGATAACAGGCGGCCTGCCGCCGGTTTTCGCCCGCGCCCGTGATCGGAACCCGCTCCCGTGATAGGAATATGGCGTCCATTCATCCACAGAGAGGTAGCTGTAAATCATGCGGCTCAGAACTTTGATCATCCTTGCCGTCGCGGCGCTCTTCGCTCTCGCCGCGGCCGGCTGCGGCGACGACAACGAGGACACCACATCGACCGCCACTCCCGAAACACCGGCGGCCACCGAGGAAGCCGGTTCCACCGAAGAGGCCGGTTCGGGCGACACGCTCGCTCTCGCCGCGGATTCAGGCGGCGGTCTGAAGTACGACAAGACCGAGCTCACCGCCCCGGCGGGCGACATAACGATTGATTTCACCAACGACTCCCAGGTTCCGCACGACGTCGTCGTCAAGGACTCGTCCGACAAGGAACTCGACAAGACCGAACAGATCGCGCAGTCCAGCGAGAAGCTCAAGCTCACCGGAGTGAAGGCCGGCACGTATACGTTTTACTGCTCCGTGCCGGGCCACGAGGACGCCGGGATGAAGGGCTCACTCACGGTTGAATGATTCGCCGATGCATCGGTCACGGCGGCCGCCGGCCGGCGACCGCGGCGTGTTCTTCGTCGCGACCGCGGCCGACCGCCGTCGCGGTGGCCGGTGGGAGCGGGCACAAGAAGGGCGACCCTGGGGCCGCCCTTCTTGCTCGCTCCTCGGTTGCCTTGTCGCTCGGCAGAGGTGAGTCGGGGGGTCTGCCTGCGTCTAGCCTGTCCAATTCGAAACCGAGTTGGCCTGCGTTCAAAAGGCCGCCGGTTGGGGGACCGGACTCGCGAATCGATGTTGTGATGACAGTCTGGACGATCCGCGTTTATCGCAGGCTTTGCGCTGATTAACCCTGGGTTAGGTGCTTGAGCGTCGATTGCGTGCGCACCTCCGAGCCGCCGCCGCGGCGTTGCACCCGGCGTCGCCCGAGTTCGGTCTCAAGGGTCGGCCGCCCGGCGTCGATACGCATCGGAATGGTCGGATCATCGTTCCGCGTTGTACGCTCGGCGATCCCGCGCTCGCGACCGGCGGCGGTCGCTGTGTCGATCGCACTTTCATTTGCGGCTGTTCTTGCTCCCACGGCCGCCGCGGAACCGGCCGGCAGCGTGATGGCCGCGCTGCTGACGACCGATGCCGCTGTCGAGAGCGGCCGCTTCCGCGGGACGCTCAACGAGCGCGGGTTCATCAAGAAGCGTCGCGTGATCTCCGCCAACACCGTCAACGCGGCGTTCAACCTGCGCCGTCCGAGGGACATGCGGATCGACCAATCGCTTACGATCGGCTACGGCGACATCTCGCTGCGCACGGTCGCCATCAAGAAGAAGATCTACGCGCGATCGGCCGGCGCCAACTACTTCTGGCCGGTGGCTAACGCCGAGTGGCGGCGGATGTTCAGCCACCGCCGCAACCGCCCGCTAGCCGAGATCGCCGCGGCCGCGCTCGCGGTGCTGGGTGACTGGCGCGAGGAGGCGCCGGCGGTCAGCGACGGGGTCCCGGTGCGCGTCTACTCGGCCTCGACCGACTTCGCGGCGCTGGGGAACGGGCTGCTGCAGCGCTTTGACCAGATTTTGATGGACGGATTCTTCAGCCTCGTTCTTTCAGACCCGGAGCGATGGAAGGACGCCGAACCCGCTGGTCCTGAGCGCCCGCGCGTCAGCTTTGGCGTCGACGACGCGAACATACTGCGCACGCTCGCGATTGACGCGCCGTCGCGTCTGACGACGCAGGGGTACGAGATCACCGGCGGATTCGAACTGATCGACGTCAACGAGAACGTCACGATCAGGCGACTTGCGCGGGCTCGCCGCCTGACGGCGAAAAACGCGGCGAAATTCTGGGCCGGGCTCGGCATCTGATTCCTAAGTCACCGTCTCGGGTGGCTAGTGTCTCGCGTGATGATCGACCCGACACGCACGGCTCTCGGGACTTGGAGTGGTGGGCGCTTTATGCACTTTGGCGCCGAGCTCGACCATGATCGGCTGGTCGCGCTGCTGCGGCCGGACGAACCGATCCGAACGATCATCACCGCCGACGTCTACGGCTCCGGTGGCGCCGACGAACTGGCGGGCGAGGCGCTCGCCGGACTGCCACGCGACAGCTACTGCCTGGTCGGCGCGATCGGTCACGACTTCTACAGTGGTGAACGCCGGGGCGCCAAGGGTTTCCCGCGCTTCACCGATCCCGCGCTGCGCGGCCCCGACGCGTACGGCGACTACATCCGTATGGCCACCGAGCGCAGCCTCGCGCGGATCGGAGTCGACTCGTTCGACCTACTGATGCTGCACAACCCCGACCGCACGGGGTACTCGAGTCCGGTCGTCTGGGACGGGATGGCGGCGGTCCGTGACGACGGCCTCACGCGGCTGCTCGGCGTCGCGCCCGGTCCGGCGAACGGCTTCACGCTCGACATGATCGAGAGCTTTGAGCGCTTCGGCGCGCTGATCGACTGGGCGATGGTGATCCTCAACCCATTCGAGCCCTGGCCCGGAGAGCTCGTTCTGCCGGCGGCCGAGCGCCACGGCGTCAAGCTGATCACGCGGGTCGTCGACTACGGCGGGGTGTTCCACGGCGATGTTCGCCCCGGACACGAGTTCGCCGAGTGGGATCATCGTAAGTTCCGGCCCGGTGACTGGGTCGAGCAGGCAACCGAGCGGGTCGAGCGCCTTCGCCCGATCGCCGAACGCCACGGCATCACGCCGCTGCAACTTGCGTGCCTTTGGAATCTGGCGCAGACCCAGGTCGAATCGGTCGTTCCGACGCTGATCGAGGAGATCGGCGGCGGCCGTTCGATCGAGGACAAACGCGAGGATCTCGCCGCGCTCCCGGCCGCAGATCTTCTGACCGCCGCGGAGGTCGCCGAGATCCGCGCCGTCGGCGACAACACCGGCGCGATGGAACTCAAGGGCGCGTCGCCCGACAACGCCGGCGAGACACTCCCCGACAGCTGGCCGGTGACCGACGACCTCGCCGCGATCGCGGCGCGCTGGTCGATCGAGCCGCAGCGCCAGCTCGCCTACTCGCGCGGCTGACGGCCGCGCCTCGCGCCGCCGGCCCGATCGAGTAGATTCGGCCGGTGGCGGCCACGGACTCATCGGCGGCCGTTCCGGATCGGAGTGAAGCCGGGCTGCGCCTAGCCACTGCGGACGGGCGCTGGGCGGTCGCCGTCACGGTGCTCGGGTCGAGCATGGTGTTTCTCGATGCGACCGTCGTCAACATCGCGCTTCCGGCGATCGGACGCGACCTCGACGCGAGCGTCGCGTCATTGCAGTGGACCGTCAACAGTTACCTGCTGGCGCTTGCGGCGCTGATCATCCTCGGCGGCTCGTTCGGCGACCGCTTCGGGCGCCGGCGTGTTTTCCTGATCGGGACGATCTGGTTTACCGGGGCTTCTGCTTTGTGTGGGCTCGCGCCCAGTGACGAGGCGTTGATCGCCGCTCGCGTCCTGCAGGGCGTCGGCGGCGCGTTGCTGACGCCCGGCAGTCTGGCGATCATCGAGGCGAGCTTCGCCCATGTCGACCGCGGCCGGGCGATCGGCTTGTGGTCGGGACTGGCCGGCGTGTCGACGGCGGCCGGACCACTGGTCGGCGGGTACTTGATTGATGCCGTCAGCTGGCGCGCCGTGTTCTACCTCAACCTGCCGATTGGAGCGTTCGTCGCGGCGACGGCGATGCGCCGTCTGCCCGAGACCTTCGGTAACCGCGCTCGGCGGATCGACGTGGCCGGAGCGTCGCTGGTCGCGATCGGCCTGGCCGGAACGTCGCTGGCGATGACCGAGGCGCCGGAACTCGGCGTCGGGTCGGCGGCGGTGGTGGTGTCGGGGTCGATCGGAACGCTGGCGCTGATCACTTTCGTGCTCGTCGAGCGGCGAGTGACCGAGCCGATGCTGCCGCTTGGGATCTTTCGTTCGCGACCGTTTGCGGCGGCCAACCTCGTCACGTTTGTCGTCTACGCGGCGCTGGCCGGCGTGTTCTTCTTTCTCGGCGTGTTTCTACAGATCTCGCTGCGTTACAGCCCGCTCGAGGCGGGCATGGCGGGGGTGCCGGTCACGGCGCTGCTGCTGGTGTTGTCTGCTCGGGCCGGCGCACTGGCCCAGAGGATCGGCGCTCGCCCTCTGCTAACCGGTGGAGCATTGGTGATGGCGCTGGCGATGTTGATGATGCGGTCGATCGAACCCGGGGACGACTATCTCGCGGGAGTTCTGCCGTCGATCGCCCTCTTTGGACTCGGGCTGGCCGCGATCGTGGCTCCGGTGACGGCGACCGCGTTGTCATCGGCCCCGGTCGAACACGCCGGACTCGCCTCGGCGGTCAACAACGCGGTGTCGCGCGCCGGACAGCTGATCGCGATCGCGATACTGCCGGCGGTCGCCGGGCTGGCAGGCTCGGAATACGCCAATCCGGCGGCGCTGACCGATGCGTTTCACACGGCGATGATCGCGACGGCGATCCTCGCGCTGATCGGGGGCGCTATCGCCTGGACGATGATCGGCCGGGAGGTCTTGCTGATCGGCCCGCCGGCCGAGTGACGCGTCGCGCGATCGCGAGCGGGGGATCGAGCGATCGCTCTCGGTTGGCTGCCGGGCCGCTCGCCGGCGCGGCGTCAGGGTCGCCGGGCGCGAAACGGCGAATGGCCGTGAGCTTCGCGAAAGCGTTTGAGCTCGGCGTCGAGTTCGAGGCCGAGCAGCACAGCCATATTCGTCAGCCACAGCCAAACGAGAAAGACGATGATCCCGGCGATGCTGCCGTAGGTCTTGTTGTATGTCGCGAAACTCGACACGTAGACCGTGAAGCCGGCCGACGCGGTGATCCAGAGCCCGACCGCCAGCAGGCTGCCGGGGGTGATCGGCTTGAAACGACGGTCGTCGAGATCCGGCGAGAGGTTGTAAAGCACTGCCAGCGCGAGCGCGGCGAGTCCGATCAGTGCCGGCCAGCGGAGGATGTCCCAGGCGAGCGTTTTGTCGGGGTCGAAGCCGGTGATCTGCGCCATCTGCTCGGTCAGGGGGCCCGTCAGCACGGCGGCGATACCGATCGCCGACAACAGCGCGAGCAGTAACAGTGTGATTCCGATCCGCAGTGGAATCGTCTGGTAGAAGCGGCGCTGTTCGCGCACGCCCCAGACGACGTTCGACGCGCGGATGAACGCACCGATATACGCCGAGGCCGAGTAGAGCGCCGTGACAGAGCTGATGATCAGAAATACGGTCGCCGCAGAGCGGCTGCGCTGGACGCCGTCGATCGCGCTGATGAAGATGTCGCGCACCGGTCCGGGCGCCAGTTCCCGGAAGTTCGCGACGAGATTGCCGGTGACCGATTCGCCGAGCAGACCGAGCACCGAGAACAGCGCCAGCAGACCGGGAAAGATCGACAGCATCGAGTAGTACGTCAGCGCCGCGGCCCAGTCCGAGAGGTTGTGCTCGCCGATCCTGCCGACCGCGCTCTTGATCGCCTTCCAGATGGCCCGGAGGTCCAACCGAGGTGGTTCAGTCGCACCGGTCACCCCCACCATCTTTGCCGACTGGGCGGCCGGACGCAACCGCGGCGCCCGTGCCGAACGGCCGGCCTACGCGACGCCGGCCAGACGCGCTATCGCCTCGATCTCCAGGTGCGGCTCGACCAGCGTGGCAAGCTCCTCGATTGCGTCCTCGGTGCTCGCCGTAAGGTCAACGCCGAGCGTCGCCGCGACGAAAGCGGGGTTCTCGAAGAGGCCGTGCAGGTAGACCCCGAGAATCGGGCCGGAGGCAAAGCCGAGACCGCCCGGCAGAACCGCGGCAATCGAACCGTCGCCGGCGGAGGCGCCGTGGCGAATTTCGTAGCCGGTCACGCTCACGCCGGCGACGCCGCTCCACGGCGCATCGAGCGCGGTCGAAAATCGCGCATCGACCGGCCCGACCTGTTTTTCGGGATCGAGCGTCGTCGTCAGTGGCAGAAAGCCGAGACCGTCGGCCGCGCCCTCGACGCCGGCCGGATCGTCGATCGGGCCGCCGACCATCTGTAAGCCGCCGCAAATCGCCAACACCCGGCCGCCGCCGGCCACGCGCTTGGCGATCGCGTAGTCGAGACGCGCCGCGCGCAGCCAGCGCAGATCGGCGGCGACGTGCTTCGATCCCGGCAGCACGACCAGGTCGGCCTCATCGAGATCCGCCGGTTGGTGCGCCCAGCGCAGCCGCGCGACCCGTTCGAGCGGCTTGAACTCGTCGAGATTGGATGCGGCCGGGTAGCGAACGATCGCGACGGCCGGACGCGGCCCGCCGCTCGGTGGGCGCGACCGCGCGGTAACCCCGTCCTCGTCGGGCAGGCTGTGGTCAAGCCACGGCACCACACCCAGCACCGGCACACCGGTCAGCTCCTCGAGTCGCCGCGGTCCCGGCGCCAGTAGGGCCGCGTCGCCGCGAAAGCGGTTGAGTACGAAGCCGCCGATCCGCGCGCGGTCGTCGGGCGGTAGCAGCGACCATGTCCCGTAGAGATGCGCGAACGCGCCGCCGCGATTGATGTCGGCGACCAACAGCACGCGCGCGTCCGCCAGCCGGGCCACGTGCATGTTCGCCAGATCGATGTCGTAAAGATTGATTTCGGCCGGGCTGCCGGCTCCCTCGGCGACCACCAGCTCGTGGTCGGCGATCAGGCTCGCCAGCGAATCGGCGATCGCCGGGCGCAGGTGCTCGGCGCGCTCGCGCCAGCCGATCGCCGACAGCTCGTGGTCGGCACGCCCGAGCAGCACGACCTGGCTGCGCGTGTCGGCCTCGGGTTTGATCAGCACCGGGTTCATCCGCACGTCGGGCGTGCGGCCGGCCGCCAGCGCCTGTAAATACTGGGCCACACCGATCTCACCGCCCTCGACGGCGCGGGCGTTGTTGCTCATATTCACGCCCTTGAACGGCGCCACGTCGACCCCGCGGCGGGCGAAGATCCGTGCTACGGCCGTTGCCAGCAGGCTCTTGCCGGCCCAGCTCGACGTGCCTTGGATCATCAGCGCGGGCATCGCCGGAGATAATCGCAGCGCGACCGACCGGCCGGTGGGAGTCGCCGCATAGCGCCGGGCCGGCTAGACGGGGGTTGCGGATTCCTGGCGCCCGCCGTCGGCGAGGTCGCTCTGGAAATGGCGGTACTCCTGGTACAAGATCTGCAGTGTCGCCGTGACCGGGATCGCGATGACCGCGCCGACCACGCCCATCAAGGTTCCGCCGAAGATCACCGCGACGAGCACCGTGAACGGTTCCAGCGCCGCGGCGCGGCGCTGGATTTGCGGCTGGATAACGTAATTCTCGAACTGCTGATAGGCAATCACGAACGCCGCCCAGACGATCGTATCGATCGGGAGATCCGCGGCGAACACCGTCACGACGCCGACCGCGAGGCCGGCGATCGACGACCCGACCATCGGAATCACGTCGAACGCCGCGACCATCGCCGCCAGCACCAGCGGCGAAGGCACGCCGAGGATCGACAGTACGACGAACGCCGCGAGTCCGGCGATAAACGCCTGTGCGATCGCTCCGCCGATGTAGCCGCTCACCGCGCCGCCGATGCGCGAGGCGGTTCGCTCGAGGCGCGGGCGTTGATCGACCGGGCGGGTGCGAATCCAGGCGTCGACCCAGTTGCGCCCGCGCGCGACCATGAACATGCTGAGAATGAAGATCGTGAAGCTGGCAAAGATCGAGTTGATGATCCCGGCCCCGATGCTGCCCAGGGTGTTGGCGGTATCGCCGAGATCGCCGGAGAGACTCCGAGAGAGGTCGTTGAGCTTGGCGTTGAAGTCAAAATTCTCATCGAGCTTGGCGAAGCTCGGGCTGTCTTGGAGGCGGTCTTGGAAGTCGTTGATGTAAATCGGTAGCTCGCGCACGAGGTCGACCGCCGACGAAACCAGCGGCGGCAGCAGAACGGCGCCGACCGCGAACGGGATCAGCAGGATTCCCAGATACACGATCGCGATCGCCAGTCCGCGTTTCATGTGCCGCGCGAGCAGGTTGACCGGCCCCGACGCCGCGATCGCCAGCAGCGCCGCCAGCAGCAGCCAGGTCAGCGGCGTGCGCAGCAGGTAGATCAGGTAGATCGAGAACACCGCGACCACGACCGTCGCGACGATTCGCAGGACCTTGCGATCCGACGGAGATTCGTCTGCGGTTTTGGCCCAGGGGGACACTTCCATCGCCGGTTCATCGTAAGCGCGAGCCCAGACGCGCCCGTCGGTGGTTCCGGCGACATCCGCCACGCGCTTTCCGGCCGCTACGCTGCCCGCGTGTCCTCATCGATTTTTGCGGAGAATCTGCTTGCCGGCCAGGTCGTTCTGCTCTCCGGAGGCGGAAGTGGAATCGGGCGCGCGGCCGCGATCGAGCTGACCGCGCTGGGCGCCGATGTAGTGATCTGCGGGCGCGAGCTCGAGCCGCTGCGCGAGACGGCCGACCTCTGCCTGGCCACCGGTGGCGCCGGGAGTTGCAGCAGCTTCGTTTGCGACATTCGAGAGGCAGACCAGGTCGGAGACCTGGTCGACGCGACGCTGGAGCTGCACGGCAAGATCGACGTACTCGTCAACAATGCCGGCGGACAGTTCTTGGCCCCCGCCGAGGACATCTCCGAGAAGGGCTTCGCGACCGTCATCCGCCTGAACATTCACGGCACATGGCTTATGACCCATACCGTGGCGATGCGGGCGATGATCCCAGAGGAGCTCGGCGACAACCGCGGCGGCAAAGTCATCAATATCACGCTCTCGCCGCACAACGGCCTCCCCGGCATGGTGCACAGCTCGACCGCCCGCGCCGGGGTCGAGAATATGACCAAGGCGCTTTCGATCGAGTGGGCGCGGTTTGGCATCCAGCTCAATGCCCTCGCCATCGGGCAGATCGCCACCGAGACGTTGTTGACGAAATACCCGGAGGTCGTCGTCGAAAACCTCTCTAGATCCGTTCCGATCGGCAGGCTGGGCCGGGCCGAGGAGATTGCCTGGGCGATCGCGTATCTCGCCTCGCCGGCCGGTGATTTCTACTCGGGATCGATCCTGACGATCGATGGCGCCCGTGACAACTGGCTTGGACTTTGGCCGCCGCCGGAGTTGATCAACGACAGCGGTGCGCCGGTCGCCGAGGAGCGCAAGTCGCGATAGAGTCCCGCCCATGTCTACAGCGACCATGCACACATCCGAGGGCCCGATCCAGCTCGAACTGTTCGACGCCGACGCCCCCAAGACAGTCGAAAACTTCAAGAAGCTGGCAGGCGAGGGTTTTTACGACGGCCTCGTGTTTCACCGCGTGATCAAGGACTTCATGATTCAGGGCGGATGCCCTCAGGGCACCGGCACCGGCGGCCCGGGCTACACCTTTGAAGACGAGTTCAATCACAACAAGATCGTCCGCGGCGCCTTGGCGATGGCCAACTCCGGCCCGAATACCAACGGCTCACAGTTCTTCATCGTCACCACCGAGGCCGCCCCGTGGCTCGACGGCAAGCACACGGTCTTCGGCAGAATCACGACGGGCATGGAGACCGTGGACAAGATCGAAGGCGCCGAGACCGACGGTCGCGACGCCCCGATCGAACCGCGGATGATCGAAAAGATCGAACTCGCCTGAGCGCGATGCGTGTCTACGCGGTCCCCAGCTTGCGGAGCGGTTGATCGTCGGCACGGTACCCGCGTCAGTCGTTCGCGGGGCTGCTCGTTGCGTCGAACTTCAGCGAACACGAGTTGATGCACCAGCGCTGGCCGCTATCGCCCGGGCCGTCGTCGAAGACGTGTCCCAGGTGACCGCCGCAGGCGCGGCAGATTGCCTCGGTACGGCGCATCAACAGGCTGTTGTCGGCGCGCAGCTCGACGGCGTCGGCGACGGCGGGCTCGGTGAAGCTCGGCCAGCCGGTGCCGCTGTCGAACTTGGTGTCCGATGAAAACAGTGCGGCGCCGCAGCCGCGGCATCGGTAGATGCCGTCGTCCTTGAGGTCCACGTATTCCCCGGCGAACGGAGCTTCAGTACCGGCCTCTCGGAGCACGGCGAACTCCTCTTCGCTCAGGTGCTCGCGCCACTGACGATCTGATTTGACGACTCGGCGAACGCTGTTGTCGGTCATCGGCTGCCTCCGCTCACGGTTGAACAATCGCACAATTGATTGTGGCCGATCGGCGAGAGAAATCATGCGGTCCCTCCGCCGTGGGTCGTGTCGACGAAGTCCTCACCATGGTCGTGCGGCCCGGGCGCCGGGATATTGCCGACCATTCGCGATTTCGCGGCCGGCATCGTTGCTTACAGCCGAGTCGGGCGAGGGTTCATGCACGCTTACGGTGCCGGTTGGATCAGCGCCGTGCCGCCGGTCGCGTGCCCCGGCGCCGCGCGATTCGGCCGAAATGCCAGACCGCGACCGAAATCGCCCACGGCGAAACGGACAACGCGAGCGTCACAAACCCGACATTCTCGAGATTGATTCGCGCCGGCTATCGAAACGCCTCGACAAGCCATCGCCCATCAATTCGCCCCCAGTCGACATCCGAGAGCATGTCGTGCATGAGGTGGTCGAACGTCATCGCGGCCACGCGTTCGTCTTCATGTTCGTAAAGCGTTACAGGGCGCTCCGCCTTTGGAACGATGTGCCTGTCGTCGCTGACAATTAGATCTGCGCCGGCCCGAAATGCGGAATAGACGATTGGATCGTCCGTAGGGTCGGAAGTGAATGCGGGCACGTTCGTAAGGTCAAATGGTTTCGCGGCGTGAACGCAGATTGCCTGCAGTCGGGCCAGGCGCGCGAGTGCGCTCGTCTCGTCAATGTCTAGCCCGAATACGGGCGCCTTCTCGCGGACCTTGCGAAGGTACTCATCAAACAAAGCGGCGGAGCCGGCGGCCACCAAATCTGCCGGCGTTCCGTGCGGCAACAGCTCCGCCAATGCGGAACGCCTGTCCGCCGCTTCACCTCGCATCCTCCTCAGCGCCTCGGTTCCGCGGATTTCCCCACCGCCTCTCGCCACCTCCTTTTCGAGCTCGCTTAGCTCGAGATTCAGATGTTCTTCTCTGTATGTGAGTGCTCCATACGCGAGAAGGACCATGAACTTGCGCGCGAGTCCTCCTGGTTCGGACAGAGTGGCGGGCAGCGAAACGCTCGTGTCGACGACGACCAGTGGCACTAGTCGAGGCCGCCCCTCGCATCCCGTTGGGCTTTAGCTCAGCGCAGGGAGGGTGAGCCGGCGGGATCGACGATCGCGCGCCGGTGCTCGGTCGGACGGCCGCCGTTTGCCTCAAGCCAGCCGCGGATGGCCTTC
>JBASWU010000134.1:0-30629 GCA_049276635.1 Solirubrobacterales bacterium | reverse complement strand
CAGTCCGCGCCGCCGGCACCGCCTGCGGAACCAACGCGGCCGCGCTGTTTGTTCCGTGCCACCGCGTCCTGCGTACGGATGGTTCTCTAGGTGGCTTTGGCTGGGGTCTACCCGTCAAAGAATGGCTACTGGCTCACGAAGCGAAGCAGAGCTCGTTCCACTCCCAGTAGAAATTTGACCCCGGTTCTCCAGCCTCGTCCGCTGTTCCACGACCGGCGGCTTTAACGTTCCGGAAGCTCCCGGGGCAGCGGCTGCGTTGACGACGATCTGGGGCACCATCGGATTTTACGGAGGGGTGGATATCCGGATATCGGACCTGCGCGCCGACCTCACGCGACCGGCGCGTTCAGGATTCTGTCGCAATCGCCGAGGCGCCCCTCGATCCGGCGCAGTTTCGGCGGCTGGTGAGCGCGGCAACGAGGACGCCGATAAACACCAGAGGCGCTACTGCCGCTGTTGTCACCTGCGAGATCGTCACCGTGCCGGCTGCGAGGTAACCGATTGTCGCCAGCCAGTCGATTGCCTGAACGCCGAGCATCGCTTGGAGCCAGCCGCGGTTTGCCGCCGGATCGCGCAACGCGAGGATCATTCCGAACCCGAAGCCGAGGCAACGCGCGCCGAACATCGCGAACAGCCAAGCGGTCCAGTCCGGCGCCGGCGCCAGGCCCGATGCATCGGCGAACCGCGCCGGCGCGACGATCATGATGGCGCCGAGCACGAACTGAATGGCGGCGATCACGGCGATCGTGATCTTGAAAGTACGTCCTGAGGTGGACATTTCGTCTCCGTTCTCTTTTGTTGGTCTAACCAATCATTGGTTACTCTAGCATTGGGCGATGCCAATCGGATGTTAAGCTCGGCGCATGGGCGAGGACGGCGGCAGCACGCAGTTTCCAAAGGCGCTCGAGGGATTGACCCTGTTCCTGGTCGGCAAGGCCGGTCTCGCGGGGCTCCGACATGGCGAGGCGGCGCTCAGGCCGTTCGAGCTGAGACCACGCGAGTTCTGGACCCTCGCCGTTATCGAAGAGTTGGGCGACGCGCCGCAACAGTCGATCGCCAATCGGCTCGCGATCGACCGCAGCGACATGGTGGCGATCATCGACAAGCTTCAGTCGCTCGGCATGGTGACGCGCGCGCGCGACCCTCAGGATCGGCGCAAACAGATCATCCGGCTCAGCGTGAAAGGTCGGCGCGTGTTCACCAGGGCGTCAAAAAGCCTGACCGCCGCGGATAACGAATTCCTGACGTCGCTGACGAAAGCGCAGCGCGAGCAGATTCGCTCGAGCCTTGCACGACTCGCGGAGAGCTAGCCGAGCGAGCGCAAGTGGTTCAGTTCTCTCCGAGCCGCCAATCAATTTTTGATCTTGGTCGCCAATCGCGTCGCCACGGCCACATCGGCGGCGAGCTGACCCTCGGCGCCGGAGGAGCAGGCGAGCAGGGACACGGTCGTTCCCTGTTAGGCACGAGACTTCACTGCGTCCCCATTCCTCATGCGAACGCAGGTCGTGCCAAAGGGGTTTCATGTTTATGGTGTTAGGCGTCGCAGCACTGCGGGTTTGGCCGTTTCGGCCGCGGCCGACGACGGGGCGGTGATGACGTTATGCTGGCCGGATGCGTTCGCCCCTCGGTTCGCCGGCGGCCGGCGTTGATCGCCCGAAACCGCGGATCGCGCTCGGCATCGCCGCTATAGCTGGCGCTCAGCTCGTCACCGCCGCGCTGATTCTTCTGACGCCGCGCTGGTTCTTTGATCACATCGGCACGTTCGGCGCTTACAACGTCCACTACCTCCGAGATGCCGGCGCGATGACCCTCGGCGCCGGGCTCGCCCTTGTCGCGTCTCTGAAATGGCGTGTGCTTCGAGCTGGCGCGCTCGCGACGAACCTCGCGATCATCGTGGTTCACGCGGTCAATCACTGGGTGGATATCGGCAATGCTCACGCCGGATCAGACGCGGGAATAAGTGGCGCTGTTTCGCTCACGCTTTTTGCCGGCTTCACCGCGGCGGTTACGCTTGCCGCGACCAAGCGCGGTGACGCATGAAGGTCTTGGTGGCAGGCGCCACAGGGGCTGTTGGTCGACCACTCGTCTCGCAGCTGGTCGCGACGGATTTCGAGGTCTTTGGACTTACTCGCAGCGCGTCGCGGGCCGACGCCCTCCGTGCCGCTGGCGCGGAGGCGGTCATCTGCGACGTGCTCGACGGACCCGCACTGAGCGACGCTGTCCACGCCGTCAAGCCGGACATCATCATCGATCAGCTCAGCAGCCTCTCACCCGACTACAACGCGCGCAAACTCGCGAAGATATATGCGCCGAACAATCGTGTGCGCCATGTTGGAACGGCCGCGCTGGTCGCCGCCGCCAAGGAGGTCGGCGTGCGACGCTACATCCTCCAGTCAATCGCCTTTCTTTACGAACCAGACGGCCGTGGCATCAAGTCCGAGGATGACGCCCCGTACATCGGCGCTCCGGCTCCTTTCGGAGAAGTCGTGCGGATCGTTGTTCACAATGAGCGGTTGGTGACGCAGGCCGGCGAGTTTGACGGACTGGCGCTGCGCTACGGACTGTTCTACGGGCCAGGGACATGGTTCGCATCGGATGGCTCCATCGCAAAGCAGACGCGGCAACGTCAGTTTCCGGTCGGCGGCGGCGGCGAAGGCGTAGCCTCATTCGTCCACGTCCACGACGCGGCCGCCGCCGCAGTTCGAGCTGCCAGCGGCGGTCGGCCGGGGATCTACAACATCGTCGACGACGACCCGACGCCGATGCGTGAGTGGCTTCCGAAATACGCCGAGCGCATCGGCGCAAAACCACCACGGCGCGTGCCCGCGTGGTTGGTCAGGCTGGCTGCGAACGACTTCCTTGCGAAATCCGCGACGCGCGCCTGCGGCGCCGACAACGCGAGAGCCAAGGCAGAGCTCGCGTGGCAACCTGGCATCGCGAGTTGGCGCGAAGGGTTCGAGCGTTACCTGGATCAAAGTCCAGTTTGAGCGTCCGGGGATGGGGTGATGCGCGACGAATCCGGCGGTGGTGTGAGCACAGCGACAACCTCGCCGTGATTGGTGATGGTCAAAGTTTCACCGGCTCGCACATCGCGACCTAGGCACGCTCTTCCGCCAGGCGTTCGCGCGAACCTGACATTGCAGAACGAGCGCCGCCCCTCAAACGGTGTCATCTACCTCCGCTGCGAGTTCGGCTGAACGTACGTGCCGATACCCTATATACCTGCATTATTTTTTCTGGGAGGGGGAAAGATGTTTCTGGTTGGAGTCAAGCCGCGCCTGATGGGCGCGGCACTACTCGCGTTCGTAGTCTTGATCGCACTTGCATTCGTTGGGCCGATCGGGAGCGCACGCGCCGACGTCTACCCAACGTTCACAACGTCGATGCCGAACACGAAGCTCGGCGCGCACTCTGACTACACGGTCGACATGTCGTTCGCCTATGACGACCAGGCCTTGCTCGATCCTCCAAACGATCCGAGCGACGATGCGACTACAGAGGACCTAAAGAGCGTTGTCGTCGACTCTCCTGCCGGCCTGATCGGCAACCCGAACGCGATTCCATACGCAGACCGTTGTCCAATCGGCGACTTCAACACTCCGCGCAACGGAACTCTGCCCGACGGCAGCTTCACGAATCGTTGTTCGGACAAAGCACTGGTCGGCAAGGGCGAACTCACGCTGATTCTTCACGACTTCAGTAACGCGGTATTCACGCCCGTAAAAGCGCGGATCTTCTTGATCAAGACCGATCCCGAAGTGCCGGCAACACTCGGCCTCTACACGAAGGTCATTTCGGGCCTCGCGGCGGTCACGGTGAAGATGCAGATCGCACCCGACACGAACGGCGATTTTCACTTGCGCACAACCTTGCTTGACGACATCCCACGCATCGATCTTCCGGATCTCGCCAACGGTGGCACACTCACGACCGGCATCCGCGTCGACAACATGAAGATCACCTTTTTCGGATCGCTCGCTGACGGCACGCCGTTCCTGACAAACCCCACCCGCTGCGAGCCTTGGACGACGACGCTCTACGCCGCCGCCTACGACCGACGGACCAATGCGACCGAAGCGCCAACCGGAGACTCCATCAAGCGCTACGTGAAGGCACCCGACCAGACAATCACGCCCGACTGTTCAGATCCGCCGGCATTTGACCTTTCAGGCACCGCCGCGGTAAGCACCCCAAAGCGCGGTGTCAGCCCCGATCTCGACGTGATCATCAACCAGCCCGGTCTGATGGGTCCGGGATCCGGAACCGTTGTACCCAAGCGAATCACGACCACTCTGCCGCCGTCGCTCAACCTCGATGTCACGCAGCTCGGGCGCATCTGCAGCGACGCTGACTTTGCCGCCAACCGCTGCCCGCTTTCTATGCGCGTCGGAACGGTCGATGTTGAGACACCGCTGATCGCCACTGGGCTGCACGGCTACGTGTACCTGCTGCCGGGACAAACGACGGTGCTTCCAGACCTCGGCCTCGACATTCGCGGTCCGGTCAACTTTCACCAGCGCGGAAAGAACAAATTTGTCGGACCGCACGGAAACCAGATCCAGACCACTTTCGACGACATCCCGCAAGTCGGATTCAGCAAATTGACGGTGAGGATCAATGGTGGCGACCGTGGCTTGCTGAAAACGCTTGATTGCCCCACTACAAAAGCCACGCCCGAGGGCGGGGACTTCAGCTTTGCATTTTCAAGTTACGCGGGCCAGTCGTCTACCAGCGCCGGAGCCCTGGCGATTGACGGATGCCAAGGCATCCGACCATTACGAAAGATGAAGTGCGTCGCCAAGACCCTGAAAATCTTGCCGGCCTACCAATCGGCCGCGCTCGTGAAATCGTCGTCGCTCTACGTGAACAACAAGCTGGTGCAAAAGGTGACCAAGGCGCCGTTCGGTTTCAAAAAGCCCGTTCGCGCGCTCAAGAAGGTCAAACTGAAGCCCGGCAAGTTGTTCCGCGTCGTGGTGCGGGCAACTTATTCGGACGGCGCTGTCAAGAAGGTCCGCGCGTCGTTTAAGCGCTGTCGGTGACGCGCGCGTGCAAACTGGAACTCTCCAGTAGTTTCGCTTTCGCAGCGCTGGGCGCTCCGCTTTGTGCCGTTCATTCAGTTTCGACAGTGCTTCGGCTGTCGGTACTGGATGAACGGTTGCGGCAGTTGCGGGCGCCGGCATCGAAACGTTTCGATGCCCTGCTGAGCGACGCCCCGCCCGCGATGGTGCCATCCGCTGGCTCACGGATAGTTGCCGCGTGAGCAACTGGGTCTACGCGACGATCGCGGTGGCGACGGCGCTGCTGCTGGTCGTGATCTACGACATCTTTCAGCGCCGCCACACCATCCTGCGGATCTTCCCGATAATCGGTCACTTCCGCTACATCCTCGAACGCGTCGGTCCTGAGCTGCGTCAATACATCGTCACCGACAATGATGAAGAGCGTCCTTTCACGCGCGACCAGCGCCGCTGGGTCTACGCCTCGGCCAAGCGCCAGAACAACCGCTTCGGCTTCGGCAGCGACAACGATATGGAGCGATCGGCCAACTACCTCGTGATCAAGCAGGCGCCCTTCCCTCCTCTGGTCGATCCAGCCCACAGCATCGAAAACGACCGCGCCACCGACACGTTCGAGATCCCGGCCGCGAAGGTGCTCGGCGGCGCGCGCGCACGCAGGCACGCCTTCCGCCAGGAGTCAGTCGTCAACATCTCCGGCATGAGCTACGGCGCGCTTAGCGGTCGCGCCGTGGAAGCGCTCAACCGGGGCGCGGCGCGGGCAGGGTGCCTTCAGACGACCGGCGAGGGCGGCATATCGCCGCACCACCTCCATGGCGGTCAACTGGTCTTTCAAATCGGCACCGGTTACTTCGGCTGCCGCGGCGCCGACGGACGCTTCAGTCTCGACAAGCTTGAGGAGAGTGTCGCGGATGCGCCGGTACGGGCGATCGAGATCAAACTCAGCCAGGGCGCAAAGCCCGGCCTCGGCGGCATCCTCCCGGCCGCGAAAGTCACGCCGGAGATCGCTCGTATCCGCGGGGTGCCGGCCGGAGTCGACTGCATCAGCCCGCCCGGGCACTCGGCTTTTCGCAGCGTCGATGAACTGCTCGACTTTGTCGAGGCGATCGCCGATCGCACCGGCCGCCCGGTCGGCATCAAGTCCGCTGTCGGTCAGATCTCATTCTGGCGGGATCTCGCCGACCAGATGGCCGACGGCCAACGCGGCGTCGACTTCATCACGATCGACGGCGGCGAAGGCGGGACCGGCGCCGCTCCCCTGGCCTTCAGCGACCACGTTTCGCTGCCGTTCAAGATCGGTTTCACGCGCGTCTTCTCCACCTTTGCAGAACGCGGCGTGACCGAACGTGTCGTATTCGGCGGCAGCGGGAGACTGGGTCTGCCCGAGGCCGCACTTATGGCCTTCGGTCTCGGCTGCGACACGATCAACGTCGGCCGCGAGGCGATGCTCGCCGTTGGCTGCATCCAGTCGCAGCGTTGCCACACGGGCAACTGTCCGACCGGCGTCGCGACACACAAGCCTTGGCGCACGCGCGGACTCGATCCGGAGAGCAAGGCCGAGCGCACCGCCAACTACGTAGTGCAGCTGCGCGGCGAACTGCTCGCGCTGGCTCGAACCTGCGGACAGACCCACCCTGCGTTGATCGGCGCCGGGCAGCTCGAACTGATCGACGGCCGCTTCGGATCTCGTCCGCTGACCGAGGTCTTCGGATACCTCGCCGAATGGGGCGTGCCCCAAAACGGTGAGCGCAAAGTGCTTGAGGACCTGATGCGCAGCGCGGCGCCCGATGCGCTGGGGACCAACGACTGAGAAGCGCCGGTACGACACCTTCGGATCGAAGCAGACGGCATCTTCTGGCTCCCGAACAACCGCTACCTCTGAGCCCACCAGTCGCGCTTGCCCTCGACGTCTTCGCGCCGAGCATCGCCGAGGCTGGGCGCGCCGATGACGAGCAGTTCAAGGCCCGCCGGTCCGGCCTCCGCCGTAGGTCGTCGAAATCTAGCCGGGCGAGATCGTGTGGAGTCCGACGGCTTGCGATGCCGAGATCTGGCGATGGTCGTAGCTGACCATCACATCTACCCCGAGCCTCAGAGCGATCGCCACGTGAAGCGCGTCAAGAGTTCGCAGATTCGCTCCAGACAACAAACCGGCTTCCCGGTACACGGTGCGGTCGGGCTCGACAAGGTCGAACCGGTCGAGCACTTCGGTGACAAGCGACTGCGAAACTTCTTCGCGTACGGCGGCGCGACGCAGCTCTGTCTCCAGCACCAGACTCGATGCTACGACCGCATCGTCGGCGACAAGCGTGTCGAGATAGCGTTTTAGCCCTTCGGTCTCGGCTTCGCGGAAAAGCAGTTTCGCCGCGGCCGAGCTTTCGACGTACGCGATCAACGTTCGCCGCGGAGTTCGTCCAACGACTGCTGGATCGGATGATCGATCTCGACGCTCGCCAGCCGCGAGAAACCTCCGCGCGTGACCGCCCTGCGCATGCGAAGTGACGGCGTGCGCGACGAATCGGGCGGTGGCATGAGCACAGCGACAACCTCGCCATGGTTGGTGATGATCAAGGTTTCTCCGGCCTGCACATCGCGAAGCACCGCGCTGCTGTTGTTGCGGAGCTCTCGATGAGGAATCGTTCGCGGCACGTAGCAATCGTAGCAGATTCCGCCTTGAGACGCCGGAAGTCACGGCGGCCAATCTGAATGGTCGATTCCATCGTCGTGATCCACGCGAAGCGGGTTCGAAAGGTGTCCCTCCCTCCCGGCACTCGCGCGACGCGACGCTCGCCGGGCGTGGTGAATCAAATCGCTGGGAGCAGGTCCCCCGGGGGCTACGAGTGCATGTTCAACACCGAGAGGATGTTGCCCGCCGGGTCTTTGAACCAGGCGATTTTCGGGCCGGGGCCGCTGGAAATGCCCTTCTCGTCGGTCTTGATGTCGCCGTCGTAGCGCTCGAACGTGACTCCCTGGGCGGTCAGGTCGTCGACGGCCTGCTCGACGTCGTCGACGGCGATGTTGAAGACGGTGAACGACGCCGGTTCGTGGTTGGGCTTTGGGTACACGAAGACCGCGGCGCCGTTGCCGGTCTGGACCTGAAACGCGCCCATCCCGGCTTCGGAGATCTTCATCCCGAGCGTCTCGCCGTAGAACCGGCGCGCCTTCTGCGGGTCGTCGACCGAAAAACTGCCGAACGCCCGGTTGTCTTGAAACATGGCTCAGTACTCCTCGCTGGATCGATGGGACGGTCAAGTTCTATCGGAAATGCGACCCTGACTCAATCTCGGGCTCGCGTACACGGCGAGGCCGATCGGAAAATGAACCGTTTTCGCGTGTGGTCGTGTCCAATCGGTGCGCCCGGAAAATTCGCGGGCGCACGGAAATCAAACTTTTCCAATCAAGGGGGCATTCGCACGATGAGCAAAACGCGCGCGACGGTCAAGCGGGAACCGCGGGAAAAACTGCCGGTCGCCTCGAGCGGCGCTTCAGGCCGGAAGAAGGCGATGACGACCGCGCTGGTGGCCGGCGCCGTGCTGTTGATCGTCGTCGGCGCCTTGGTCGCCGGCGGGAACGAGCCGGCGACCTCGGCGAGCGTGATTGCACCGGCGCAACGGGAGCCAGCGGCGCTGATCAGCGGACCGGCGGTCGGCGATCCCGATAAAACGCTTGCGCTGGCCGACTACGCCGGCGAACCTGTGGTGGTGCACGTCTGGGCGTCGTGGTGCGATGTCTGTAGGGAGGAGGCGCCGGACTTCGCCGCCTTCGAGAAAGCGAATCCGGACGTAGCCGTGCTCGGGATCAACGTCGAGGATTCCGCAGGCGAGGCGCTTGCGTACAAGACCCGCTACGGGATTCGCCACGCCACCGACGTCAGCGATCCCAACCGGGACGTCGAGCGGGAGCTCGGCCTGATCGGACAGCCGAACACGCTCGTGATCGACTCCGAGGGACGGATCGCCGCGAATCTACCGGGCGCCACCACCAAGGAACAGCTCGAATCCGCTCTTGAAGCGCTCTAGCCGTGGTCGGAGCGGATCCAGCTGGATATCTGGTCGCGCTCGCCGCCGGCGCCGTATCGTTCCTGTCGCCGTGCTTCTTGCCGCTGGTACCCGGGTACATCGCGTTTATCTCGGGTGGCGGCGCAACTGAACGGCCCCGCCGCGTGCTGTTGTTTGTCGCCGGGTTCGCGACCGTATTCACCGCGCTTGGACTCGGCTCTGCACTGGCCGGCGGCGCGATCATCCGCCAGAGGGAACTGCTTGAGCTGGTCGGCGGCGTCTTCATCGCGCTGCTCGGCCTGATGATGCTCTCCCCTCGCCTACCGTCCCTGCTCGCCCGCGAGCACAGGTTCACGCTCGTCGCGCCTACCGGCAACGTCGCGACCGTCGGTGTCGGGATGGTTTTCGCGATCGGCTGGTCGCCGTGCATCGGGCCGACGCTCGGCGCGGTCCTCGCGCTGGCGACGACCTCCGGCAGCGCGGTTGCCGGCGCCTCGTTGTTGCTGGTGTTTTCCGCCGGCCTCGGCGTGCCGCTGATGCTGATGGCGCTTTCGATGGACCGATTCGGGAAGCTGGCGCGACGTCTTTCGCCCCATTCGCGCAAGATCCAGATCTTCTCGGCGACGGTGCTGATCGTGTTCGGCGTGCTGCTTGCAACCGGAACGATCGGAAGCGTCAGCGCGAAGCTCTCAACGTCGGCGCCGGTCAACATCTGACACCGCGCGACCGGGCGAACGGCGACAAGCCGCTGGCGACAGGCCGGCGGCGAACCTCGTCGCGGTAGGCTCGCAGATCGATGACGCCGAGCAACACCACCACGCCCGGGTGCGGCCTCTAAGCGCGTGTCCGGCGACGAATCCGACGCCGGGATCAGTGCTCCCGATGACATCGAACTGGTCGCGAGATGCCAGACCGGCGACGTGGTCGCGTTCGAGCTGCTCGTGCGCAAGTACTCGGCCCGGCTCGTCCGGCTGTTGCGTGGATATCTGCACTCCGAGCAGGATGCCGACGATGTCGCCCAGGAGGCGTTTGTTCGCGCCTGGCGCGGGATCAAGTCGTTCCGAGGCGCATCGGGTTTCTACACGTGGCTGGTTCGGATCGCGATCAACGAAGCCAATCGGCACCTGAAGAAGCGCGCCCGGATTCCGGCGCCCGGCACGGTCGACGGTGAGCGAGTCGATCTTGACGCCGCGGACTGGCGGCCGGGTCCCGAGGGGCGGCTCCTGCGCGCCGACCTGCTGCGTCAGCTCGAGCGGGCCGTGCTCGCGTTGCCGGTCAAGTACCGGGCACCGGTGGTTTTGCGCGACATCGAGGGAATGTCGACGACGGAGGCGGCGGCGATCATCGGCGTCAGCGAGGCGGCCTTCAAGAGCCGGCTGCACCGCGGCCGACTGCTGCTCAGGAGGACCCTGGGCGACGCGCTGCTCGACGAGTCCGGGGAGAGCCGGTGAACGCGGGAACGGCCGCCGGCGAATCTTTTTGGCTCGCGGAAAGGTCTAAACATCGATGAACGGCAAAACGACACTCAACCCGATCCGGATGACCCGGTTCATGATCGACCACATGTGGGTCAGAACACGAGTATCGAGCTACCTCGACGGCGAGCTCAGCGACGCCGGGCAAGCGCGGCTGAGACGCCACGAAATCGACTGCCCGGAGTGTCACGAGACAATCGAAAAGATCGGCCGCATTCTCGGCGCGCTGCCACTGCTGCGCCGGGAACAACCCGGCCACGCCTCGGTCGACCGAACCGCCACGGCCGTGCTTGCGCGCATTCAGGACCGCTAGGAACCAGCCGGCTCCGGGGGACGGCCTCGTCGTCGATCGCGCTTTGGGCGCGCGAGCTGACCTCAACGCAACGGATCGGCCCAGCGTAGGCCGGCGAACCTCGCGAAGTCCGGGTCACACGAGTATCGTCATGCCGGGCGCTACGACGACCCACCGGCGGCCAAGAGCCGCGAGCCGAGGCAATCCAATGATCTCCCTGAAATCCTTCCGCATCATCGCGCTGACCGAGGCGACCAGCTTCCTGCTCCTGCTCGGCGCCAGCTACATCAAGAACACCGGCGGAAGCGAAGCCGGCGTCCAGATCCTCGGACCGATTCACGGGATCCTATTTCTCGCGTACATCGTGGTCGCGCTCGGCATCCGCGAAGCGATGCGCTGGGATGGGCGCACGACGTTTCTGGTGCTGCTCGGCGCCGTGCTCCCGTTCGGCGGCTACGTGGCCGATTGGCGGCTGCCCAGGAATCCGCCGTCCGCCGATGCTGCGAACTGACTCGACCCGCGACCGGCGACGACGCTCGGACAAGCCGTTCGCGCCGTCGCCAGGCGGCCGCGTCGGTCAGCGGAGTCGAAACTACCCGCTGACCCGTTCAGAATCGTCCATAGGCACACTCCCTTCGTCGGGAATATCAACTATCCCAAGATAAGGCGAAATCGCCGATCGTGCGCCGTCACGCGTTTGATCGCCGACACGAAGCCGGCCGGCTCGCGCGCGCAGACGGCGAGGATCTTCTGTGGCGGCTTACCCCTGGCGGTCATGCGCGACCGCGCTCGAGACGACGCGCATCGCGATGTTCCACGGGTCACGGACTTCGAATCCGTTGCCGACATCGGCCGTTTCGTGGCCGGCGCCGGCGAGCCGCGCGCGGACCGCCGCGACGTCTTCGCCGGACGGGAGAACGACGTTCCAGTGGTGCAGGCCGGCCGCGTCCGGCGGCGCCGGCGGCGCCCCGCGGCCCTGCCAGGTGTTGATCCCGAGGTGATGGTGATAGCCGCCGGCGCTGACGAAGGCGGCGACGCCGGGGATGTGGGTGACGAGGTCGAATCCGATGATGTCGCGATAGAAGGCGAGGCCCTGGCCGATGTCGCCGACGTGCAGGTGAACATGGCCGATTCTTGTCGCGGGGTCGGCGTCGGGCTCGGGCTCGCGGCCGCCGACGAGATTGAACAGTCCTCCGAGGTCGAGCGGGCGTGGCGCGATCGAGTCGACGTTGGAGAGGTCGGGCCAGGTCTCGGGCGGCTGGTCGGCGGCGAGCTCGATTCCGTTGCCCGACGGGTCGGGCAGGTAGATCGCCCACGAGATTCCGTGGTCGGAGGCGCCCTGGATCGGAGTGCCGGTGTGCTGGATTCGCTGGGCGACCCGGGCCAGTTCGAGCCGAGACGGGTAGAGCAGGGCGACGTGATACAGCCCGGAGTGTCGCGTGACGGCTCTGGCGCCCGGCTTCTCGTGCAGGACTACGAGGTCGTGGTCGCCGCCGGCGGTGAGCGAAGCGGTGGTCTCGCCGCCGTCGCCGGTGACGCGCTCGCGCTGTCGCAGGCCGAGGACGTGGGTATAGAACGGAACCGCCTCGTCAAGGTCGGCGACCGTGATGTGCGCGGCGCCGAGGCGGAGGTCGTCGGGCAGGACGTGCCGGCGCTCACCGGCGGCCGGTTTGGTTGGCGCGGGTGCCTTGGCGGGCGTGGCGGGCGCTTCCGCTCGTGCCTGAGCCTGCATCTGATCGGTCACTTCAAAAAGTATAGTAGGGGCGCGATCGGGCCACCCCTGTCGCGGCGGGACTCGACGCGACCGGAATGAGACGAAGGTGAGCTTGGCCGCCGCGCGCTCGTTCGGCCACGGCCGCCAACACGGTCATGCGGCTCCTACCGCGGACCACCCGCCCGGCTACTCTGTACGATCTTGCGCCCGTAGCTCAGCTGGATAGAGCGTCGGTCTACGGAACCGAAGGTCAGAGGTTCGAATCCTCTCGGGCGCACTACGTACCTCGGCAGTTTGCGAGTGTTTGCAGGGACTTTGTCCCGGCCGCTCTCAACCCGAGTTCGTCGCTCGGAAGCTCGTGAGCGATCCAGGCCGATTTTCTGGCGACTTTTTTGGCGACGTCGCGGCAGTTAGTCGACCGGATGGGTTTGACGCTCGCACGCCTGCTCGGCGATGGATAGATCGAAGCGCTGTCCGCAACGCTGTCCGAGGCGAACGCCGGCATGGCGGACCATGACCGACTCTCGCATCGAGAAGTGGCTGCGCTGGCTGGAAGTCGAGATCGAGCCGGAAGTCATGACGATGAATCTTCAATCGGCACGTCTTCCGCAAGGTCGGCGCGATCGTCGAGCGCCATGGCGCCCTCCCGCCGTCATACTGGTTCGAGTTCATGCAGCAGTAAAAAACTTCGATGGCCCGAGGGCATTCCCGAACCCCCCGAACTTAATTCTGAACAGGCCCCAATGTCAATCGCAAACCAGCGCGCGAACGCTCCTAAGAATCTCGTTGGCCTCGCTTTCGGCAGACTCGCGCAAGACATCATCCCCATCGCTCCCTGGCTTTAGCGAAGCGTTGATCACGCCGGCCACCGGCGTGCCGAGCGTGAACAATCTGACCTCTTGCCAGGAGTCTGGTTCGAGATCCTTGGGAGAATGGCCCAGGCCAACGCCAGCCAGCTTGTCCGAGATTTCCTTGCACACGTGGATTCCAAGACGCTTCACGCCGAGCGTGTCCCTCAGCCGCTCCATCCGGACACTCAAATTATTGGAATAACGACTCCGTGGGCCCCGCTTTCGGGACTTAGGCTGTCCGTGAGGGCGGGGGAACTGCGATGCGTGTCGAAGGGCGAGAGACGATGAGCCCCGGGCGCGGTCGCCACGCCACTGGATCGCCCCCGCTGACTGATCCACCCGCTTGAACAGCAATCTGATTTATCTGATATGCTCTACGTATGACGAGGCTCACCGCCACGGAGATCGCGCGGAATTTTTCGGACGTGCTCAATCGAGTCGCGTCTGGCGAGCAGATCGAAATCACGCGCAGCGGTGCGCCGATCGCAGTGCTCGGTCCGCTCAAGAGCCAGGTCGTGCCATATAGCCGCTTGCGCGAGCTGATCGCGGCTGCACCCCCGGTCGACGAGGACTTTGCCGCCGATGTCCGCGCCCTGCGCGAATCGGTTGGACCGCCGGGCGAACCGTGGCCGTCCTGATCGACACGAGCGTGTTGATTGACATCGAACGTGGGATCAATTCTTCCACGGCGGAGCGATTGCTTGGGGATGAAGACTGTGCGATAAGCGTCGTCACAATGAGCGAGTTGCTACACGGGGCTTTTCGCGCACGACGAGGCCAGCGTGCGCGTCGCCGAGCGTTCGTCGAACAGTTGCTCGTTGGCATCGAAGCGATCCCGATCACCGAGCCGATCGCGAGAATTCATGCCGAGGTGTGGGCCGAACTTGCGCGACGCGGGAACACCGTCGGCGCGCACGACTTGTGGATCGCCGCCACCGCGCTCGCACATGGATTCAGCGTCGCAACACGTGATCGCGCTGATTTCGCGCGGGTGCCTGGGCTGTCCGTGATCTCGGTATAGCCAACGCAACGGCAGGCGTGAGCGGTGCTCGGCGTGCAGCCGGTGCACCGGTCGGCACCTCGGATTGTGGATCGGCTTGCGCGGCCCCAAAAGAGACCCCGGCGCAGCGGCATTCAAGTTGGTCCCGCCGACCGCGCCCTTCAATTAGGATCCCGGGAACGCGACAGAACGGCGCAGGCGGCCACGCGAGGAGAGGAGAAGCAGATGAAGAACTGGGATATCAAGGCGCTCGACGTAAGGAGGCACCAGCCGCAAATTCTGTCGTCGACAGACGATGCGCGCGCGATCGCTCTCCACCTCGGGGCCGGCGACAGCCTGCAGGACCACGAGGTGCACGAACGTGCCTGGATCGTGGTGATCGAGGGTGAGGTCGAGGTCACGACCACCGCCGGGGAGCGAGTGGCGGGCGGACCCGGCCTGCTGGTGGAGCTCGCCGCGCGCGAGCGTCACCGGGTCGATGCGCAGTCAGAGGCCCGGCTGCTGCTGGTGCTGACGCCGTGGCCGGGCCCGGGGCACCCCGGCGCGATGACGATCGAGCAGAAGGCCGACGTGCGCCGTCGCGCGGCCGAGAAAGCGCAGAAATAACGAGTTCGCCGCGCGGGCGGTCGCGGTCGTACCAGTCTGCCTACAGCCGTCCAGCGAGCGCCGTCAGAACAAGCTCTCCAGCCCCCGCAAGGCCGCGCCGCCGAGCAGGAGGGCGAGCGCGACTCCGGCCACGCCGGTGACGGCGCCCGCCGCGACGACCAGGAAGTCCTCCAGCAGCACGCCGAGCGAGATCAGGACCACGCCGAGCGCCGGCAATGTGTCGAGGCCGGTGAACGGCGGCGCGAGAAACGCCGCGAGCGACCCGCCGAGCGTCGCCGATCCGAAGACGATGTCGCTCAGGCGATGGCCGAAGAGAAATCGCAGCCGCGGCCGCGAAAAGCGCTCGAGGAATCTGATCGCGCCGACCAGGGAGCCGAGAAACCTCCGGCGCGCGGGGCCCGCGAGGTCGATCCGGCGCCAGCGACGCGGCAGCCAGACCTCGTCGCGCCCGGCGATGAGCTGCAGCGCCAGCAGCATCGCGACGACCTCGAAAACGTGGGTCGCGCCGCCGGTCGGCAGCGGCAACGCCGGTACGCCGAGCAGCAGCACGAACAACAGGGTGAAGCTCTTCTCCTCGATGAACGCGATCAGCCCGCCGAGCGTTTTGCCGCCGGGCGCGTCGAGCCATCGCTGAATCTGCTCGCTGACCGGTTCTACCGCCGGCGCGCGGTCGTCGCCCGGCGCGGCCGGTCGCGCCGCGGCGCGGGTCAGAACCCCCACAATTGCCTGTCTCGCTTCCGCGCGGCCAGCGCGCCGGCCATCCACTTGTCGTCGTCCTTCAGACCGAGATAGGGCTTCGAGCGCTTCGTGCGCGCGCGGTAGTGCCGGTACGCGCCGATGATGTTGACCATGTAGGCCTGCGCCAGCGCCCGGTCGCCGCGGATGATCATGAAGTTCTCGTCGTTTCTCGCCGAGGCGCTCTCGGAGAAGTTGTGGCTGCCGGTGATCACGGTGGGATCGTCCGAGAGCGGGTCGATCACCACGACCTTGCTGTGGATGATCGCGTGACCGACGCGGCCGAGGAACTGACTGCGCGTAACCTCCGCCGCCCAGTACGCGATCGCGTTCTCGAAGCCGGCCGGCTCGATGATGTTGAGCTGCCGGCTGAACGGTTTTCCGTCTCCGAGGATCGTCACTTCGACGACGGACTCGTCCTTGGGGTCCGGCAGCTCGCTGATCACGCCGCGCACGAACAACCCGGGCTCCCGCTCGCGGCGCTGAATCGCCGGGAGCAGCCCCTTGCCGCCGGGCATGAACATCAGGCAGAGGATCGACTGCCGCGCGCGGTCGACCTCGGCGGTCAGCGCCTTGAGGTCGGCGCGGCCGTTGGTTCTCGTGAACCAGACGGTCGCGTCGCCGGATGTCCTGGGGCTGGAGTTGGCGGTCTTGAGCGATGCCGGAAAGGCGTTGCCGGCGGCGCGCAGGCGGTGCCACTGCCGCAGGTACTGATCGGCGATCGCCGCGTCTTCGATCAGCAGGCCGTTGTTGAGCTGCGTGCAGAGACCGGTCGGGGCCCAGTTGGTGCTGCCGGTCCAAGCCGCGCGCGGCGCGCCCTGGGGATCGGTGACGACGAGAAACTTGTTGTGAGCCAGCGCGCCCGGCGAGGTGAAGCGGCGGCCGGTCTCGACGTCGGCGCCCGCCGCGACCAGCGTCGCGCGAGCTTCGGCATTGCCGTCGCGCTTGCGCGCCTGCGCCGCCGTCTCCCCGTTCTTGGGGCTGATCGAGCCGTTGGCGAGGACGACGTGCGCGCGGGGACCGAGCGCTTTCAGCCCGTCGATCAACTCGTGGTCGGTCAGCTCGAACAGAGCGGCGTAGACGTGCTCGCCCCGCGTGCGCGCGCCGTCGAGCAGGCGCAGCATCTGCACACGCAGATCGCCGGAGAGAAAATGCCGGATCGTGCGGTCGTCCTTGTCGCGGATCGTGTCCTTGAACTGCTCGAGCGTCTTGCCGCTCTGCGCGAGGTACTGGGCCATGAACTGCGACATCACGTACCCGCGGTTGAAGAATGCGCGAAACGGTGACCCGCCGGCGGGCGCGACGACGCTCCAGGCGCTCTGCTCGCCGGTCAGCCGCTTGAGCTTGCCGTCGGCGGCGCGCACGACCGGTACGACCCTGTAGCGCACCGAATCGCCGGCGCTGACCTCGTGGTCGGTCCAGGCGAACTGCTGGAACGGCCAGACGGTCGACCTGCGCTTTTCGCCCCGCTTGTGGGGTTTGCCGGCGAAGCCGACGTAGTTGTCGAGCCACGTCGCGTGCTTCTTGCCGGCTCGCGTGAGCTCACGGCGCACGGCAAACCCACGGCATCCGGGGATCGCGGCGCCGACGTTCCAGACGAGCAGCGCGTCGTCACCGTTCTGGAATACAGCGAGTGTCACGGCCATCGCGCTGGATCATACGGGTTTCCCCGAGACCGCGACACGACGGGCCGGCGGAGCGGTCGCGCTGGACTTCACCAGATGTTGACAGCCTTTTCACAGCGCGGTTGGCGAATCTTCACACCGCGCGCCGATCGCCGGCGGTAGGTTCGCCACATGACAACCTCGCGCACGACCCTCACCGCAATTACCGCCCTCGCCACCGCGGCGCTGGCACTTTCACTCGCGGCGCTGGCGCTGTTCGCGCCGTCGCGCGCACTGGCCGCGGTTTCCACCACTCTCGTCGTGAACGAGATCGACTACGACCAACCGAGCACCGACACATCGGAGTTCCTCGAGTTCAAGAACGTCAGTTCCGGCGCGATCGACCTCGGCGCCTACAGCGTCGAGCTCGTCAACGGCACCGGTGGCGGCGGCGCCCTCTACCAGACGATCGACCTCCCCGGCCAGAGCCTCGCGCCGGGCGGCTATTTCGTGATCTGCGCCAGCGCGGCGACGGTGCCCGGCTGCGCGCTCGACGTCTCGCCCGACACCAACCTGATCCAGAACGGCGCGCCTGACGCGGTCGCGATCCGCGACGGGGGCGCCCTCGTCGACGCCGTGAGCTACGAGGGCGACTCGGGCGCGCCCTACACGGAGGGCTCGGGCATCGGACTCAACGACGACCCCGGCCCGGCCGGCAAGGGCCTCTCGCGCTGCGCCGACGGTCTCGACACCGATCAGAACAACACCGACCTGATCTTCGCCGCGATCACTCCGGGCGCGGCCAACAGCTGCCCGGCGGCGCCCCTGGACGTGGCCATCCACGACATCCAGGGCGCGGCGCACGTGTCGCCGCTCGACGGCCAGGCCGTGACGACCGGCGGCATCGTCACCGCGGTCGCCTCGAACGGGTTCTACCTGCAGGAGCCCGACGCCACGGTCGACGCGAGCGACGCCACCTCGGAGGGCATCTTCGTCTTCACCGGCTCGGCGCCGCCGGTCGCGATCGGCGACGAGGCGGGCGTGACCGGGACGGTCAGCGAGTTCCGGCCCGGCGGATCCAGGGGATCGGCCAACCTCACGACCACTGAGATCGTCTCGCCCGCGATCGACGTGGTATCCGGCGCAAATCCCCTGCCGGCGACCGCGACGGTCGGCGCCGGCGGTCGCGTGCCGCCGGGCGAGGTGATCGACGACGACGCGAGCGGTTCGGTCGAGACAGGCGGCCTGTTCGAGCCCGGCGCGGACGGAATCGATTTCTACGAGTCGCTCGAAGGCATGCTGCTGCGGGTGAACGACCCCGTCGCCACCGGACCGACGAATGATTTCGGCGAGATTTCGGTGCTACCCGACAACGGCACCGGGGCCGTGCCGCGCACGGGCCGCGGCGGGATCATCGTCGGGGCCGGCGATTTCAACCCCGAGCGGATCATCATCGACGACGCGCTCACGGCGACCCCGGTCGTCAACACCGGCGATGGCTTCACCGGGCCGTCGATCGGGGTGCTCTCCTACTCCTTCGGCAATTTCAAGCTCAACGTCACGAGCCCTCTTGCCGGCGTCGATCGCGGCCTCGTGCCCGAGACCGCGGAAGCCGCGCGGCCCGGCGCACTCGCGGTCGCCACCTTCAACGTCGAAAACCTCGACCCAAGCGACCCGCCGGAGAAGTTCCAGCGGCTCGCGCGCCAGATCGTCGACAACCTCGCGTCGCCCGACCTGATCGCGCTCGACGAGGTCCAGGACGACAACGGCCCGGCCAACGACTCCGTGGTCGGGGCCGACGCGACGTTCGCCGGCCTGATCGCGGCGATCGAAGCCGCCGGCGGCCCGGCTTACTCGTTTCGCCAGATCAACCCCGTCGACGACCAGGACGGCGGCCAGCCCGGTGGCAACATCCGCGTCGGATTTCTCTTCCGCGGCGACCGCGGCCTCAGCTTCACCGACCACCCGGGCGGCGGCTCGACGACCGGCACGACGGTGATCGACGCCGGAGGAACGCCCGAGCTCTCCGCCAGTCCCGGTCGCCTCGACCCCACCAACACGGCGTTCGACAACAGCCGCAAGCCGCTCGCCGGCGAGTTCCTGGTGAACGCCCAGGGCCGCAAGCTGTTCGTGGTCGCCAACCACTGGAACTCCAAGGGCGGCGACAATCCGCTGTTCGGGCGCTTTCAGCCGCCGCAGCTCTTCTCCGAGGCCCAGCGCGTCCAGCAGGCTCAGATCGTCAATGACTTCGTCGACGAGATCCTCGCGATCGACCCGAATGCCGCGGTCCTCGTGCTCGGCGACCTCAACGACTTCGGTTTTTCGGCGCCGCTCGCGACGGTCAGCGGAGCGGTGCTGACGAATCTCGCCGACGACCTGCCCGAAAACGAGCGCTACTCGTATGTGTTCGACGGCAACTCGCAGCAGCTCGATCACGTGCTCGCGAGCGGCGCGCTGGCCGGCGGGGCCGAGCTCGACGCGGTGCACGTCAACGCGGAGTTCGCCGATCAGGCCAGCGACCACGACCCGCTGCGCGCGACATTCTGCGTCGACGAGACGGCGCCGGAGCTTTCGCTTGCGCTCTCGCGGACTTCGATCGGCCCGCCCAACCACCGCTACGTCACGGTCGACGCCGCGGTCAGCGCGTCCGACGACGCCGATCCCGCGCCGGCCGTCGAACTGGTTTCGGTCACGTCCGACGAGGCCGACGACGCACTCGGCCCGTGGGACGGCCGCACGGTCAACGACGTCGTCGTGGCCGACGACGACACCTTCCTGCTTCGCGCCGAGCGCGACCTGCGCGGCGACGGGCGTCTTTACACCATCACCTACCGGGCGACCGACGCCTGCGGCAACACGGCGGTTGAATCCGCGACCGTCAGCGTGCCGCGCTTCCCTGGATTCCCGCGGCGGTGAGCGGCCCGCGTCACACGGCGACCCCGGTCCCTCCCGCGCACAAGGACCCAAGAACGTTGATTGACAAGCCAAATCTCATATCCGACTATCAGGAGGGCAGTTTCGTGTCGTTTTCCACCACCGTACGACGGACCGCGACGGCACTGCTGGCCATCGCCGCCGTGTCGGCCTGCATCGGCGCCGCCATGACCGGCGCGGCCATGGCGCAGGTCAAGCCGGCGACCGACATTCGCTTCGCGACCTTCAACGCGTCGCTCAACCGCGGTTCGGCCGGGCAGCTCGTGTCCGACCTGTCGACGCCGGCCAACGCGCAGGCGCGGGCCGTGGCCGAGATCATCCAGCGCTCTCGCCCCGACGTGATCCTGATCAACGAGTTCGACTACGCGCCCGCCGCGCTCGCCCTGTTCCAGGACAACTACCTGTCGATCGGGCAGAACGGCGCGCGGCCGATCACCTATGCACACCGCTTCTCGGCCCCGTCGAACACCGGCCTGCCGTCCGGCCACGACCTCGACAACAACGGATCGGTCGGCGGCCCCGGCGACGCCCAGGGCTTCGGGTTCTTCCCCGGCCAGTTCGGCATGGCCGTGTACTCACGGTTCCCGATCGACGAGAGCGCGGTTCGCACGTTCCAGACCTTCCGCTGGAAGGACATGCCCGGCGCGCTGCTGCCCGACGACCCGGCGACCCCGGAGCCGGCGGACTGGTACTCCGGCGCCGAGCTCGATTCGCTGCGGCTCTCGTCCAAGAGCCACTGGGACCTGCCGATCAAGATCGGAGCCCGGGTCGTCCACCTGCTCGCGAGCCACCCGACGCCGCCGGTTTTCGACGGTCCCGAGGATCGCAACGGAAGGCGCAACTTCGATGAGATTCGCTTCTGGTCCAACTACGTGCGACCGGGCCGCGGAAACTACATCTACGACGACGCCGGCGCCGCCGGCGGCCTCAAGCCGGGGGCGGCGTTCGTGATCGCCGGCGACCAGAACTCCGATCCGCTCGACGGCGACAGCCTCCCCGGATCGATCGCGCAGTTGCTCGAAAACCCGCGCGTCAACTCGGCCTTCACGCCCTCGAGCCCCGGCGCGGTCGAGCAATCCGCCCTCCAGGGCGGCGCCAACGCGACCCACCGCGGCGATCCGGCGTTCGACACCGCCGACTTCGCCGATGGCGCTCCGGGCAACCTGCGCGTCGACTACGTTCTGCCTTCGCGATCGCTGCATGTGGCCGGGGGCGGCGTGTTCTGGCCGCTCTCGGCCGACCCGCTGTTCGCGCCGGTCGGAGTGTTCCCGTTCCCCAGCTCCGACCACCGGCTGGTCTGGCTCGACGCCGGCATACCGGGTTCCGGCGCGCGGAGCCACCGATAGCGGTCGTCGCCGGCGGCGTGAAGCGGCGCCCTCACCCGCCGGCCGCGTATTTGACGATCGAGCGATCGATCAGCCACTCGACCGGAGCGCGATCGTCGGTGAAGACCGCGCCGCCGGCCAGCGGCGGGCCGAGGGTCGCGGCGATCGCGCGGGCGACGGCGCGGAGATCGCCGGGGAACGACCCGGCCGCCCTTTCGATCCGCGCCGCCGAGATCGGCCGGTCGCTGGCGATCAGCATCGTGTTGGTCGGCTCGGCCGGGCTGCGCGAGACGTGGGCGAACACCGAGCCGAGCGTCGCCGAAAGCGCCTTTTCGAGATCGTCGTTGCCCTCTGGATGGCCGACGTTGACCATCACCGAGCCGGAGGCCGTCAGCCGGTCGCGCGTCTGCTCGAAAAACTCCCTGGTCGTCAGGTAGAAGGGAATGTATGGCTGCCGGTAGGCGTCGACCTGGATCGCGTCGTAGCGGCGGTCGGTGCGCTCGATAAACGGTCTCGCATCTTCATGGAACGCGGTGAAGCGCGGATTGTCGAGCGAGAAAAACCGCCGGCCGATCTCCGTCAGCTTCGCGTCGATCTCCACTCCGTCGACATAGGTATCGGGAAAGAAGTGTCCGTAGGCGCGGGCGATCGTGCCGGCGGCGTTGCCGAGGACGGCGATTCGCCGCGGCGCTCGGTCGCGCGTCGCGAAAGGAAGGACGAGCGGCACGTCCCAGATGTTGCCGGTGAGGACCGTCTCTGGCCTGTAGAGCGAGTGAACCGCGAGTCCCTCGTTGAGTTCGAGCGCGCGTGAGCCGTCGGCGCGCTCGACGACCCGCGCGTATTGCTCGTCGGATTCGGTCTCGAAAATCACCACGCCATCCGATGCCTCGCCCTTGATCGCGCCGACGGGCATGACCAGCAAGATCAAGAGCGCGAGCGGAATCAGCAGGGTCGCGCGCCGGGCGCGCAGGCCGATCGCGGCGGTCGTCGCCAGCAGCAGCGCGAAGACCAGAAAGGTGCGCTTGGTGCCGATGAAAGGCACGAGAAAAAGCGCGCTGACGAGCGTCCCGAACAGACTGCCGATCGTCGAGATCGCGTACAGCCGGCCGGCCAGCATCCCGGCCTGGTCCGGGGAGACGTGTGCCAGTCCGATGCGCAACGCCCACGGCGCGACCGTGCCCAGCAGCGCCACCGGGATCGCGACCAGCGCCAGCGTCGCGACGAACGACCCGAGGAACGCCCCGGCCGAGATGCTCTCGAGCGCATCGACGGCGACACCGAGCGCGGGTCGGGCGACGAACGGTAGAAGCGCGGTGAATACCGCAGCGGTCATCACGACGGCGCAGAGCTGTTCGATCTTCGGCCAGCGGTCGGCGATCCGGCCGCCCCACCAGTACCCGGCCGAGAGCGCGACGAGCACGATGCCGATCGTGTTCGCCCACACGATCATCGACGCCCCGAAGTACGGCGCCATCAATCGCACCGCCGCGATCTCGAGCCCGAGTGCCGCGGTGCCCACGACGAAGACCACGAGCCCAAGCGGGGGAATCGTCCGCGCCCCCGCGGCGCTCCGGCCTGTGATCATCCCGCGCTCGTCCACTGGACGCGAAGCATAAACCGGCCCTCCCACGAGTCTCCCGTACGAGCGCGCGCCTGCGTCGCCCTGGAATCGATCAGGCGGGAGGCGACGGTTCCATCTTGTCTAGTGTCGGCGTTCGATCGATCCGGGCGCTCGACCGACCGACCGGGGCGATCACCGGATGATGACCCCGAACGCTCTCCAGATCACAGACCTCACCAAGCGCTACGCGACGGGCACCGAGGCGCTCAAAGGCGTCTCGCTCGCGATCGAGCCCGGAGAGTTCTTCGGCCTGCTCGGGCCCAACGGCGCCGGAAAGTCGACGCTGATCCACTGCACGACCGGGCTGGCGCAGCCGACCTCCGGCGAGATCGAGATCTTCGGAAACGACGCGATCCATCACTACAAGGCGGCGCGGCGCGCGGTCGGGCTCGCGCCGCAGGATCTCAACCTCGACTGGTTTCTGACCGTCGAGGAGTCGCTCGACTACCACGGCGGCTACTTCGGGATGGGCCGGCGCGAGCGCCGCGAGCGCACCGATGAACTGCTCGAGACTTTTTCGCTCGGCGAGAAGCGCGACCAGCGCACACGCACCCTTTCCGGCGGGATGAAGCGCCGCCTGATCCTCGCCCGCGCGCTGATGCACCGGCCGCGGCTGCTGATCCTCGACGAGCCGACCGCCGGCGTCGACGTCGAGCTCCGTCTCGAGCTGTGGCACTACGTGCAGCGGATCAATGGCGAGGGAACGACGATCATGCTCACCACCCATTACCTCGAAGAGGCCGAGCAGCTCTGTAGCCGGATCGCGTTCATCAACGAGGGCGAGATCGTCGCAACCGGCACGAGCGCGGAGCTGGCCGCGCGCTTCGGCGTCGCGACGCTCGAAGACGCCTACCTCGAGCTCGTCGGCCGCAAGGAGCTCTCGCGTGCCCACGCCGAGGCCGAGCCGGTCTGACGGCCGGCCGATCGGCGTTAGGATGCCGCCCGATGAGCACCTCGGCCGCCCGGCGACGGGCCCTCCCGGCAATGACCGCCGACCAGATCCGCTTTCTGGCGCTCGTGCGGCGCGAGATCAACCGCTTCCTCAAGATCAAGCGCCAGACGCTCGGCGCGCCGCTGCTGGAGACCTTTCTCTACATCTCGGTGTTCGGGGCGGCGCTCGGTTCGCGGATCGATGAGCTCCACGGCGTCGACTACGTCGTCTTCATCATCCCCGGGCTGATCATGATGGCCTGGGCGACCAACGCCTTCGCCAACAACTCGTCGTCGCTGCTGCAACAGAAGTTCCAGCGGTCGATCGACGACCAGCTGTCCTCGCCGGCCTCGCCGCTGGAGTTGCTGATGGCCTTTTCACTCGGCGGGTTCATCCGCGGGATGTCCGTCGCGGCACTGACGTTTGTCGTCTCGTCACTGCTGGTCGATCTGCCCGTCGAACACCCGCTCGTGCTGCTCGGTGGTGTCTTCCTCGTGGGATTCTTCTTCTCGCAGCTCGGCGTGCTGGTCGGTTTGCGCGCCGAGCAGTTCGACGACGTCGCCTTTTACCAGACGTTTCTGCTGCAGCCGCTGATATTTCTCGGCGGCGTTTTCTACTCGGCGACGTTGCTGCCCGAGCCGTTTCAGACGCTGACGAAATTTGATCCGGTGTATTACATGATCGCCGTGGTGCGCTACGGATTCCTCGGTTTCAGCGAGGTCAACGTGGCGCTGTCGCTGCTGTTGTTGTCGGCGGCGACCGGCGCGCTGTTCGCCTTCAACCTGCGGCTCTTCAACCGCGGCTACCGGCTGCGGGCCTGACGCCGGCCCGGCGGCCGGATCGTCACCCGACCCCCTCGAGCATCAGGCCGACCGCGAACGCCACCCCAGCCGCCAGGCCGCCGACCGCCAGCGTCTCCAGCCCGGCCGCCCACCAGCGCGTCTCGACGACCCTCGCCTTGAGGCTGCCGACCAGGAAGAATCCGAGCGCGGTCAGCGCCGCACTCCAGGCGCCCGGTCTGGCGACCTCGTGCCAGCCGATCAGATTCCAGAAGAAGACGGCCAGCGGCAGCGAGCCGATCACGATGAATGCGGCGAAGGTGGCCGCGGCGGCGCGCAATGGGCTGGCGGCGTCGGTGCCGTAACCGAGCTCGGCGCTCATCATCACGTTGACCCAGCGATCGCGGTCGGACGTGATCACCGCGACGACGTTTTCGAGCTCATCGCCGGAGAAGCCCGTCGCCGCCGCGATCTGGCGAACCTCTTCGCGCTCCCCCTCGGGATTATCGGCGATCTGCCGTTCCTCGTCGAGCCGCGCCCGGGCGCGCTGCTCGCCCTCGGCGCGAGCGCCGAGAAAGTTGCTGACGGCCATGCTGAACCCGTCGGCGAGGAGATTCGCTGTGCCGAGGATCACGATCACCGAGTTGCCGAGACTCGCGCCGATCGCGCCGGCGACGATCGCGAAGGTGGTCACGGCGCCGTCGATCGCCCCGTAGACGAAGTCGCGCAGATAGCTGACCGGCGGCGGCGCCGAGACGCGCTGCGCGACCGCCTCGGGTGAGTGGTCGGAGAAGTCGAGACTCCGGCCCCGCCGTCCGCGCCGGGCGGCACGCGCTCTCAGGCGCCCGATCATCTATCGCCCCCGGCAGGCGGCGGCTTCCGCCGCGCGCGGCGAGGCACGGCTTCCTAATCCACCAGCCGCGCCGTCACCACGATCTCGGGCACGCCGGCCAGCGCCCGCGAAACCGGGCACCCGTCCTTCGCCTCCTCGGCGTGCGCGCGGAAGTGCTCCTCGTCAATCCCGGGCACGCTGCCCTCGGTCGCCAGTTCGATCGTCGCGATCGTCGATTTGCCGTCGATGTTGCGCAGCGAGACCTGCGCAGTGGTGCGGACGAAGTCCGGAGTGTGGCCGTGACCGGCGAGGATGTTGCCCAGCGACATCGAAAAGCAACCCGCGTGCGCGGCGGCGATCAGTTCCTCGGGATTGGTGCCCGCGCCGTCCTCGAAGCGCGACACGAACGAGTAATCGCCCTCAAAGACCCCCTCGCCGACCCGCAGGGTTCCCGATCCGGTCTTCAGATCGCCTTTCCATTCCGCCGTTCCGACACGCGCAGTCATTTTCGGTCGCCCACCCTCTCGGTCGTTTGCCTGAATGTCGAGCCAAGTTTGGCACAATCGCGACCCCCGCGGCAGGCGCGCCATCGACCTCCGCCGCCGGCGCCACTTTGCAGCGGTCTTCGCCGCAACCGCGGCGATTTGCGGCCGGCGGCCGGACGGGTCCACCGCGCCCCGTACATTTTCGGTGTGGAATTCTCGGCGCCACCCACCAGCAAAGGAGCACGACAGGCGGCGGAGATTCTCGACGCCGCCCTGCGCTGCCTGGGCCGCGACGGCTATGCCGAGACGTCGCTCGGCCGCGTCGCCGAAGAGGCCGGCGTCAGCAAGCGCATGGTGCTCTACTACTTCGAGTCGCGGGCGCTGCTGTTCGACCGGCTGGCGACCTCGATCGGCGAACGGCTGATCGCGCAACTCGAAGAGGCGATCGAGGGCATAACCGAGCCGGGCGAGGTCGTGGTCGCGGGATTCGGCCGGCTGTGGGGCGCGCTGACGGCCGATCGCGCGCTGATGATCGCGTTTTTCGGCGTGATGATCGAGTCGGTGACCGACCAACAGCTCAACGGCACGGTCTCGCGCATCAAGGACGGCTTCCGCGACCTGATTCGGCGGCAGCTCGACAACGCGCGCGCCCAGGGCCGCCGCATCACGGTCGACGACGAAATCGCCGTGACGATGGTTCTCTCGGGCTTCCTTGGCCTGGCGATCGAATGGCTCGACCGCGGCGACACGCCCGAGCTGGCGGCGGCGATTGAGAACTACCAGCAGCTGATCGCCGCGATGGTCCCGGCCGCCTGACGGCGTTCCGGTCCCGATCGGCCACCCGCATCGTAGTGGCCGCCTGACGGCGTCGTGTGATCGACCACTCCGCGCGGTAGGTCGATGGATCGGACTCACACCAACACGAGTGAGGGCTTCTTCGGTCAACTCAGTTTCATCTTGCGAGCTTGCGCGAGATCCATGCAGCGGCGGGCATATGTGTGATCCACGTCACGCGCACGCCGGGCGTCAATCCATTACAATGCCGGTAATGAATGTACCGATCGGTGAATATTACCCCTTGACGGCGGCCGCGGGTGTGGTGGAGACCGCGCCGGCCGCGGGTGCGGAGTTTTTACAGGTCGTGATCGGCGGGGCCGCGACCTCGGCGTGGCTCGCCGTGTTCGTGTTGCTCGGCCTGCGCCACCGCGCCGGTAAATCGACGCTGTTGGCTCGCTCGGGCGCCGCGCTCGGGCGCGCGACCGGATTGCCCGGCTGGGTGATCTTGCCCTACGTGATCGCGATCACGGCGTTCGCCGTCGCCGGCGTCGGTTTCGTGTGGGACGTCGCGCTGCACATCGACGACGGTCGCGACGCCGGGCCGTTCGCCAATCCCTCGCACTACATGCTGATCGTCAGCATGACGCTGCTGGTGACCGCCGGCTGGCTCACGGTCGCGATGCCGCTCGGCGACGAGGCCGGTCCGTCCGGCATCCGCGTCGCCCGCAACTGGCTTGCGCCGGCCGGCGGCGTCGCAATGCTCGCGTGTGCGATCTTGGCGCTGTCGGGCTTTGCGCTCGATGACGTGTGGCATCGGATCTTCGGCCAGGACGTAACACTTTGGGGGCCGACTCACCTGATGATGATCACCGGCGGGATGCTGGTCTTCTTCGCGACGATGGTGCTGATGCGCGAGGGCGTCCTCACCGCCGCCCGTCAACGTCACGCCGCTGGTGTCGCGCCGCGCGCCAAGCGATCCTCGCGCGGCCCCGCGGCGATCATCGGCAACGCGCTGCTGACCGGCGGCGCGCTGACCGGGCTGACGCTCGCGTACCAGCAGGAGTTCGGCTTCGGCGTGCCCCAGTTCAACCTGCTCTTCCACCCGGTTTTGATCGCGATGTCGGCCGGCATGGTGCTGATATCGGCCCGCGTGGCGTTCGGCCGCGGCGGGGCGTTGCTCGCGTGCACCGGAGCGCTGACCGTACAAGGACTCCTGACGCTGATCGGCGGCCCGCTCTTCGGCGAACTGACGCTGCACTTCCCTCTCTATATCGCCGACGCCGTGATGGTCGAACTGGCCGCGTTCGCCCTCCTCAAGCGCGGCACGTATAGCTTCGCCGTCGGCGCCGGGGTCTTGATCGGCACGCTCGGCACGGCCGCCGAGTGGGGCTGGTCCCACGTCTGGATGCCGATCCCCTGGCCGGCGCACGTCATGCCGCTGGCCTTCGTGCTCTCGACCGCCGTCGCGATCGGCGCGGCGGCGATCGGCGCGTTCTTCGCGGCGACCCTGCGCACGACGCCCGGCCGACAGCCGGTCGCGCGGCGCGCATGGGCCCCGCCGGTAGCAGGCATGGTGGTGATCGGAGCGATCTTCGTCGCGCTGCTGCCGACCACCGCGCCGCCCGGCGCGACCGCATCGGTTCGGCTGACCGACGTCACCGGCGGCGAGAACCGCACGGTGCTCGCGACCGTCCGCTACTCCCCGGCCGAGATCACCCGGCGGCCCGACTGGCTGCAGGCATTCGCCTGGCAAGGCAACGACAAGGCGATGTCGTTTCCGATGCGGCGCATCGGTGACGGAATCTGGCGCACTCCGCGGCCGCTCCCGGTCCACGGCACCTGGAAAGTTGGAATTCGCCTGCACGACGGTCGTACGATGGCCACTGTTCCGGTCTACTTTCCGGCCGACGAGGCGCTCGGCCTCCCGGTCCTGCCGGCGCCGGCGAGGTTCGAGCGCGCACTGGTCCGCGACATGGAGCTGATGCAGCGCGAGCGTATCGACGGCGTGCCCGACTGGGCGTTCTCGCTCGGCAGCTCGATCGTTGCGGCGCTGACGGTCATGATGATGCTTTTCCTCGGCTGGTCGATGCTGCGCGTCGCTCGCGGCGGCTCGGCCGGAACGCCGACGCCCGGCGAGCGCGAGGCGATGCAGCCGATCGTCTCCTGACCGCCCGGCCTGACCGCCCGGCCTGCCCGACCGGCTTGACAGCCCGCCGGATCCCGGTACGCTGGCGGCATGTTCGGTGAAAAGCGCGCCGGGCCATCGCTGTGGCGCCGCTGGAGCGCGTGGCAGGCGCTCAAGGTGCAGGAAATCTGGGAGTTCGAGCGCACCGCGCGCCGCAGCGAGCGGCTCGCGCGTCAGTCGCCGCCGCCGCGCGAGCCGACCGAGTTCGAGGCACTCGTCGCCGAGTCGATCGATCGCCTGCCCGAGCAGTTCCAGCGTGCGCTGGCCGAGATCCCGGTAGTCGTCACCGACGGCGGGAACGAATGGAACGCCTACGGGCTCTACCAGGGCGACACGATCGTGCACGACCATCACCCGGACCGAATCCTGATCTTCCAGGACACACTCGAGCGCGACTTCGGGCACGACCGCGACCTGCTGATGGCCCAGGTCGAGCGCACCGTGCGCCACGAGCTGGCTCACCACCTCGGCTGGGACGAGCGTGGCGTGGCGAATCTCGGTCTCTGACCGAGCCGTGACGTCACCCGCGCGACGCGTCCGTGCGGGCGAACCCGCCGCTAATCAATCAGCCGCTTCTGCATGCGGTTGATCGCCAGCCGCCAGGTGATCAGCGTGAAGCCGCAGAGGAACCCAAGGCGCGCCAAATCGGTCGGCTCGAACCCGAACGACGCGGCGCGCACCAGCTCGACCAGCTGATGCAGCGGGTTGAGCTGGGCGACGATCTGAAATCCTTCGGGAAGCTGACCGATCGGAAAAAACGTGCCCGCGACCAGAAACAGCGGCGTGACGGCGAGCGTGGTGACGTAGTTGAACTGGTCGATTTTCTCCGCCCACGCGGCGACCATGATCCCGAAGCCCGCGAACCCGAGCGCGGTTACGAACGCAAAGAGCGGAACGAGCAGCATGCCCCAGGAGGGATCCAGGCCGAAGCCGATCGTCACCAACAGCGGGAAGCTCCCGTAGAAGCCGGAGCGAATGCCGATCCAGAGCATCTCGGCGGTGACCAGTTCCTCGACGTCGACGGGCGTCGCGAGAATCGCGTCGTAGGTTCGCTGGAAGTGGTGCTTGACGAAGGTGCCGAACATCGAGGGCAGCGCGCTGCTGAAGATCACCGCGGTCGCGACCATGCCCGTCCCGACGAACTGCTCGTACGGGATCCCTTCGACGTTGCCGACGATCGTCGACCCGAGCCCGAGACCGAAGGCCAGCAGATACACGATCGGCTCGAGCACGCTGCTGAAGGTCGTGCCCTTCCAGAAGGTGCGAAAGTTCGCGACCTCGCGGCTCATCACGCCCCAGATCGCCGCCCACTCGAGGCGGCGGGCACCGACCGGGCGATCCTGCCTCGCCGGCGAAGTCGCGGCCGGCGGCGTCGCGGCCGGCGGCGCTGTGCCGGTCTCGTTCACTCGGCCTCCTCCCCGGTCAACAGCACGAAAACGTCTTCGAGCGACGCGGCGCGGCGAATCGCGTTCT
>JBASWU010000133.1:0-31918 GCA_049276635.1 Solirubrobacterales bacterium | reverse complement strand
GAAGGCCCTGGCCTCAAACACGTTCGCGAAGCTGCCGGGAAACTGCGGGCAGTACTTGAGCGTCTTGAACTGTGCCTCTGAGAAGGGATTGTCGTTTGAGGTGTGCGGACGGCTGTGTGATTTCGTCACGCCGAGGTCAGCGAGCAGGTAGGCAAGCGGCTTGATCTTCATCGGCCCGCCGTTGTCGGCGGGGAGCAACGCCCAAATGTTGTGGATCGCCGCTTGAAAAAGGAAAGGCGGCGTACCTTCCCGGTTAACGAAACCAACGCCGGAAACCCGGCAAGGAAGGCACGCCATGAAAGATGTTCGCAGACTCCCGATCCGGGAGGACCAAAACACAGACAGAGTCTCGCTTGACGATCTCGCGCGCGACGGAGCAAGGCGCATGATCTGCGCTGCGCTTGAAGCCGAGGTCGATCAATACGTCTCGTCGTTTGCAGAAGAACGAGATCAAGACGGAAAGCGCCTGGTTGTAAGAAACGGCCGCGGCCAGGAGCGCCGCGTGACCGTTGGATCGGGAACACTCCCGCTTCAAGCGCCGCGCGTCAACGATCGGCGCATCGATCAAGAAACTGGAGATCGAAGGCGCTTCACCAGTTACATCCTGCCCAAATACGCAAGGCGCTCACCCAAGGTCACCGATGTGCTCCCGGTGCTTTACCTGCGCGGCCTCTCGACCGGTGATTTCCAGCCGGCCTTGAAGGATCTCTTGGGCGAGGATGCCTCGGGTCTCTCGTCGTCTTCGATCGCACGATTGACCGAAAGCTGGAAGGCCGAGCACACCGCCTTTAAACGCCGCCGCCTGGACTTTGTCCGCTACGCCTACATCTTCTGCGACGGCGTTCACTTCAAGATTCGCCTGGGCGAGGACAAACGCCTGTGCTTGCTGGTGGTGATCGGCGTCAGAGAGGACGGGCGCAAAGAGCTGCTGGCCGTCGACGACGGATACCGCAAGTCAACGGACTCCTGGGCCGACGTGTTGCGTGACCTGAAAAGCCGGGGCATGAACGAGCCCAAGCTGGTCACCGGTGACGGCGCGCTCGGGCTGTGGGGGGCGCTCGGTGACGTATTCCCTGCCGCAAAAGAGCAGCGCTACTGGGTGCACAAGATTGCCAATGTGCTCGACGCGCTGCCAAAGCGAGTGCAGCCACGCGCCAAGGGCATGCTGCACGAGATGATGGAGGCCCCGACGCGGGCAACGGCAAACCATGCGCTCGAGAGCTTCGTAACCGAGTTTGAGCCGATGTGGCCCAAGGCGGCAAACAAGCTGACCAAGGACCGCGATCAGCTGCTCGCTTTCTACGACTTCCCGGCCGAGCATTGGCGACACATTCGCACGACGAATCCGATCGAGAGCTCGTTTGCGACACTGCGGTTGCGCACGCAGGTCACCAAGGGAGCCGGTTCAAAGGCCGCAGCACTGGCGATGGCTTACAAGCTGCTCGACGCAGCGCAACAGCGCTGGCGCGTATTCAACGGCGCCACGCTCGTTGGCGAAGTCCTGGAGGGAACTACATTCAAGGACGGCAAACGAGTGATCGACGACAATCCCACGACGACAGACGAGAAGGTCGCTGCCTAACGGATTTCAAGCGGCGATCCACAACATTTGGGCGTTGCTCTCAGCCAGGCTTCACGACCATCACGAAGACAGTGGCCCACAGAAGCGCGAGTTCGATGCGGTTCACAAGGAGGAATTTCTGCACACTCACGCTGTAGACCTCGGAATCAGGGCCCTCGTTGTCACCGATCTTCTCGATTCGCTCAGCCTGCGGCCCCAGATACGCGATCCCGATCAGGAACGAGATCACGAACATCGTCAGACCGGCCGTGATCCAGAAATTGCCGAACGAGTAGTCGGCATTGATCGCCGAGGCGATCCCGAACGCCACCGTCCAGATGCTGACGGGAATGAACCACCGTGGCGTGAGATAAACAAGATTGCTGACGAGCGACTGGATCTCGTTCCCCGTGCCGTGACTGATTGTACGGGAACCCTGAATCTGGAGGAAGGTGTTTCCACCGACCCAGCCAATCGCTCCCGCGACGTGCGCGAAGACGAGCAGGTTAAGTGTGGTCACCCGGCGATCATATCAAGTGGTCGATTACTGCACAACATCGTGTCGGATATCTCCGAGTTCTACTCGGACAACCTGTCCGCCGAAGTTCTAAAAGGCTCAACTGAGAAGGCTAGGCGTGGCGGCACACCGTTTCGCGCGCAGATCGGCTACCGCAACGTGCGAGAGGTGATCGAGGGGCGCGAAATACGAACTATCGCCATCGACCCCGTGCGCGGGCCACTAATAACCGAGGCCTTTCGCCGCTACGCCAGCGGCTCATTCCCGTTGATTGATCTGGCAGCATTCATGGAGGCCAAAGGACTGCGTTCACCAGCTACGCCAAAGGTGTCAGCGAGGGCATTTGGCGGAAATCGACTCAGCCGTTTGCTTGGCAACCGGTTCTACACCGGCATTGTGACCTACCGGGGTGAATCGCATCCCGGGCGGCACGATCCGCGAATCGACGAGGCCACGTTTGAGGAGGTCCAGGAATTGGTGGCCGCCAAGCGAACCAGCGGTGAACGGCCGTCGCGCCGGCAGCACTACCTGCGCGGCAGTCTGGTGTGCGGTCGTTGCGGCAGTTCGCTGATCTACAGCCGTAACAAAGGCAATGGCGGGTTGTATGAGTACTTCATCTGCATGGGCCAGAAGCGCGGAGAATGCAACCTGCCGCATCAACGGGCTGAAGCGATCGCGGCAGCCATTGAACGGCTCTACGGATGGGTGCAACTGTCAGCGAGATCACGGCAAGTCATCGCCAAAGGCAAGCACGGCTATTTGGGCATTGCTCACGCGGCGATCGTCGAGGTCGCCAAGACCAACGAGACTGACGGCACCCGCATGGTCGCCGCGATGACCAGCAGAAAGCTTGGCCGTCCGGTCAATCGCAAACGCGTCCAGCGAGTGAGGGGCGAGCAGAACCTGCTGCAACGCCACAAGCCGTCACCGCGTCGGCGTCGGCCAGGCTTCTTTCGCGTCGAGTGCCCCAATCAGCTCTGGCACATGGACATGGCGGTCACCTGGGGAAGTGACTAACCGAGCTTCGTCGCGACGTTTTTTACAGCTCGCGTTCGTAGAAGAAGTTGAATGAGCCGTCGGATTCCCGGTTGGTGAATCCGAGGCTCTCATAAAGTCCCCGCGCGGCGACGTCGGTCTCGCTGGTGCCGAGCTCCATGTAGTCGGAGCCGCGCTGACGCGCACACTCGATCGACTCGTTCATCAATGCACGGCCGAGCCCTTGTCCGCGGCGCACAGGCTTGACATAGAGCTCAGCGAGATAGCACTCGAGACCTTGTGTCCAGATGCTCAATCGAAATCTCAAAACGGCGAGTCCGTCGCCGTCTTCGCCGATCAGCACCTCTGTATCTCCTGCGGTGAGGAGCTCACGAATGCGTAGGGCGAGGGCAGCCGGTCCTGGCGATGGCTCGTCGAACTCGTTGTTGAAGTCATCCAGCAACTGCGCGACGACGTCGGCGTCGTCTGCGGTTGCGTGGCGCACCAGTGGAGAACTGTCGTCCGCGACGGAAGGTTGATTGTCGGTCATCGTCACCATTCTGCCAAATTGAATACAGCAGTCGCGTCAAGTTTCGAACCCCGCCGTGAGCGACTCACCGCAAGTCGCTGTGGAGAGGTTGCTTGGCTGCTTGATAGAAAAGATTTCACTCTGATCGTCGCCGCGATCCACCAGGGACTCGCGCGTTGAATCAAGTTGAAAAAAATCAGAGTTCCGCAGCCTCAACCTTCTCGAGAATGCGCGTGCTCGCTTTTCCAGAAAGCGCTGGTGCGGCGCGCCCAGACGTCCATAGCTCTTCCAGCGCGGCCCGACACGATTCTGCTTCGCCGACGGTGTCGAACTCGAGATCGACCTTGATGAATGCAGGGTCGTCGACCGGGCGAAAGACGCGATAGCGACGAACACCAGCCGCTTTGCGGTCAATCGGATCACTGTCGAAAGCCCGTTTCCAGGTTTCGAAATCTGTGATTGCGTGTTCGATCTGAAGCACAGGCATGTTGCATCTCCCATTTCAATATTCGATGAGTGTAATGAATTCATTCATACTGTAGTGAAATGTCCGTTCCCGCGCGTCCACGACGCCAATACGACTCGCCGCGCCGACGTGAGCAAGCTGTCGCAACGCGTCGCAAGATCCTCGAATCCTCACGGAAGCTGTTCGAAGCTGACGGTTACGAAGCCACGTCGATCGCCGCAATCGCGTCGGCGGCAAGTGTCTCCGTGAAGACTGTCTACCTCGCATTCGCGACAAAGAGCGGCCTGTTGATTGCGCTGTGGAATTTCTTGCTCCGCGGCGACGAAGATCCCGTGCCGGTTGGCCAACGCCCTTGGTATCGCGCAGTGCTTGAAGAGCCGGATCCGTCTCAGCAGTTGCGACTCAACGTCCAGAATGCGACGAAGATTCGCACGAGAATCGCGCCGATGCTCGAGGTCATCAGTGGCGCCAGCGTCAGTGAGCCTGAGGTTGCCGCGCTTTGGCGCCGGATCCAGACCGAGTATTACGACAACCAAGCAGCAATCATCAAGTCAATCGAACAAAAAGGCGCGCTGCGGATGGGACTTGACATCACACGGGCCACTGACATCCTCTGGACGCTCAATCATCCTGCTGCCTACCAGCTGCTTGTTGTCGAACGCGGCTGGACGCCGGCGGAGTACGAACAATGGCTCGGCGATCTGTTGTGCGGTCAGCTACTTGGGCCAGATTGCTGATCCAGATCGGCCGCAGGCAATCCAAAAGGAGATACCGCCACGGGGTCAGAAAGCGTGTCGTCAAGCGCAAAACAGTCTGTTCTTGCTACCGATTGCTACCCAGTTGCTCGCCACTTGTGACCGAGTTGCTACCGACTTACTCGGGAAGCCTGAAACGGCGCTCGATCCATGCGCGTAGTTCGTTGATGTTGACTGTGTCGTCGGCAACCCCGCGGATCACCACGTCGGTCTCATCTGGATCGTCGTCGGACCGGTTCCAGCTCCCGCCGTTTCGCTCTACAAATTCAATCAGCGCAAGGAATGCTGCCCGCTTATTCCCGTCTGGCAATGGATGGTTCTTGGTGAGCCGATGACACAAGATTGCCGCCTGCATCGCGAAGTCGGGATAAACGTCGTTCTCGCCCCACCCCGCCTGCGGTGCCGCCAGAGCCGAACTCGCAAGACCGATCCGATCGAGCCGAGCCAGTTCTTCGGCGGGCACGTCGAGGATTGCCTCGGCGATTAGGAGGTAATCGCCGAGATCGAGATACTCGAACCCCACGCGCTAACGCGCAAGTCGTTCAAGGATGTCGTTGTTCTCCTTGATGGAACGACGAAGTCGTGCCTTGAACGCCTTGTCTTTACGACGAGTTTCGATAAGGGCGTCGATCGCATCGCGAACGACTTCGGACACCGGCATGTTGTCTACCGCGGCGACCGCTTCCAGCTCTTTGGCCTGTTCGGCAGGAAGCCGAAGGCTCATTGTCTTCACATCGGACATTCGATCCCTTTCAATTGATATCTACATCATACCGGTTTGGTGGCTTGGTATCAAGCTACCGCATTACCGGCGGAACCACGAAGATGACGCACTGAGCGGAACCTCGGGATACAAAAAGAGAAGAACCTCTCTGGACGCGCATCCGGAGTGGTCAGGAATAGATGCGAAACCGTGTTGGGAGCGGTCAGCTTTGGCTCCCACTGAACAACATTGATACTTGATACGGAGAGAGGGATTCGAACCCTCGGACGAAACTTAACCGCCTACACGCTTTCCAAGCGCGCCCGGTCAGCCAGCTCCGCCACCTCTCCAGCAACCGACGAGATTGGTCGGACCGTGCGGCGATCGGTGGGCGTAGCCTGTCGACTGGACTCTCACGCGAAAGGGGCAGACGATGAGCGAACGCGACGATTACCCGGCCGGAGCGCCGTGTTGGGTGGATACGTCGCAACCCGATGTCGGGGTGGCAAAGGATTTCTACGCGGCCGTGTTCGGCTGGGATTACGACGGTCCGGGCCCGATGCCCGAAAGCGACAACGGGGGCTATTGGGTCGCGCCGTCAAACGGACGGGCGGTGGCCGGAATCGCGGCGCTGCTGCCGGGAATGCCGTTTAACAACAACTGGAACAATTATTGTGCGCGTTGATGATGCCGATGCCGCAGCGAGCGCGGTCGAGGCTGCTGGGAGCAAGGTCGGTGCGGGCCCCTTCGACGCGCCGCCGGCCGGATTCTCGGTTAGCCAGCTGAAGCTCGGTACATAGCGCCAACGGGCAGGCCGCCAGGTCACGCGGCGTGCCCTGTCGACGGGAGGATCCCGCGTGAATTATTCAGAGACGACTGACCTAATTCTGTACGCCATCCCGGCGTTTCTCGTGCTGTTGGCCGTCGAGTTCGTCGCGCTGCGGCACGTGCACGCGCATCCCGACGACGACATGTCCGAGATCGTCTCCGACGGTCCGCTCGGCTACGACGCGAAGGACACGCGGACCAGCCTGACGATGGGGATCGGCAATGGGATCATCCACGGTGTCTGGCGATTGGCCGAGATTGCGATCCTCGCCTGGCTGCTGTCGAACGTCGCGCCGTGGGAGCTGCCCGCGGACCAGCCTTACACGTACATCTTGCTGTTCTTCGCCGACGACTTCGCCTTCTACTGGTATCACCGCGTTCACCATGAGGTCCGGCTGTTCTGGGCGCAGCACGTCGTTCACCACTCCAGCGAGCGGTTCAACCTCTCGACCGCGCTACGCCAGCAGTGGGTGCTGATGACCGAGCTGCCGTTCTGGGCGCCGCTCGCATTGCTCGGTTTCTCGCCGGCGATGATCGTCGGGATGCACGCCGTCAGCCTGATGTACCAGTACTGGATTCACACCGAGGCGATCGGGAAGATGCCGCGCTGGTACGAGTCGGTCTTCAACACGCCGTCGCACCACCGGGTGCACCACGGTTCCAACCCGCAGTACCTCGATCGCAACTACGGCGGTGTTCTGATCATCTGGGACCGCATCTTCGGTTCGTTCGAACCCGAGGGAGACCGTGTCGTCTACGGCCTGACCAAGAACATCCACAGTTACAACCCGCTGAAGGTGTTCGCCCATGAATGGATCGCAATCTGGCGCGACGTGCGCGCTGCGCCGACCTGGCGGCGGAAGTTCGGCCATATGTTCCGTGGGCCGGGGTGGACGCCCGACAGCGACGAGGACAAACGGGAGCTGGAGCGAGAGGCGCCGACGCATGCGCCGGCCAAACCCTCCGTTCCGCGCGAGACTTGACCATCACCGACGTCGGACCCAGAGGGGGAGATGCTTCGTACGGATTGATCGGAAAATTCCTTGCTGTTGCCGGTGAACGGGACCGGATCGCGGAGATCTTGCTCGAGTCGTCGGGCGACATGCCGGGATGCCTCGGCTACGTCGTCGCGCGCGACGGAGAGGACGAAAACGCGCTCTGGATCACCGAAGTGTGGGACGACGAGGCGAGTCATTGAGACGGCGCCGCTGGGCGGGCACGGTCTGGACGACGGAGCTTCTAAGTGAGAGGCGTCACCGGTTCCGATGCGATCCTCGGGTTGTCATCGTGAGTAATAAGTCCGAGTGCTGACGAGCCAGTCTCGGCTCGAACTCAAAACTGCACGGCGAGTTGCCAGAGAGATACCGCCACGGGGTTCGAAAGCGCTCCACGTAGGGGATTGACGAGTTGTTGCTACTTGGGTGCGACAGATTGCTGTTGAGACAACGCGCTGGTTGCTACCCACTCACGGCATTCAGCCGTTTCGCAGCCGTAGCCATATCCAAGTAGAGGAATGTTGCGTCGGTCTTAGATTGAGTAAAACCACATGACTCGTAAAACGTGGCAGCATTCTCGTCAATTGGGTTCACGATGATCGCTCGTGCGCCGACAGACTCGGACGCACTGAGAGCACGTTGCAACGCATCAACGAGGAGTAGAGAGCCGATCCCCTCGCCTTGAAACTTTCGATCCACGGCAAGTCGAGCAAGCACGATCACTGGGATTGGATCAGGCGCGTTGCGTGCCAGGCGGCCTTTTGCATCACCTCGGCGGACGGAGCCGGCCGCAAGCGCGTGATACCCGATCACACGTTGATTCACGGATTCAACACATACGTAGGTGCGCGCGTTACCGCGCGCCTCTGAAGATCCCGCAGTTACGATCAGCCACTCGTTCAGCGACTCGCGTCCGCAGTCGAAACCGACGACCTCGTGCTCGTCCCGAAGAGGCTCGGGCAAGTGAATCGACACCACTAGCGGGAGACTGCGGCGTCCGCAGCAGCCTTCGCTCGATCCAAAACCGTGCTCAATTGTGAGTTGACCGCCGCGGGACCATCGAGGTCAGCGACGAACGAATTCCAGCTCGCATCATCCAACACGACTTGCGTTCGATTCGCAATCTCGATCTCCGCGCGCACAAGCGCGGACTCAATTAAAAACTCCGAAACCGACTGTGATCGCTTTGAAGCAGCTGCACGAATCACCGCATCGTCTTCCGGAGAAACACGAACGTCAAGCCGTTTAGATTTTGTTTGTGTCGCCAATCGCGATCCTCAGTTCGCTTGTACGTACATTGTACACACATCGACAAACTGTGCGGCGAGCTTGAGTCATGAACACCTCAGCACGACGAAAACCCCGGTTTAGCCGGGGTTCAGTCAAAGTACAGCAATCGCGACACTCTTCGAACTCGAATCACACGCTCGTAGACCGCCTGCTCGAAGCCTCCTCGATCGCGTGACATAAGGTCGCTGCCCGCCAGATAGCGCGCAGAGTCCAGGCTAGGTGAGGACACCCTTGGGCAGCAAATGCTCAAACGCAGGCTCAGTTCCGAAATAGCTGGAATGAGTCCGCTTTAGAGTTTCGATTGAGTCGGCGCTAAGCAGCACGACTTCGAATTTGGAATCGTCTCTCAGTTCTTCTTCCAATTCGCCATAAGCCGCCACGGCCGCCTCGTAGTCGGGGCCAAACTCGCGTATGGAAACGCTGCCGTCCGAGACGTCATACGTAACCAAGAAGTGCTGGATGTCTGCTTCAGATGCGTTCATAGCGAGGGTCGTGAGCTACCTATCGACCAAGGAGGCGGCGAGCCTTACCAAAGGTTTCGACAAGATCGTCCTCGATCTTACCCTCGATCGGATCGCCACGATCAAGCGCCGCAAAGGCAACCGAGATCGCTCGGTAGTAATCATGGATGGCAGACTCGCCTTCACCGAACTTCAACCCTGCGCCGCGCAGACGGCCATCGTGCTCCACCTGGTTTGCCCACGCGTCCTGAAGCACCGTACGCAGCTGCACCTCGACAAGCATTGAATGGCGACGCACAATATGGTGAATTGCCCGATAGCCGGATGATTTTGGCTCGGCGATGTAGTCCCTGGTCTTCACGACCGTCCAAGTCTTTGCCAACCGGCGACTTACGGCGTGCACGGTCGCCAAATCGGGCAGTTTCGCCCGCACGCCACCGACATCTGCCATCCGCGACAGCTTCATGGTCGGCTCGCGCTCCAGCTTGCCAATCATTGTTGGCAAGCGCTTCAGCCGCTGCCCCACGTCGATTCGCCCATCCACGTGCCCATGCTCTTTTTCTACGTGGTATCGCAAGTTCGCGGCGACATTTGATAGCGGTCGCGCGTGGGCAAGCCGCCACCACGTGACTGCGCGAAGAGCCTTTGCAACGTCATCCCCCACCGGCAAAATCACCTCAATCGCATTCGATCCTCGCTCACGCATGGCGATTCGAATCTCTCGGAGCAACTTTCCAGAGCGATCAATCTCGGATTTCGAAAAGGACTCGCCGTCAAGCGGCAAAAATGGATTTGGCTGTGCTGGCGACATCCCGCGACCATAGAACGGGCCGCAGATGAAGTCGGCGACAATACGCGAGCGGCCATCAACGAGATACACGCGAAAGGGTCTGCCCCAAGTTTGGTTGACACTCGAGGTTTAGTGTTTTCTCATCCCGCATAGGCGGGTTGATTGATTGTTTCAAACTCGACCTGTCAATCGAAGAGGGTTCGCGGAAGTCGATCTCGAAGAAAGCGAAGTACCAGTCCAAGCGTCAGCGGGCGATGATCTTGCTTGCGTCCTCGACGGGGATGTCAGCGGCGCAGATCGCGGAGACTTACCTCGGCTCAGCCCGGCTTCAAATCACACCGGCGGCTTCGAAGTGAAGTGCCAACCAAAACAAACCGGGCACTTGTAAACCCCAAGCCCGTACTCGGCAGCAAGCCGCTCCGCATCTCCGCGCAGCGCAAAGCGCTTCTTTTCCCCGCACATCTTCTCGGCAAGCTTGGCTCGCTGCTCGTCGTCGAGCGGCTCCTGCGCGGAGCGCTCGGCTAGTGACTTGCGGCGTTTGCTCCTTTGCGGCTTGGCCATTGGCTCAGAATAGGCGCGCGCGCCGCGCATCAATCAGCCCAGCGAACAGCTACTTGCGACAACCACCCTTGCCCGGCACAACCGTCACCTGCAGCGGCCCGCGTTCACCGCTCGGGTCAGTAAACAACGAGCACTCATCAGGACTCGCGCAGTCGCAGCCGCTCGCGACCTCAAGCCAGTGCTTCATCAGCTCGCCCTGCTTGAGCATCGCGTTAACTTCCGTCAGCTTGCGCGCGGCCAGCGGCTTCATCGCGCTTGAGATGTCGACGCCGTCGCCCACGCCATCCATCAGCTGCTTGATCTCACGCAGACTGAATCCAGCCTTCTGCGCCACGCCGATCATCTCAATCGTGCGCAGCACATCGCTGTCGTAGCGGCGCTGTCCAGATTCGCGGTCGGCGCGCGGCAGCAATCCGATCGACTCGTAGTAGCGAATCGAAGAGCTTGTAACTCCGGAGCGATCGGCGACTTGACCGATCGTCAGCCGCGGCAGTTGATCGTCAAAAATTCTTTGCTCCGAGGGCTTGACTTAAAGGGCGCTTCAAGGTGAACAATAGATAGCGATCCAACAAAACGTCGGCATCCTGCGCCGGCGAGAAGGGAACGTCATGAATCACAATCACGCATCCAAGTCCTCGCTCGAGCCTGAGCGGCTCGGTGACTACGAGGGCAGAATGGGCCGCTTCGGCGACTACACCGTGAACTTCGAATCAATCCCCAAGGGGATGGGCGGACCGGAGTTCTTCAAGGGCTTGCCCGAAGACGCTTGCCAATGCGAGCACTGGGGCTACCTCTTCAGCGGAAGCTTCAAGTTCACCTATGTCGACGGTCATGAAGAAATCGTCAACTCCGGTGAGGCCTACTACGCCCCGCCCGGGCACGTCTTCGAAGCGCTTGAAGATTGCGAGACCGTTGAGTTCAGTCCGAGCGATGAACTTGAACGCACGCTCGAGCAAATCGGGAAAAACCTGGAGGCAATGGAGACCGCGTAACGCGCCGCCAGCCTCAACTACAACGCGTCAAACCGCCCAGGCGCAAGTGCATTTGAATCAATCGCCAGCCGCTTGATCTCACGAAAAGTCAAAACCGCCGCCTGGGCGGGGTCAACGCCAAGCCCCTCAAGTGCCGGCGCAAGCTCAACATCAACAAACCGCCGAGCCGCTTCCTCCGAAGCCCAAACCTGCGTCTCCGAAATCTCACCCTCTTCATCACGCTCCTGAAACAGCATGACCATCTCGGGCGGCAGCTGGGGCAGACCCCGGGTACCGGCCGCCGGCGCCGAAGTGCGGGAACGGCGGCGGGCGCATGAGCCGCGATCACGCAGCCCAGCTGATCCTCGATCAGGCGCGCGTGCTCTACTGCAGGTGGCCCGAAGTCGAGACGGAGGTGATGGTTTGACCTGTCGATCCCTCGCGGAACGGGGGCACGAAGACTCTGGGAAAGGTGGATCAAATGCAGGATCCAGGCTGGGGGCAGGAAGGCTCCGAGGCCGGCTGTATCGTGGCCTGCGTGGATCCGTCACGACGCTCGCCGCTCTTCTACCGCGCTATGCCGATCGTTGGTGCACTCTCGATCGTGGTCGGCGTTTTGGACACGGCCGGTCACAATGCCGGCGCTGTGCAGTTCGACTTCTTCTACGGTGATGTGTCGGCCGCGCACGCGTTCGGCGGTGGCGGAACGGGGCCTGCACCGCTGCCCGTGGCACGGGCCGCGCTGCACGCCGGCTCGGCGTCCGCCGGCATCCCGCATTCCTAATCGGGGTGAGTGAGTGGTCCGAGGGGGGGCGGCAACTTTCACCGTGAGCACTCGGAGCGCGCCGGCGCCGATCCCGACATCCGAGGGTCACCGCATCGTCTGGGCGCGGTCCTCGCACAAGCACGAGCGCGACGCCGAAGCCCGCCGGGCCAAGATCGAGCAGCGGATGCTCGCGCTGGAGAGCGTCCAAGCCCGCATGGCCGGACCACGCACACGCCTCAAGACGCTCGTCGCCGCCGACGAAGCCGCGCAGGCGGCGCTCACCGCGGCGGGCGCAGCGCGCTGGATCAGCTACGACATCCAGGAGCGCGCCGAGGAGGGCTTCCGCCAGGAGAAACGCGGACGCCCCGGCCCCGAGACGCGCTACCGCAAGACCGCCAAGACCGCCAAGACCGCCAAGACCGCCAAGACGATCTTCACGCTGACCATTCAAGGTCGATGACTAGCAGATCGCCTACGACGCCGCCACCGACGGCTGCTTCCCACTCGTCAGCAACGACCGCGACCTGACCGACCCCGAGCTGCTCGGCGCCTACCGCTACCAGCCCAATCTCGAGAAACGCCACCACCAGCTCAAGACTGTGCTCAGGGCCGCCCCGGTCGAGCTGAAGTCCCCGCCCCGGATCGAGGGCCTCGCGTGCTGTGAGTTCATCGCGCTGCTCGTCCAGTGCCTGATCGAGCGTGAGCTCCGCGCCGCGATGGTCCGCGAGAACGTCCCCGAACTGGCGCTCTACCACGAAGGCCGCCCCTCCAAGGCGCCTACCGCCGCCCGCGTATTCGACCTCTACGCCGACACCGCCCGCCACCGCCTTACCACTCCAAGCGGCGAGATCGTGCAGACCTTCGAGCCCGAACTCAACGACCTCCAGCGCCAGGTCCTCGACCTCCTCAGCATGCCCGCCAGCGCCTACCTCAGCGCCACGCCCGAACCCTGAGCAGCCCGCTCACCCGCTCCGACTAATGGGGGGAGATAACGCCCGCGAGAAGTGCGGAACGAGAGTTCTAATGCTTTGGGGGCGTAAATTCTTTCGCGATTGCCACCCAACCTTCGGTTGATGACATACGAAAATGTTTATTTTCAGAATACTCCGGCGAATTGTAAAAACGTTCCGCGGCCTCAACGCCAAATTCAAAACGGCTTGAAATTTCCCCGAAAAACGGCTGGCGAGCCCGTGTAGCGGGCGAGCCAATGACTTCATTTCCTAACTGGCGGGGACGGAGGGATTCGAACCGTCGAACCAAGTTTCTTCCGCCTACACGCTTTCCAAGCGTGCGCGTTCAGCCGCTCCGCCAGATCTCCAGCAGGTGGCGAGGCTGGCCGGGTGAATCAACGGTCACGCGGCCCTGCGCCAAGTGGGCGCTGATGACCAAGCTGCCGTTCTGGGCGCCGCTCGCGCTGCTGGGGTTCAGCCCGGCGATGGTCGTCGGCATGCACGCGGTCAGCCTGATGTACCAGTACTGGATCCACACCGAGGCGATCGGCAGGATGCCGCGGTGGTACGAGGCTCCGGCCGCGGCCGAGCTTTGACTGGCCGTCCTCGCACGACCAACCGGCGCCGGCGCGCGTAGTCTGTGTCTGATGTCCCGACGCCGCGCACCCGTCCCGATCGCCGAGGCGCTCGCCGGCCTGACCCGCGACGTTCAGCCGCCGAGCCTGCTGGCGGAGATCCAGCGATGCTGGCCGCTGGCCGTCGGCGAGACGGTCGCCGGCTGGAGTTCGCCGGTGGCGGAGAAGGCCGGCGTGATCGTCGTCGAATGCGACGATTCGGTGATCGCTCACGAACTCGAAATGATCAAGATGGAGCTGCTCGAGAAGCTCGTGCGGCATCTGGCAAACGGGGCTCCCCGGGAACTGAAATTCCGCGTCGGGTGACATATTTCCGGCCGCTGCGTGGCAGTTTCGCAACGGTGCCGTCACATTCATGCTTTATGGCTTAACCATGCGGGTTTGAGCCGGTCGAGAGGCGGCGATTCCGGCCGGCCTGGATGCTATTGTGTGGGTCACTATTGGAGGCTCTCACCCCGGCCTGCGCGGCGTACCTTTTCCGTATGAGCCGCCGCACTCAGCAAGCCGGGGTTTTTGTGTTTCGAAGCATCTTTCGGGACCGCTGGGCCGTTAGCTGTCGGATCGGCGCAACCGCCGATCTCAAAAGACCGGATCGCATTCGGTAGAAGGACCATCAGATGGCGGATTCGCCGAACGAGAACGACCATACGCTGACACCGGCCAACGAATCGGCCGAAGACAAGGCGAGAAAAAAGAAGAACCGCGGCTCCGAGGACTACGGTGCTCAGGACATCACCGTTCTCGAGGGTCTCGAGGCGGTCCGCAAGCGTCCCGGTATGTACATCGGCTCGACCGGCCCGCGCGGCCTGCACCACCTCGTCTACGAGGTCGTCGACAACGCCGTCGACGAGGCGCTCGCCGGCTACTGCGACGAGATCTCCGTCACGATTCGCCCCGACAACTCAGTCTCGGTGATCGACAACGGCCGCGGTATCCCGACTGACATGCACGAAAAACAAGGCCGCCCCGCGGCCGAGGTCGTGCTGACGGTGCTGCACGCCGGCGGTAAGTTCGGTGACGGCGGCGGTTACAAGGTCTCCGGCGGTCTGCACGGAGTCGGCGTCTCGGTGGTCAACGCGCTCTCCGAAACTCTCGATCTCGAGATCCATCGTGACGGCAAGATCTGGCGTCAGAGCTACGCCCGTGGCATCCCGCAGGGCGACCTGGCGGTCACCGGCGACGCCCAGGACACCGGGACGACGGTCACCTTCTGGCCCGACGACGCGATCTTCGAGACGCTCGAGTTCGACTACACGACGCTGCAGACCCGCCTGCGCGAGATGGCGTTCCTGACGCGCGGCCTGAAGATCAGCCTGCGCGACGAGCGCTCCGGCGGGCGCGAGGACATTTTCAAATACGACAACGGCATCCAGGATTTCATCGCCTACCTCCACTCGACCGGCTCGAAGGAGCCGCTGCACAAGAAGATCGTCTACTTCCACGAGGAGACCGACGCCGAAGAGGTCGAGATCGCCCTGCAGTGGAACGACTCCTACCAAGAGACGCTGCTGTCGTTCGCCAACAACATCAACACGCACGACGGCGGCACGCACCTCTCGGGTTTCCGCAGCGCGCTGACGCGAACGATGAACGTCTACGCGCGCGAGACGGGCCTGCTCAAGGAGAAGGACAAGAACCTCGAAGGCGAGGACCTGCGCGAGGGCATCACCGCGATCGTCTCGGTCAAGCTACAGGAGCCGCAGTTCGAGGGCCAGACCAAGGGCAAGCTCGGCAACCCGCAGATGGAGGGCCTCGTTCAACAGGTCACCAACCGCAAGTTGGCCGAGTTTCTCGAAGAGAATCCCAAAGAGGCCAAGGCGGTCCTGACCAAGGCGATCGACGCCGCGCGCGCCCGCGAAGCCGCGCGCAAGGCGCGCGATCTGACCCGCCGCAAAAGCGCGCTCGAGAACTCCGCGCTACCGGGCAAGCTCGCCGACTGTTCGGTCAAGGATCCGGCGCTTGCCGAGCTGTTCATCGTCGAGGGCGACTCGGCCGGTGGCTCAGGCAAGCAGGGTCGCGACCGCAACACCCAGGCCGTGCTGCCGCTGCGCGGAAAGATCATCAATGTCGAGAAGGCGCGCACCGACAAAGTGCTCGCGAACCTCGAGATCCAGGCTCTGATCACCGCGATCGGCTCGGGCATCGGTGGCGAGTTCGACCTCGAGACGCTGCGCTACCACAAGATCATCCTGATGACCGACGCCGATGTCGACGGCGCGCACATCCGCACGCTCGCGCTGACGTTCTTCTTCCGCCACACCCGCGAGCTGATCAACGGCGGTTTCGTCTACATCGCCAAACCACCGCTCTACAAGGTCAAGGTCGGCAGCACCGAGCGTTACCTCGAAAAGGACTCCGAACTCGAGGAGTTCGTGCTCGCCAACAAATGGGACAAGTTCAATCTGATCGACCGCGACGGGGCCGAGTTCAAGCTGACAGAGGCGCGCTGGACGCGGTTCTCCAAGTTGTTCCGCCAGCACCAGGGCTGGTCGACGGCGCTGCGCGCCGACCACGGCCACGACGCCGTCGAGTTTCTCGAGAAGACGAGCATCGTCTCCAGGGGCCTCACCGACGTGGCCGACATCGTCACGTTCGCGCAGGAGGGTAAGAACGAGGGCAGCGTTCTGGCGGTCGAGTTCATCCGCCAGGACGCGACGCACCTGACCCTTAAGAGCATCGAGAGCGCCACCGGCCACGCCCAGGTCCACCACCTCGGGCGCTCGCTGTTTGAGAGCCGCGAGTTTCGCGAGTTCGTCAAGGTCCAGGAGACGCTCACCGAACTGGTCGGCCAGCTGCCGATCGAGATCGAGCTCGACGGAACGTTCCAGAAGGTCACCTCTTACGAGGAGCTGCACACCAAGGTCGTCGAGATGGCGTCCAAGGGCGCGCGCATCCAGCGCTTCAAGGGACTCGGCGAGATGAACCCCGAACAGCTGGCCGAGACGACGATGAACCGCGACACCCGCACCCTGCAGCAGGTCACGATCGAGGACGCCGCCGCCGCCGAGGAGATGTTCGCGACGCTGATGGGCGACAAGGTCGAGCCGCGCAAGGCGTTCATCGACGAGCACGCACGAGAGGCGGTAAACATCGATGTCTAGCCAAACGCCCCTAGAAGGACGCCTGGAGGGGCGCACGCTCGAAGACGAGATGCGCTCGTCGTACATCGAGTACGCGATGAGCGTGATCGTCGGGCGCGCGCTGCCCGATGTCCGAGACGGTCTCAAGCCGGTCCATCGCCGCGTGCTTTACGCGATGAACGACCTCGGGCTCAGTCCCAGCCGCGCCTACCGCAAGTGCGCCTTCATCGTCGGCGAGGTGATGGGCAAGTATCACCCGCACGGCGACCAGTCGATCTACGACGCGCTCGCCCGCCTGGCCCAGGAGTTCGCGATTCGCGCGCCGCTGGTCGACGGCCAGGGCAACTTTGGCTCGATCGACGGCGATCGCCCGGCCGCGATGCGTTACACCGAGGCGCGCCTGGCGCGCGTGTCGACCGAGTTGTTGCGCGACATCGACGAGGACACCGTCGACTTCGAGCCCAACTACGACTCGACGACGCTCGAGCCGACGGTCCTGCCGGCGCGCTTCCCGAACCTGCTGGTCAACGGCTCGACGGGAATCGCCGTCGGGATGGCGACCAACATCCCGCCGCACAACCTCGGCGAGGTGATCGACGCCACCGTCGCCGTAGTCGACGATCCCGAGATCGACCTTGACGGCCTGTTGCGGCACATCAAGGGGCCGGACTTTCCGACCGGCGCGGCGATCCTCGGTCGCAAAGAGATCCGCAACGCCTTCGAGACCGGCCGTGGCCGGGTGCGCATGCAGGCGATCTGCCACGTCGAGCCGATCGGCCAGGGCAAAGAGGCGATCATCGTGACCGAGCTGCCCTACATGGTCAAGAAGGGCGGCGACGACGGCTTGATCCAGAAGATCGCCGGCCTCGCCCGCGACAAGAAGCTGCCGGAGATCTCCGATCTGCGAGACGAGTCCGACCGCAACGGCATGCGCCTGGTGATCGAGCTCAAGCGCGACGCGATCCCAGAGGTCGTCAAGAACAAGCTGTTCAAGCACACCGCGATGCAGCAGACTTTCGGCGTCAACATGGTCGCCCTGGTCGACGGGGTGCCGCAGTTGCTGAGCCTCAAGGCGGTGCTGACGCACTACCTCGCTCACCAGAAGGAGGTCATCACCCGGCGCACCAAGTACCAGCTGCGTAAGGCCGAGGCTCGCGCACACATCCTCGCCGGACTGCTGATCGCGGTCGCAAACATCGACGAGGTCGTCGCGCTGATCCGCGCCTCGAGCGACCCCGATGTCGCTCGCACGGGCCTGATGGACAAGTTCGCGCTCTCGCGCGAGCAGGCACAGGCTATTTTGGACCTGCGCCTCCAGCGGCTCACGGCGATGGAGTCCGGCAAGATCCAGAGCGAGTACGACGACCTGGTCGAGTTGATCAAGGAGCTGCGCGAACTGCTCGGCGACGAGGCGAAGATCTACGGCGTGATCAAGGAAGAGCTGCTCGAGATCCGCGAGGCCTACGCCGACGAACGGCGCACGATCATCACCGACCAAGAGGCCGACATGAAGATGGAGGACCTGATCGCCGACCGCCAGATGGTTATCTCGATCACCAACTCCGGCTACATCAAATCGCTGCCGCTGGACACCTACCGCTCGCAGAAGCGTGGCGGCGTCGGCATCAAGGGAATGGACACCAAGGACGACGACTACATCGAACATCTGTTCATTTCGTCGACTCACGACTACCTGCTGTTCTTCACCAACCGCGGCAAGGTCTACCGCCAGAAGGTTTACGAGTTGCCCGAGATGTCGCGTACCTCGAAGGGCCGCGCGCTGGTCAACCTGTTGCCGCTGCGCGAAGGCGAACGGGTGCAGGCCGTAATCGCCACCCGCGATTTCACCGAGGCCAAGTATCTGGCCTTCGCCACTAAGAACGGCCAGGTCAAGAAGACCGAGTTTCTCGCCTACAACACGCCGATCAAGGCCGACGGCATCATCGCGATCAACATCCGCGACGACGACGAACTGGTCGCCGTCCGCCTGACCACGGGCGACGACGACATCATCATGGTCTCGCGTTCCGGTCACGCCGTGCGTTTCAAGGAGGAACAGGCCCGGCCGATGGGCCGCGACACCGGCGGTGTGCGCGGGATGAACGTCGCCAAGAAGGGCAACGAGGTGATCGCGATGGAGGTCGCGCGCGACGACGCCGACCTGCTGGTCGTGACCGAGGGCGGCTACGGCAAGCGCACTCAAATCAGCGAGTACCCGGTCAAGGGCCGCGGCACGATGGGTGTGCTGACGATCAAACTGACCGACAAGAAGGGCGAGCTTGCCGCCGCGTTGATCGTGCGTCCCGGCGAGGAGCTTTTGTTCATGTCGCAGGGCGGTATGGTCCAGCGCACCAGCGCCGACGAGATCTCGCGGTACAAGCGAGCATCCCAGGGCGTCCGCGTGATGAACATCAAGGACGACGACCGCGTCAGCGCGGTCGCGCCGGTGATGGAGAGCGAAGCGGCCGATGCGGCCGACAATGCGCCGGATCAAGCGAGTGGTCCGGCCGGCGGTGGGGCGACGATGGAGATGGTCGAGAATCCCGAGCTTGAGGCGCGCGAGGCGGCCGAGGCCGCCGAGGCGGCGGCCACGGACGACGCGGTAGAGGAGTAGCCAGGAGAGCTGGCGCCACGCGAGGATCCATCCCCGGCTGGCGCCGGGGTCCATCCTCATCCGGCGCCAGCGGTCGCTAGACGAGGCGGATTGGTTTCGGGGATCAGAGCGGCGCCGGGTTCCGCTTGGGAATGCGGGTCAACGGCAGAAATGAGCAGCGCCGATGTGCGCGGATCAAGCCCGCGCACATCGGCGTCTCGACTACTTGGCCGCCGCGTAACGCTCCGCGACGACACTCCAATTCACAACGTCCCACCAGGCCTTGAGGTACGCCGGGCGGGCATTCTTGTAGGTCAGGTAGTAGGCGTGCTCCCAAACGTCGTTGCCGAGCAGCGGTGTCTTGCCGTCGGTTACGGGGTTGTCCTGGTTGGCGGTCGAGACGATCGCCAGCTCGCCGCCATCGAGCACGAGCCATGACCAGCCGCTGCCGAACTGGTTGACGCCGGCGGCCTCAAACTGCTCCTTGAAGGCGTCGAACGAGCCGAACTTGGCGTCGATCGCCGCGCCGAGGTCGCCGTCGGGGGCGCCGCCGCCGTCGGGGCTCATCGACTCCCAGAACAGCGAGTGGTTGTAGTGGCCGCCGCCGTTGTTGCGCACCGGACCCTGCTTGTCGGCCGGCAGACTCGACAGATTCGCGACGACCTCTTCAATCGGCTTGTCGGCCCATTCGCTGCCCTCGAGCGCGGCGTTGGCCTTGTCCACGTAAGCCTGGTGATGCTTGTCGTGGTGGAGGTGCATCGTCTCTTCATCGATTGTCGGAGCCAGCGAATCGTAGGGGTAGGAAAGAGCTGGAACTTCATATGCCATGGGTAATTCCTCCGATGGGGCTGTGGGTTTCTCGAAATTCTTCGCGCTGATCCTATATCCGATCGGCGGGATCGGGATCAGACGCGGGCGGCCGCTGGCCCCTGCGGCGAGTCAGGCGGCCGCTTCATGCGGCGGCGCACCCGGTCCGGCGCCGGTGTCCGACTGGGCGGCGGCCGGGACGTATGGCTGCCAGGCGCTGGGGATCGTCGGGCTCGCGACGTGGATGAAGATGGTCGCGTGCGGGGCCCGTGGATGGGCTCGCAACTTCATGCCGGACTGGCGAATCGAGCGGTCGCCCTTGCGGCGGTTGCAGCCCGGGCAGCAGGCGACAACATTTTCCCAGCTGGTGTCGCCGCCCTTCGATCGGGGCACGATGTGGTCGACGGTCAGCGAACCGCGCTTGCCGCAGTACTGGCACTCCCAGCGGTCGCGCGCAAACACCGCGCGCCGGGTGATCTTGCGGCGAAACGACTGGTAGGGGATTCGCACGTAGGTCGTCAGCCTGATCACGCTCGGGCGGGTCATCGAGAGCTTCTCGGCGTGCAGCTCAAAGTCGGTCTCGTCGATCACCTCGGCCTTCTCTTTGAGGATCAGGACGATCGCACGGCGGACGGTGCAGACGTTGATCGGCTCGAAGGAGGCGTTGAGCACGAGTACGCGTCCCGAGAGTCCGCCGCCGGCGGTGTTGGCGTGCTCGATGGACACCGGTGGTCGGTCGACGGGAAGCTCGCTGATCCCGTTTTTGGGCGCAAGGGAGGTAGAGGCCGGGAAACCGCTGGTCTCCGACCTTGAGAGCCCGTACCGCTCGCCGGGCTCTACGGGGTTGTCCCGTAGGCTGGGCGCCACCTTGCTGGCCATCGGTGATTCGCAGTGTAGAGCCTCTCGGCGTCGGTAACGGATGTTTTGTGTGAACCGCGGCGGCGGTGCGCGCGCGGCGGTTGAGCCTTCACGGCGGGTGCGGCCGGAGGCTCCGGGCTTCGCGAGGGACCGACGTGATCGGCGGCTCAGGCCTCGTGCGCCGGAAACGAACCGAGCACGCGAATCTCCCTGACCTTGGCGCGGATCGCCTCGATCGCGTCGGCGACGGGCGACTCCGCCGTCGATCCGTCGAGGTCGACGAAAAACAGATAGTGGCCCAACTGGGTTCGCTCCGGACGCGACTCGATCTTGCTGAGGTTGACCGAGCGGTAGGCGAACTCGGACAGAATGCTCACCAGCGCGCCGGGCGACGTGTCGTTGAATCCCGAAAAAACCACCGACGTCTTGCGCGGCGCGTCGGGGCCGGTTCCCAGCCACCCGGGCGCGAGCGGGGTCTTCGCCAGCCAGACGAATCGCGTGCGGTTGCCGGCGACATCCTCGATCTGGCTTTCGAGCACGACACCGCCGTAACGCTCGGCGGCGATTCGCGATCCGATCGCCGCGTAACCGCCGCCGCGTTCGACCGCCTCGCGGACCGCCTCGGCCGTCGACGCTTCCTGTACGCGCCGTGCGGCCGGCAGGCGCTCGGCGATGAAGGCCGAGCACTGTGCGATCGCCTGGGGGTGAGACGCGATCGCCGTGATCTCGGCGAGGGCGAGTTCGCCGCCGGCGATCAGGCAGTGGTGGATCGGCCAGACCAGCTCGCCGGCGATCAGCGTGGCCGGCGCTTCGTGCACGAGCGCGTCGAGTGTCTCGGTGACGGCGCCCTCGACCGAGTTCTCGATCGGCACGAAGGCGGCGTCGACGTCGCCGCTCTCGACGGCCAGGACGACGTCGCGGTTGGTCTCGGCGGCGACCAATTCGACCGACCCGGCTGCATCGCCGAGCGCGGCGCGCAGGGCCTCCTCGCTGAAGGTGCCCGGTGGCCCGAGGTAGGAGATCGTCGCCGGGCGGAATCCGTCGTCCGTGGCGGCGGCGCTCATCGGGAGTTTTCGCCGGTGGCGGCGGGCCGGTCTTGCGAGGCGGCGGGCCGGTCCGCCGCCGCGAAGGCCATCGCCACGACCTCGTGCTCCTCGGGCGAGAGCTCGATGTCGGACTCGCCGCCGACCAACTGCTTGACGTAGAGATGCGAGTGGTTGCGATGCAGGATCGCCGAGAGCACGACTCCGGATTTGTGTTCGTCGAGCAGCGCGACCGAACTGGACTGGCGTCCCGACATCGAGCCGTAGGCGTCGTAGCGCAGCATCGCCGTGTGGGCGACGGCTCCGTCGAGCCGTCGCTCGACGTTGGTCATGCGTGTGTCGAGTTGTTCACCGGCCTCGTCGAGCCAGTCGCGCAGAGCGATGAATTCGCGTTGCATGGCGGCGGCGTGGGCGACGACGTCGCGTTCGCTGTCCCCGATCACCACTTTCTGCGCGCGGCGCAGGCGGCGCACGCTCCATCCGATCGCGATCAGCATCAACAGCGCGAGAGCGCCGGCCAGCGCCCCGGAAAGCGCGAGCCAGTCGTATAAACCGTCGGGCGAGGTCATGGCTTTCAGCCTACTTGCCGGACACGCGGGACTCGCCGCGATGACGAGCGGCTAACGACCGATGGGACATCGCTGACCGCGCGCAGCCGGTCCCGTTAGAAGGTGGCGCTGAAGCTCGCCCGGTTGTTGTCGGTGTTCTCCTCGCCGGGCACGCGACGGATCTCGATCTTCAACGTCGCCTTGCTACCGGCGGCCGGCGTGCGGGTCAGCGGGATCGTCACCTTGGCGGTCCCGCCGGCGGCGATTTTGCCGATCGTGTCCTGTAGGCGGATCGGCGTGCCGGAGCCCGAGATCTGCACCGACACGACAACGTCTTTCTCCTCGTTCTCGCCCTGGTTCGCAACGTCGACGACGATCGAACGCGCGCCGCCGAGGTCGTTGTCGCCGCTTTCGCCCAACGGGGTACCCGACGGCTGCGTGCTGACGCCGGTGATCCCGGTACCGTGCAGGCCCGGGGCAACCGGTGCGCTGGAGCCGCCACCGCCGCGCGCGCGACTGAGAATGTCGACCGTGATCGCCGGATCGAGCCAGTCGAGGCTCGGCAGAAACTGGCTGGACGGCGGTTTGACTCCGTCGACCTTCTTGGATCTGATCGCCTCGCTCATGTAGGCGTAGGCGCGTTGCGAGTAGATCACGTCGGAGGTGAGGAAGTTCTGCATGTCGGCGGCGATCTGTTCGCCGGCTGTCTCGGGGTCCTGGTCGCCGAGCGCTTGTCCGATCTGCTGAGAGATCTGCGTCAGACCGTCGCGGCGGAACTCAAGCGTCTCGATCAGGTAGCGCTTGGCCTCGCGCATCTCGCCGGGAGCGTCGAGGTTGCCCGACTGGCGCACCAGTTCCGAACCGAGCGATCGTTGCTCGTTGATCGAGGTCTCGATCTCGGTTGCGCCGGACTCGCCGGGATTGCGCAGCAGGTCGAAGAAGTCGCGTGAACTCTGGTTGGACTGGGTGATGATCGAGTTCGTCTGATTGACGAAGTCCTTGATGCCGCGCTCTTTGGCGGCGCTCGCGCAGCCGCGCGCAAGCAAAACGACGACGATCAGAAAGACGACGAAGCCGACCGCGGCGATCGCCCGGCGCTGAACCACCGCTTGATGCGGATCGCCGCCGTGACGCGCGGGCCCGCCGCGGCGCGGAACGCCCTGTTCGCTTGGTGAATTCGGAGTCATAACACGCCCTCTACAGAGGCGAGGATCGTAACGAAAGTATGTCTATAACAACGGCCGGATAGGCCGGTGCAGCGGGCTTTGCAGGCTTGGGGGATGCCGGCGAGAACTTCTAGCCATGGGAATCCGCACCCAGTCACTGCGCGCGGCGGTCACTCGCGGCGACGCCTCCAACCGCGGCGCCACCCGTCTGCGCGACCGCTTCGAACTGCTCGTACCGCTCGGCAGCGGCGGCTTTGGGATGGTCTGGGAAGGCTTTGACATGCTGCTTGAGCGCCCGGTGGCGATCAAAGAACTGCCGATCGACGGCGAACTCTCGGACGCCGGCGACGCGATGCGCGAGGCACGCGCGACCGCACGGCTCAACCACCCGACGATCGTCTCGCTGTACGAAATCATCGCCGAGGCGGACCGGATCTACATGATCAGCGAACTCGTGCAGGGCAGCACGCTGGCCGAGCTGATCGACGAGGGGCTGTTGTCGGACCAGGATTGCGGGCGGATTGGGTACGCGCTGTGCGAGGCGCTCGCGCACTCGCACTCGCACGGGGTCGTACACCGCGACGTCAAGCCCGCCAACGTGATCGTCACCGACGAGTGGATCGACGGCGTCTCGGGCCGGCGTGCGCAACCGGCGAAGCTGATGGATTTCGGAATCGCCAGCATCGTCGACAGCGAAAGCGGCTACGGGCCGCACGCGGGATCGCGCGGGTATGCCTCGCCCGAGCAGGAGGCCGGCGACATCGCCACGCCGGCGTCGGATGTCTACTCGCTGGCGCTCGTGCTGTTCGAGTGCCTGACCGGATCGAGACCGGGGCGTGGCCGTCACGGCCGTCTGGCGCGGATGCGGGCGGACCTGCCGATCGGCTTGGCCGAATGCGTCGATCGCTGCCTCGAAGCCGACCCGTCGATGCGTCCGCCCCTGTCGGAGCTCGAGCGTCAACTGAGTCTCGCGCTGCCGCGGTTGTCGGAGGATCTGCCGGACGACGGATATGTGTCGTGGCTGACAGCGTCGCTGCGCGGGTTGTTCGCGCGCGGGCCGCTGGGGGCGGGTAGCGCCGATCGGATCGACGTGGCCGGCGGACCCCGTGCCGGACCGGCCCGGGCGACTCGCGCGGTATGCGGCGGACTGGCGGCCGGGGCGACGACGGCGACGATGGCCGCCTGTCAAATGACGATTCAGCCGGTGCCGCCGGTGACCGCGGCGATCGTCGTCGCGATGCTGCCGTATTTCGGCTGGCCGATCGCGCTGTTCGCCGGTTCGATCGCGCTGTTTACCGGCGGCCAGCCCGGCTCCGGCCTGATCTTGCTGGTTCCGGCGGTGGCGACGCTGGCAGCGGCCGTCCGCCCGTTCGGCCACTGGCCTGCCGTCGCGGCTTGGGGGGCTGCGGCGTTTTTGTGGACCGCGGCGCTACAGGCGATCAGCGGCGCGGCGATCGTCTTGTCGGCGACCGCCGAGTTACCGGCGGCGGCCGACGCGCGCGCGAGTGTGGACGGCGCGATCGAGACGATCGCGGCGCTCGCCGGTCCGGCGTATGCGGCTTCGGCCGGCCTGTGGGCGGCTGGATCCGTCCTGGCGGCGGTGTTTTTTTCTCGGCGGCTCGGTCTTGCCTGGTGGGCGGGTCTCGGGGCCGGCCTGATCTTCGCCCAGGTCGCCGTGGCGCAGTCGCTCAATGCGTCCGTGCCGCCGCTGACGCTGATCGCCGCGGCGCTCGCACTGGTCTCGTGTCTGCTCGCGGCCGCCTCGGCGCGCCGGCTCGGTAGGGTCTTCCGGCGGCGCGACCTTGAAGCGCGCGGAGACGCGATCGCGGTGCGGCCTCTGAGCTGACGACGGCGCGGAGAAACCGTCCCGACCGGGGACAAATCACTCGCGCACGGATTCCGGCGACGGCCGCGCGGGTCCTGTTTGGATAGGTTTTGACATCGGCCCGGAACCACGATCGTGAGCTTTCTAAAGAACCTCGAATCCAAGTTGGAGCAGCTCGTCGAAGGCGGCTTCAAGACCGCGTTCAAGAGCGAGGTCCAGCCGATCGAGCTCGCCCGCAAGCTGGCGCGCGAGATGGATTCGCACCGCGCCGCCTCGGTCTCACGCACGTACGCGCCCAATGAGTTCACGATTTATTTGTCGCCGCCCGACCGCGAGCAGTTCGCCCATTACGAGGACGGCCTCGCGCGCGAGCTGTCGCTCTACCTGCTCGAACACGCGCGTAAGCGCGGTTACTCACTGATCAGCCGTCCGTCGGTGACGATCGAGACTGATCAGCGGCTGGAGCTCGGCCAGTTCGGGATTCAGGCGCGGCTGGCCGACGTGCCCGCGCAAGAGGTCGAGGCGCCGCCGGCCGAGCAGGCCGGGCACACGATGGTCTACAGCGCGCGCGATCTCGGCGCTCCGGCTCGTGACTTTGGGCCGGCCGCGCCGAGCGCCACGCCGAGCGCCGTGATCGAGACCGGCGACCGTCGCTTCTCGCTGGCGCCGCCGGCGACGGTGATCGGGCGCGGCCGCGAGGCCGACGTCAGACTCGACGACCCGAACGTCTCGCGCCGTCACGTTCAGTTCAGCGTCGACGGCGGCCAGTGGGTGGTCAGTGACCTCGGCTCGACCAACGGCACGCGGCTCGGCGGAAAGCCGATCGACCGGCCGGAGCCGCTGCGTTCGGGTGACACGATCGAGGTCGGCAATACGCTGCTGACCTTTGTGCTGGAGTAAAGGGGGGCGGACATGGAAGATCCGGCCGCAGTCGCACTGAAGTTTGCCTTCGTGATCCTCTTGTTCCTGTTCGTGATCTGGGTCGTACGCAGCTCGTCGCGGGATCTCGCCGGCGCGCCGGAAGCCGAGTTTGACCCGCTACTGGCCGAGGGCGACGCAAACGCGCCGATCGACCTGCGCCGCGGCGTGCACCCGCGGCTGACGGTCGTCGCGGCGCTCGGATACGAACCCGGAAGCGCCTTCGATCTGATCGGCGGACTGAGCCTCGGCCGCGACAAACCGGCCGACGTGATCGTCGAAGACCCGTTTGCTTCATCGCGCCACGCGCGGATTTTCGCGCGCGGCCCATATAACTTTGTCGAGGACCTCGGCTCTACGAACGGCACGTTCCTCAACGGATCGCGGGTGGACTCACCGCGGCGACTATCCCCAGGCGACAGGATCACCATTGGCGACACCGAGTTTCGATACGAGGAATAGAGGCCTATGCCGGCGATGACTCTGCGCGTCGCCGACGTCGCCGCCGTCTCCGACGTCGGTCGTGTGCGGCGCGCCAACGAGGACTCCTATTACGTGCGCTCGCCGCTGTTTGTCGTCGCCGACGGCATGGGCGGCGCCCAGGCCGGTGAGGTCGCGTCGAAGATCGCCTCGGCCGCGTTCGCCGCCGGGCTCGACGAGTCTCTGGCGCCCGAACCGAGGATGGCGACGGTCGTCAGGGCGGCCAACCGCGAGATCCACAATCAGTCCAACAGCGATCCGTCCAAGCACGGGATGGGCACGACTCTGACGGCGGCGCTGCTCGGCGACGACGAACTGACGATCGCGCACGTCGGCGACAGCCGCGCGTACCGCCTGCGCGACGGCGAATTGACCCAGCTGACGCGCGACCACTCAGTCGTCGGCGAGATGGTCCGCCGCGGCGCGATCACCGAGGCCGAGGCCGAACAGCACCCCCAGCGCTCGATCCTGACGCGGGCGCTCGGGCCGGAGGCCGACGTCGAGGTCGACACGCTGTCGCACACGGTCAAGGCCGGCGATATCTACCTGCTGTCGAGCGACGGGCTCACCGGCATGGTCGACGACGCGCAGATCGCCGAGATCGCCGGTTCCCGGTCCTCGATGCGTGAGGTCGCGGACGAGCTGGTCCGCCGCGCCAATCAGGCCGGCGGCGTCGACAACATCACGGTCGTCGCGTTCAAGATCGCGGCCGCCGGAGCGGCCGCCGTGGCCGGTGACGGCCAAACACGTGACCACCCGGTCGCCGAGACCGGGTCCGAGACGATCGCCGACGCGCCCGCGGTGATCGCCGGCGAGGCCACCGCCGAGAAAGCGCCGGGCGGATTCGGCCCGCAGACCGCTGCGGCCGGCGGTAACGGGCACGTCCCGCCTGACGAACGCTCGGCTCGCGTCGCGAGCAGACGGCGCGCGCAGACCAAGCGCTCGCGCAAGTGGCTCGGCATCGGGTTTGCGTCGGTCGTGCTGCTGCTGGCGATCGGCGGCGCGTTCGTCGCGTCGCTGAACATCTACTTCCTCGGCGTCGACGAGCACGGCCTGGTGACGATGTACCGCGGTCTGCCCTACGAAGGCCCGGTCAGCATCAAGCTCTACACGAAGGACTACGTCTCGACCAAACCGGCATCGCGGCTAAACGAACTCCAGCGCGCGGCGATCCTCGATCACACGCTACGCACACGCGGCGACGCCGAGGACCTGATCACCCAGGTCGAACGTGGTCAGACCAGCTCCGGCGGACCGTAGGCGCCGTGCGCCCGACGCCGCGATGCTGAGCGCCCGCAACCGCGAACTGTTCGGCCTGCTGCCGGTCGGGCTGGCCGTCAGTGCCGGCTTCGCCGCCGTATTGATCGCGCGCGGCGGCGAAGTCAACGACCTGACCGTCACCTATGGGGCGGCGTTTCTGGTGCTCTGCCTGGCCGGGCACCTGTTCATCCGTGCGGCTCTACCCGACGCCGATCCCTACATCTACCCGATCACCGCGGCGCTGGCCGGGGTCGGGATCGTCACCGTCTACCGCATCGACCCTGAGCTGGCGCGCGAGCAGGCGCAGTGGTTCGTGCTCGGACTCGGCTGTTTCGCCGGGACGATCCTGATCTTGCGCGATCTAAGCCTGCTCGAGCGCTACCGCTACACGATCGCGGCCGGCGCGCTACTGCTGCTGGTCCTGCCTCGGCTGACCGGCGGGATACAAAACGGCGCCTACCTGCAGATCGATCTCGGGCCGGTCGCCTTTCAGCCGGCCGAGCTGGCGAAGATCGCCGTCGTGATCTTCATCGCGGCCTATCTGGCCGACACGCGTGAGCTGATGGTCGCGTACGAAAAACGCTTTCTCGGGATCTCGGTGCCGCCGCTGCGTTACTTCGGGCCGATGCTGGTGGTCTGGGCTTTCGCGATGCTGCTGCTGGTTTTCATCCGCGATCTCGGTAGCTCGGTGATGTTTTTCGGTGGGTTTCTGGCGCTGCTTTACGTGGCCACGGGCCGGGGCAGCTATTTCGTGCTCGGACTGGGGATGTTCATTTTCGGCTTCCTGTTTTTCGAGAGCACGGTCGGGCACGTCGGCGCGCGGGTCGATATCTGGCGCGATCCGCTGAATCCGGTTCTGTACGGAGCTCAGGGAGGTTCGTTCCAGATCGCGCAGGGGATGTTCGCCCAGGCTGACGGCGGGCTGCTTGGTGTCGGCCTGGGCGAGGCGCTGCTGCGCTCCGGCGGCGCGCCGATCCTGCCGGCCGCTCAGACCGACCTGATCTACGCGGTGATCGTCAACGAGGCCGGGTTGATCGGCGCCGTTGCGCTGCTGATGGTCTACCTGGTGTTTGTCGAACGCGGCCTCAAGACCGCGATACTCGCCAGTGATCCGTTCGCCAAACTGCTGGCGGCCGGGCTGACGGCGGTGTTCGCGCTGCAGGTGTTCGTGATCGTCGGCGGCGTGACGAAGGTGATCCCGCTGACCGGCGTGACGCTGCCGCTGGTCTCCTACGGCGGCAGCTCGATCGTGGCGAACTTCATCCTCGTCGCGCTGTTGATGATCGTCTCCAACCAGGCACGGCGCGAGCGGGACGTCGGCAGCGGCGGGCTGGTCTAGACCATGCGCGGCACGATGAACAGTTCGATCCGGCGGGTGTTTTGGGGCGTGGTCCTGCTGTTTTCGCTGTTGCTGGCCTACACGGCGCGCTGGAGCATTGTCGAGGCCGACAGCCTGAAGCAGAACTCGCTGAACAAGCTCCCGCTACTGCGCGAGTTGCGCGACCCGCGCGGCGCGATCCTCACCAAGGGCGGCGACGCGATCGCGCGCAGTGTGCGGCGCGACGACGGCAACGACGCGGTCTACGAGCGGCGATACCGGCAGGGGGCGCTGTTCGGGCATCCGCTCGGCTACTCGTTCGCGTCGCGTGGCGCGGTTGGTCTGGAGCGGTACTACGACGACGAGCTGGTCGGCCGGCGCGAGGAGTTCGTCTCGCTGCTCGACAGTCTGCTCGGACGCAAACGCGAGGCCCAGACGATGCTGACGGCGCTCGACGAACAGGCGCAGCAGGTCGCGGGACGGGCGCTGGGCGGTCGCGCGGGGGCCGTGGTCGTGATCGAGCCGCGCACCGGCAGGGTGCCGGTCTACGTGAGCGCGCCGGGCTACGACCCCAACGATGTCCGCAGCGCGGCGGGCTACCGGGCGCTAAACGGCCGGGGCGGCGAACCGCGCCTGTTCGATCGTGTCTCGCAGGCCGCCTACCCGCCGGGCTCGACATTCAAGGTCGTCACCGCCGCGGCGGCGCTCGACGGCGGCGCATTCCGGACCGACAGCATGCTCGACGGCAAATCGCCACAGGACTTCAGCGGCACTCCGTTGTCAAACTCCGGCGATCGCAGCTTTGGCCGGATATCGCTGACCACGGCGCTGACCAACTCCGTCAACACCGTCTGGGCGCAGGTCGGCGAGGAGGTCGGCGCCAAGACGATGATCGAATACATGAAGCGCTTCGGCTTTTACGCGAAGCCGCCGGTCGATCTGCCGCGCGGTCAGGTTGTCGCCAGCGGTCTGCGCTCGGCCGGCGACCTGCTGCCGGACGACACCGCGATCGACGTCGCGCGCGTCGCGATCGGGCAGGAGCGGCTGGCGGTGACACCGATCCAGATGGCGACGGTCGCCGCGACGGTCGCGAACGACGGCGTGCGGGTCGCCCCGCACATCGCGAACGAGTTTCGCGATCGCGTCGGCCGCCAGACCAAGCGGATCGAGACCGACCGGGTTGAGCGGGTGATGAGCAGCAAAACCGCGGCCGAACTGACCGCGATGATGCAAAACGTGGTCGCGGAGGGCACGGGCACGGCCGCGGCGCTCGCGGGAATCGACGTCGCCGGCAAAACCGGCACGGCCGAGACCAACGGCGGCGCCTCCAACCAGGCCTGGTTCATCGGCTTTGCGCCCGCGCAGCGGCCGCGCTACGCGATCGCCGTGACGATCCAGGAAACCACCGAGCAGGGTGGTACGGTGGCCGCTCCGATTGCCCGCGACGTATTTCGGAGCCTCCTGCAATGACTCTTCTGCAACCCGGAACATTGATCGACGGCCGCTACCAGGTCGTCCAGCGGCTTGGCTCCGGCGGCATGGCCGAGGTCTACCTGTGCGACGACCTGCATCTCGGGCGCAAGGTCGCCCTGAAGGTGATGCACGACCGGCTCGCCCAGGACCCGCAGTTCGTGCAGCGCTTCGAGCGCGAGGCTCAGGCCGCCGCCGGGCTGCAACACAAAAACGTCGTCAACGTGTTTGACCGCGGGCACGTCGACGGCACCTACTACATCGCGATGGAGTATCTGCCCGGGCGATCGCTCAAGGACGTGATCGATGCGATGGGCGCGCTTGATCCCAAGCTGGCGATTCACATCGCGCTGCAGATCCTCGCCGCGGCCAAGTTCGCTCACGGCAAAGGCATCGTGCACCGCGACATCAAGCCGCAGAACGTGATGATCGACGACGAGTGGAGCGTCAAGGTCACTGATTTCGGGATCGCCCACAATCCCGTCGCCGGCGACGTCACGCAGACCGGTCAGATGGTCGGGACGGCGCAGTACATCTCGCCGGAGCAGGCCCAGGGTCGCCCGGTTAGCGCGGCGAGCGACATCTACTCGATCGGCGTCGTGCTGTTCGAGATGCTCACCGGCCGGGTGCCGTTCGACGGCGATTCGTCGGTCGCGATCGCGCTCAGGCACGTCAACGATCCGCCGCCGCGCCCGGCCGCGATCAACCCGGCCGTGCCGCCGCCGCTCGACAGCGCGACGACCAAGGCGATGGCCAAGTCGCCGGTCGAGCGCTTCGCCAGCACCGACGAGTTCGCCGC
>JBASWU010000132.1:0-7397 GCA_049276635.1 Solirubrobacterales bacterium | reverse complement strand
TCGCGCCGCACGCGTAGCGCCGGCCTGCTCGCGCGACGGCGCCGGATCAAACGCCGGCGGCGACTCAAACAAATCAGCCGCGAGGCGCGGTCGATCCGCGTCGATTTCACCGGTCGCGTGCGACTCGTCGCCGGTTGGATCGGAGTCCGGGCGCGCCCGTTCGGGTCGCGGCTCAAATCCAAGCGGCGGTTGACCGAGTGCCGCATCGGGCACGAGCGGCAGCGAGTCAGGGTCGGGCTCCGGCTCTGGGATGCGGGGCGGCGCCTCGGCCTCGATCGCGCGGCCGAGCGCGTCGTCGAAATCATCGACCAGCCGTTCGGCAAGCTCGCGCATCGTCGAATCGGGGCCGGGCTCGGGCGAGGACTCGGGGTCGGGGTCGGGCCAGAGGTCGGGCGAGGGCTCGGGGTCGAGCGAGAGCTCCGGGGCCGGCTTGATCTCGGCGGCCGGCCGCAAGGTCCAGACCCCGGCGGGCGGTTCTTCTAGCCGCACATCCCCGCCCTCATCATCGCGAGGGTGCTCGGATACGGGCGCGGAGGCGGGCGGCTCGACCGCGCCACGCAGGGCTATGACATCCCCCGGCATCGGCTTGGCCGCAAAACGATCGTGCTCGCGGGTGTCGAGCGCGCTGATTTCGGCGGTATCGTCGAAGACCACTTCGAACTCGCGGGTCGCTGCCGGATCGGACTCGGCGGTGCCGATGTCCGGCACCGGCTCCAGATACACCGGATCGTGCGACGCGGTTTCGGGTCCGGTCGGCTGACCGTCCGACATCAGAATCTCGTCGGCAAGCTTTTTCAGGTCGGTCGCGAGATAGCCGCAAACCAGATCGTGCAGCAGCGCTCGCAGGTAGCGCTCGGTCTCGGCGATCACTTCAAGCGGCGGCTGTCCGGCCAAACGTTTGCGGTCGGCACGGCCGATGTTGCCCTCGACCGCGAGCCGTTCGAGGGCAAACGCCGCTTCGACGGTCGCACGCACGTGGAGCCGCTCGCTGTCACGTGCGCAGAGCGCCGAAATGCGTGCCGGAAGCGCGGCCTTGCCGGTATCGTCCCAAGCCTCGATCAATGCGCGCAGGGCAGCGATGAAATCAGTCAATCCCTCTGCCGGCACGCTGCGCTCGAGCCCCATCTCGAACCGCTTCAAGGCCCAGGCGACGCGCGTTCGGCGTTCGACGCGACGCACCGCCGCCATGAACTGGCGCAACTCATCGGCTTCGCCGGGAAGCAGGCGCCATGCCTCTTCGCGCGGGCGGCCGGTGAACGGCATCGACACCTGCCGCCAGGCGCCGCCGACGTTGGCCTGGGCGGCCAGCCCGAGTGAGACGCTCCCCGGCTTGAACATGCGCAGCGCGGTCAGTGCGTGGCGCGCCTGATGACGAACGGCCGCCATCGGCGCGGGGGCGTTGCTCGGGGCGTCGATCGAAATCGCGCAGAAACAATCGGCGCCCTCCGCGGAGTCCGAGAAACGGTCGGCGCACTCCCCGTCGAGCTCCTCCGGCGCCAGCAGTTCGACACCGGCGCCGAGGTTGACGACCTCACAGTCGACTACGACCCCCCGGACGGGAATGAAAACGGTGGTGACGAGCCGCTCGGCCAGCGCGACTGACTCGAGCTCGCTGTAGGCGGACTCGAACCGCGGCGGCCATTGGTCAAAGCGCTCGGCGTCGGACCAAACGGCCGAGAGAAACGCGAGCACGCCGAGTCGGGCGTGGGTCAACTCACCGACATCGAGGACCGGCTCGTCGCGCAGCCGCAGGTAGGCGATCGCACCGCGTGTGCGGGCAAGCTGATTGGCGGCGTTGTCAAAGGCGTCCAGCGAACGCAGCCGATCGGCGTGCGAGGACACGAAGTCCGCCGTCATCGGCTTATAGGCGAACAGAGCCGGGCCGGCGCCGACCGGTGGGCGAGTGGCCGCGCCGACCTCGAACGGGATCTCCTCGCCGTCGCTCAGACGGCCTTCGAGCAGGCGCGCGGCTTCTTCGGTCAGCGCGCGCAGGGCGTCGTGCAGCATTCGATCGCGCATGACTGCCGATTTCGTCGCGCGCGGGCGGCATCCTGCCGCGAGCCGCCATCAAGACCCGGCGAGCGGCAGACGACTCTAGGCGGCGCTGGCGATCTTGACCCGACGAGAAGTCGTGGACTTACCGGCGGTTCGAGCGGGCCGCTCGTCGTCGCAGCCGTAGATGTCGCCAAGCCAGTTTTCGCCGTAGTCGCGCATCGCGTTGATGATCGGGATCAACGCCCGCCCCTTTTTTGTCAGCGCGTACTCGACGCGCGGGGGTACCTCGGCGAACGTCTTGCGTTCGACGATGTCGCTTTTCTCGAGTTCACGCAGACGCAGCGAGAGCGTGCGCGGGCTGATGCCGCCCAGTGAGCGCTCAAGTTCGCAGAAACGTGCGCTCGACTCGGCGAGGTCGCGAATTACGATCGCGGTCCACTTGCTACAGAGAATCTCCGCCGTCGCACAGACGCCACAGTCGGTGTTGTCACTGTAGGTCATACTTCTAGGTTAGCGCCATTACTTCATAAAGTGAAGTTACGCGCCCTGCGCGGCCGGGAAGTAGCGGCCCTCGCTCGGCTGGACCAGTAGCCAGCCCCGTCCGCTGAACGCCAGCTGGACCGTTTCGCCCGACGCGCGACCGGTCAGAGTCTTGAGGTTCACGTCGGTCTTGAGCTGCGTCGTGACGCCGCTCGACCAGCAGACCGCGGCCTGAGCGTCGGCGAACGTCGCTGCCTCGCCGACGTCGAGCAGCAGCGGCGGACCGTCAGTCGTCAGCGCGACCCAGCCGGTTCCGCGCAGCTTGATGTTGAAGAGACCGCCGGCCAGCGCGCCGGCCACCCCACCCTTGAGCCGGGTGATATCCCAATCGATCCCGGAGTCAAACGCCAAGACGTTTCCGCCGTTGCAGGTCAGCTCGTCGTCGTCCAGCTTGACGAGGTGGATCTCGTTCGCCTGGTCGGCGAGAAAGACCTCGCCGGAACCCTCGATCTTCATCAGCGACGCGCCCTCGCCGGTCATCGCCTTTTTGACCATGCGGCCCAGCCCGCCGCCGCCGGCGTGCTCGAACTTGACCTCGCCCTGATAGGCGACCATCGACCCGCGCTTGGCTTGAATCGTGACCGCGCTCAGTTCGATCTTGAGCATCTTGTTGTTCTGCAGCGAAAACGAGTCGGGCGACTCGGTGTCGCGCGCGAATTGGTCTTGGATCTGCACGGCCGGCCTCCTACTTCCCGGTGGTGACGACGAAAACTGGATCTGGACTCGCGGTCCAGACTACGCCAGACGAGGGCGGCCGTGCGGTTTTTCAGCTCTGATTGGCCGCCGGCTGCCGAGCGGCGGATCGGTCGGGACCGATCGACGGCGCAGCCGGAGCGGGCATTGGCGGAGCGGAACCGGGCGGCGGCGGAGCGGGCGACGCCGGAGTCGAAGCGAGCTGCACGGGAGCCGGAGTGGGCGATGCCGGAGAGCCGGAGTCCCGCTGAGCGGCGATACGGGCCGCGAGTTCGCCGGCGTCATCAGCGTCGGCCCTGGCGGCGTCGCGGTCGGCCTCGGCGGCGTCGTGGTCGGCCTTGGCCGCCTCCATGACCTTCTCGATTCCGCTGCCCGAGTGGCCGCCCGCGGCAACCGAGAGCTTGAAATCGTTCGGGGAGGTCGCGGCCTTCATCGCCTCTTCCATGGTGATATTGCCGGCTTTGAGGTGCGTCAGCAACGCCTGGTCGAAGGTCTGCATGCCGTAGTACTGGCCCTCGGCGATCGCCTCTTCGATCTTGCCGGTCTGATCCGGGTCGACGATCATGTCCTTGATCCGGTTGGTCGCGATCATCACCTCGCAGATCGGCACACGGCCTTTGCCGTCGACGGTGCGCACGAGGCGCTGCGAAATGATGCCCTTGAGCGTCCCGGCGAGCATCGCGCGCACCTGCTTGTTCTGGTGCAGGGGGAAAAAGTCGATGATGCGGTTGATCGTCTCGGTCGCGTTGAGCGTGTGCAGCGTCGAGAGCACGAGGTGGCCGGTTTCGGCCGAACTGAGGGCGGTGCCGACGGTCTCTTCATCGCGCATTTCCCCGATCAGAATCAGGTCGGGGTCCTGGCGCAAGATGCGCCGCAGGGCGCGGGTGAACGATTCGGTGTCGCTGCCGATCTCGCGCTGCTGGATGATCGACATGCTGTCGCGGTGCAGGAATTCGATCGGATCCTCGAGCGTGATGATGTGCTTGGGCATCGTGTCGTTGATGTGGCGGACGATCGCCGCCAGCGTCGTCGACTTTCCCGAGCCGGTCGTTCCAGTTACCAACACGACGCCGCGCTCTTCTTCGGCGAGCTTCTTGATCGCCGGAGGCAGCAGCAGTTCGTCGATCGTCTTAATGTCGAACCCGATCGCGCGCATCACGATCGAGACCGACCCGCGCTGACGAAAGCAGTTGACGCGGAAGCGGGCCACGCCCGGCAGGGCGTAGGCGAAGTCGACCTCGCCGGCCTCCTTGAACTCCTCGACCTTGTCGGGGTGGTCGCGGCCGATGTACTCAAGCACGCCGAGCGCGTCGTCGGGCATAACGGCGTCGGTGTCCGGGATCGGCTGCAGAACGCCGTTGAGACGCTGCATCGGACGAGCAGGAACCTTGATGTGCAGGTCCGAGCCGCCTGATTTGACCAGGTAGGCGAGTGCGGAGTCGACGTCGACCATCTCTGGTCGGTATCGGCAGGCAGCAGGGGTACTTTAGGCCCAAGCCGCCGGTGTCGCGTGCTTGACAGCCCTCCGCGATGACGGCGAGCGGGTCAGGCGACCTCGCGCAGACCCTGTGACCAGCTGAGCTTGCGCAGCTTGCGCAGCGAATGCGTCTCGATGTGACGCACGCGTTCGCGGGTGATGTTGAATACCTTGCCGACCTCGTCGAGCGTTTTGGGCTGTGCGCCGCCGATGCCGAAGCGAAGTTCCAGGACACGACGCTCGCGATACGAGAGGTTGGCGAGCGCCTTGTGCAGGTTCTCACGGCGCAGCGAGTCCGACGCGGAGTCGAATGGGTCGGGTGCGTTTTCGTCGGCTACGAACTGGCCGAACTCGGACTCGTCTTCGTCGCCGACCGGTTTCTCGAGTGAGATCGGCGTCTGCGCGAGCCGGCGGATCTGCTCGACTTCGTCACGCGAGATCTCGGTGACCGCCGACAGCTCATCGAGCGTCGGCTCGCGGCCGAACTCGCTGATCAGCTGGCGCTCCGCGCGGGTGATCTTGTTGAGCCTTTCGACGACGTGAACCGGGATCCGCACGGTGCGGCCCTTGTCGGCGAGCGCGCGGGCGATCGCCTGGCGGATCCACCAGGTGGCGTAGGTCGAGAACTTGAAGCCCTTGCGGTAGTCGAACTTCTCGGCCGCGCGGACCAATCCAAGCGTGCCCTCCTGGATGAGATCCAAGAATGAAAGCCCCTGGTTGCGGTAGTTCTTGGCGATCGACACGACGAGACGCAGATTCGCCTCGACCATCTTGTGTTTGGCGTCCATGTCGCCGCGCTCGATACGCCTGGCCAGCTGGACCTCTTCGGCCGCGGTCAACAGGTCGACCCGGCCGATTTCCTTGAGAAAAAGCTGCAGTGAATCGGTGGTGCCCTCGATCGCGGGGGTTTCGGTGAGCTTGCTCTTGCGCTCGACGGCCGCCGCCCACGAAGCTTCCGCCTGGTGATCGCCGTCCATCTCATCGAGTACGTCGATCTCGGCCTGTTCGAGCCATTCGCGCAGGGTCTCGGGCTCAAGACCCTCGATGCCGGCTTCGGCCGCCACCGCCATCGCTTCACCCAGCGTCGTCACCGCGAGCTGTCGGCAACGTTCGATCAGCACGCGTACTTCGCCGGGCGGCAGTTCGATCGCCTGACCAGCACCATCATGAGTTTGGACTTCAATCGCAGACATATCGCACTTCCGGTTTTTTTTGTTCCCTGTTATGAGAAAGGCTAAGTCGCTGAAACGGCGCCGGCGATACGAAGAACCGACTCCACTTCGGTTTAGCTGGCTGGCTGGCCAACTCAAGTCAACTATGGCAGCTCCCGCGAGGTTTTCCGGTTGCGATACCCCAATCGAATCGCGGTCGGGCAATCTCGCGGAGGCCGAGACGCATGCGTCTCTTAAATCCATTCTAAGCAGTTTTCGCAATCCCGTGTGGACTCTGACGAAAAATTAGACGGGCGTACATGGAGTGGTGGACCCACGTCCATACAACCGGCGGTACCAAATAATGCGCCCGGCGGGGTTCAGTTGACCTCGCGGCGCCGTAATGCGCCGTAGGATGCCTGCGTCCATCGGCACTCTGGCCGGCCCCAGGGCGGCCGGTGCTCACCCTTTTCAGCGTGGCGGCCGCGGGCCGGCCACCGACCGCGACGGAGGAACCCGAGATGTCCGCCAGTCCGACGGCAAGCGACAGGCAAGATGACGGCGCGGCTTTAGAACACGGCGGCAAGCTGATCGCCCGGCGTCTACAGGCAGCCGGCACGAGCAAACTGTTCACGCTGTCCGGCGGACATATTTTTCCGATCTACGACGGCTGCCGTGACCTCGGGATCGAGATCGTCGACGTGCGCCACGAGCAGACCGCGGCCTTCGCGGCCGAGGGCTGGGCGAAGGTCACGCGCGAGCCGGGCGTCTGTGCGCTGACCGCCGGCCCCGGCGTCACCAACGGGATGAGCGCGATCACCGGCGCCAACGAGAACCAGTCGCCGATGCTCGTGCTGGCCGGGCGGGCGCCGTCATTTCGCTGGGGCCAGGGCTCGCTCCAGGAGATCGACCACGTTCCGTTCATGCGGCCGGTCACCAGGTTCGCCGAAACCGCTCAGGCGACCAACGAGATCCCGGGTTTGGTCGATCGCGCTTACTCCAGCTGCCGTGGGACGCCCGGCGTCGCCGGCGGACCGGCGTTCGTCGACCTGCCGATGGACCTGGTGTTTATGGAGGGCGCGCCGTCGGAGGCGCCCTTCGCCGAGAGCGATCCGGCGCTGTTCGACCCGGCCGATTCCGCGCTGATCGATCGCGCGGCGGCCTTGCTCGCGAATGCGGTTCGGCCGGTGATCATGGCCGGCACCGGCCTTTACTGGGGCCACGGCGAGACCGAGCTGCGCGAACTCGCCGAGACGTTCCGGGTTCCCGTATTCCTCAACGGCCAGGGCCGCGGCTGCCTCCCGGCCGACCACGAGCTGTTCTTCGCCCGGGCGCGTTCGACCGCGCTCAAGGGCGCCGATGTCGCGCTGGTGATCGGTTCACCGCTCGACTTCCGGCTCGGCTTCGGTGGATCGTTCGGCGAAGAGACCGAGCTGATCTTGATCAACGGGTCTCCGCCGCCAAAGCGCAGCGAGCGACCGATCGCCGCAGCGCTGATCGGCGGGATCGCCCGTACGCTGGCCGGCGTTCGCGCGGCGGCC
>JBASWU010000131.1:0-34181 GCA_049276635.1 Solirubrobacterales bacterium | reverse complement strand
ACAACGTCGACGGGTTCGATAACGATACGGGCTTTCCGCTGACCGCCGCCGATCAGGAAAAGTTCAATCGCTTCCTCGCCGCCGCCGCCCATGCTCGCGGGCTCTCGGTCGGGCTCAAGAACGACCTTGAGCAGGTCGCCAAGTTAGTCGGCGACTTCGACTTCGCCGTCAACGAGCAGTGCGCGCAGTACAACGAATGCGAGATGCTCAAGCCGTTCATCGCCCAGGGCAAGCCGGTGTTCGAGGTGGAGTACTCGCGCACCAAGGAACAGTTCTGCGCGAAGTCGCTGGCGCTCGGCTTCATGCCGATGCGCAAGAAGCTGGATCTCGACGCCTGGATGGACCCCTGCTGGTCCTGAGCGGGCGTTGTCGAACAACCACGGCCGGAGGGCCGGCGCCGGGAGGTCTGTCAGAGACGGGGTTCCGGCGCCGGCCGGCGTGTTTGGGCAAGCTCTTTTTTTACCGCCCTCCCGCGCGTGCGTCCGGCGCTGCCGCCGACACCTACACCAACAGCTCGTCCGGGTAGTCCATGTCCTCGCCGCAACGCGAACAGACCTGAGCCGAGATCGGCAGCACCTTTGCGCAGCGTGGGCACTCGCGGCGTGGATCGAGCCGTTCATCGCGGCTGAGGATCGCGGCCGCCAGACCGACGAACGGCAATACGAATCCGGCGATGAACCAGATAAAAAACGAACTGCCTTTCGCCCGGCCGACGAGTGCCGTGACGAAACCGAAAAACAGCGGGATGACGATGTACTCCACCGACCGAGGATACGAACACCCGGCGACCGGCCGGCTCCAACGGCCGACCGGTCGAGAGCCGGGTATTCGCGCGTGTTTTTCGGGGGGGTCCGAAACTCCGGCGCTACCGATGCACGGAACCGGCGGGGACAACCAATGGCCGAGCCAAACCACGACCGGCTTCACAGGAGGCGCACTGCGAGCACGTTACCACGTTTGAGTGACGCCCGCGATCCGCCTAAAGATCGAGCTGTTCGCGCACTATGCGCGTGATCTCGCCGCCGTCGGCGCGGCCCTGAGTTTGTTTCATCACGAACCCGATGATCGCGCCGATCGCCTTGTCCTTGCCCGAACGTAGGTCGGCGACGGCCCGCGGGTTGGCTTCGAGAGCGGCTTCGACGATCCTCTTTAGCTGGTCGCCGTCGCCGATCGCGGCGAGTCCCTCGGACTCGACGATCTCGGCGGGATCGCCGCCGTCCTCGACGAGCTTGTCGAGCACGATCTTTGCTCCGGCGCCGGTGATCTTTTTTTCGGCGACCAGTTGAACCAGGCTCGCGATCGCGGCCGGCGCGACCTTTGACGCCGCGGGGTCGGCGTCGGCGCCGATCCGGCCGATCAGCTCGCCGGTCACCCAGTCGGCGAGCCGTTTGGGGTCGAGGCCGCCGACAGTACCGAGCGCGGCTTCGTAGTAGGCGCCGAGTTCGGCCTTGAACGCCAGCAGGCGGGCGGTGTCGGCCGGCAGGGCAAGCTGTTGCTCGTAACGGGCCGCTTTTTGCAGCGGCAGCTCCGGCAGGGCCGCGCGGATCTGCTCGATCAGCTCACTCGACGGCGCGACCGGCGGAAGGTCGGGCTCGGGGAAGTAGCGGTAGTCGTGCGACTCCTCCTTCGAGCGGAGCGATGTCAGCGAGCCCGAGGCCGGGTCGAAGTGCAGGGTCTCCTGGATGATCTCTCCGCCGGCTTCGAGCAGAGCGGTTTGGCGGGCTATCTCGGCGTCGATCCCGCGTTCGATGAAACGGAAGGAGTTCATGTTTTTGAGTTCGGTCTTGGTGCCAAGCTCGCCCTGGCCGACCGGGCGAATCGAGATGTTGGCGTCGCAGCGCAGCGAGCCCTCCTCCATGTTCACGTCGCTGATCCCCAACTGCTTGACGGTCGCGCGCAACAGCTGCAGCCACTCGCGCGCCTGGGCGCCGGACCGAATGTCGGGTTCGGTGACGATCTCGACCAGCGGCGTCCCACCGCGGTTGTAATCGACGACCGAACGCCCTGCTCCGTGAATGCGGCCGGACTCGCCGACGTGGATCAGCTTGGCGGCGTCCTCCTCCATATGCGCGCGGTGGATTCGCACGCCGGCGAGTTCACCGTCGGCGCAGATCGGTACGTCGAACTGGCTTATTTGGTAGCCCTTGGGCAGATCCGGGTAGAAGTAGTTCTTGCGGTGAAACATAGAGCGTGGCGCGATCTCGCAGCCGAGCGCCAGACCGGCGGCGATCGCGAAACGCACGGCCTGCTCGTTGGCGGCGGGCAGAGCTCCGGGATGACCGAGGCAGACCGGGCAGGTCAACGTGTTGGGCTCGGCGCCGAACTCCAGACGGCAGCCGCAAAACATCTTCGTGTTGGTGGCCAGCTGGACGTGAATCTCCAGACCGATGACCGCCTCGAACTTTTCGGCGTTCATCCGATCAGCCCTCGCCGATCCACGGGCCGGGGCCAAACGCGGTCGCAAGCTCGAACGCATGGGCCGCGTCGAGCAGCTTGTTCTCGGAATAGGCCGGTCCGACGATCTGAACGCCGACCGGCAGAGCGCCGGAGTCGCCGCTGCGCGCCACCGCCGCACCGTCGGGCGTCGAAAGCCCGGCCGGCAGCGAGATCGCCGGGATACCCGCCAGTGAGACCGGAACCGTGAACAGATCGGAGAGGTACATCGCCAGCGGGTCCTCGATCCGCTCGCCGATCTCGAAGGCGACGCTCGGCGACGTCGGGGTGACGATGAAGTCACACCTCGCGAACGCAGACTTGAAATCATCGGAGATCTTCGTGCGGACCTGTAGGGCACGGCCGTAGTAAGCGTCGTAGTACCCCGACGAGAGCGCGTAGGTGCCGAGCATGATGCGGCGCTTGACCTCGTCGCCAAAGCCGTCGCCGCGGGTGTTTTCGTACATCTCGGAGATTCCGTTACCGGCCGAACGCCGCCCGAAACGCACGCCGTCGAAGCGCGCGAGGTTCGCGCTGGCTTCGGCCGGCGCGATCAGATAGTAGGCCGACAAACCGTGCTCGGCGTGCGGCAGTCCGACCTCTACGATAGAACCGCCCAGCTCCTCGATGCGCGCGACCGAGGTGTCGAATATCGCCCTGACGGACGGCTGCACGCCGGACCAGTCGATCGTGTCGGGCACGCCGAAACGCAGGCCGGCCAGCGTCTCGGCGGCCGGCGTGTTCACCGGTTCGGGAAAGCCCGTGGACGTCGAGTCGTGTACGTCGCGGCCGTGCATGTGTTTGAACATCAAGGCGGCGTCAGTCACGTCGCGCGTGATCGGCCCGGCCTGGTCGAGCGACGAGGCGAACGCGATCATCCCGTAACGGGAGACGGTGCCATAGGTCGGCTTGAGGCCGACGAGACCGCAGAGCGACGCCGGCTGCCGGATCGAACCGCCTGTGTCGGTGCCGGTCGCCCAAGGGGCCAGTCCAGCGGCGACGGCCGCCGCCGATCCCCCGCTGGAACCGCCGGGGACGCGCGTCTGGTCCCATGGGTTCTTGACGATCTTGTAGCCGGAGTTCTCGTTTGACGAACCCATCGCGAACTCGTCCATGTTTGTCTTGCCGAGGACGGTCGCCCCGGACGACGTTAGTTTCGCGATCGACGTCGCCGTGTAGGGCGGGCGGTAGCCCTCGAGAATTCGCGAGGCCGCCGTGCTCGGAACCCCCTCGATGCAGAAGAGATCCTTGACCGCGATCGGCACGCCGGCCAGTGGTGTGCCGGTCAGTTCGCTCGCGCGTCGCTCGGCCTCATTGGTCTCGCTGCACCACAGAAATGCTCCGAGCCGGTCACCGGAGACGCGGTCGGCGTAGGCGGTGAACAGTTCGGCCGCATTGATCTCTCCGGCGGCGAGCGCCGCGACCGCTTCGGCGGCGGAGAGTCTGACCAGCTCCTCGCTCATGTCAGCTTCCGGCTGCCGGGACGGCGAAGCCGCCGTCGGCGATTTCCGGGGCGTTTTCGAGTGCCCGTTCGCGCGAGAGGCTTTCTCGAACTTCATCGGGACGCAACGCGTTGACGAGGTCGACGACGTGCGCGGTCGGCGGCACCCCGGCGAGGTCGAGCTCATCGATGTGTTCGATGTATCCGAGCACCGACGACAGTTGCCCGGCCATCCGCTCCTGCTCGGCATCGGTCAACCGCAGCCGCGCGAGGCCGGCCACGTACTGGACGTCTTTGCGCTCGATCACGGCGCAGAGTCTAAGTGCACGACTTCCGGCTCTGGAGCTTGGGCGTACGCCGACGGCAGCATTTCGTCGCGGATCGCCCAGCATCCGCCGCAGAGCAGCGCCAGAGAACCGGCCACGGCCAGGTAGAGCGCGGTCGTCGGCTCGGCCCGGTCGGCGGGCGCGTCGAGTACGCGGATCGCGAGCACCAGCGTGGCGGCGAAACCGAAGACGATCGTCGGCGTCGCCAGTTGCACCGCCCACTCGGGAGTGTCTCCGAAGGCGGCCGCCAGCACCATCGCCGCCGCGGCGATCAGAGCGAGGTAGACAAACCACCGGCCGATGCTGAGATCCCAGACATTGAGGCCGGTCAGCAACGATGAGTCGAGGCGCAGGGCGTCGGCGGCGACCGCGCCGAGCTCATCGGTAGGCACGGGGACCTCCCACCATTCGAAGAAGGTCGCGATGAACAGGACGATCGCGCCGATCATCGTCAAGAACTCCGAGCCGCGCAGCTTCGCAAACATCACGACGGATCGGTACTGGTCTCGCGCAGTTGCGCGGCCTTCAAGGTGTTGGCGAGCAGACAGGCGATCGTCATCGGACCGACGCCACCGGGGACCGGCGTAATCGCTCCGGCGATCTCGGATACGGCGGCGAAATCGACGTCGCCGGCCAGACCGTCCGGCTCGCGCGTCGTCCCGACGTCGATCACGATCGCCCCGGGTTTGATCATCTCCGCGGTGACGATCCGCGGCGATCCGACACACGCGACGAGTACATCGGCCCGACGGCAGACAGCGGCCAGATCACGAGTGCGCGAATGGCAGGTCGTCACCGTCGCGTTGGCCGCCAGCAGCAGCGAGGAGACCGGACGGCCGACGAGGTTGGAACGGCCGAGCACCACCGCCTCGGCTCCGTCGAGTTCGGCGCCGGCGTGAGCGAGCAGTCGCATGACGCCGCTCGGTGTGCAAGGCACAAGCGCATCGCGACCCTGCGCCACGCGTCCGGCGTTGATCGCGGTGAGACCGTCGACGTCCTTTGCCGGATCGATCAGTTCGGTCATCGCGTCGGCATCGAGACCCGGCGGGAGTGGAAGTTGGAGCAAGATGCCGTCGATCTCGTCCCGGGATTGAAGGTCGGCAAGCAAGGCGATCAGCTCGTCGGCGGATGTCTCGGCCGCCAGCCGATGATCCTCGCTGACGATGCCGACCTCGGCGCAAGCCTTGTGCTTGTTGCCGACATACAGAACCGAGGCCGGATCGTCGCCAACGAGGATCGTCGAGAGCGCCGGACGACGGCCAAACGCGTCGTGGAACCGAGCGACGCCGGCGGCGACCTCGCCGCGGACTACGGCGGCCAACGCCTTCCCGTCGATGACGTCCGCTGTTGTCGTGGCCGGCTCCATCTAAGTGTTCATCAGTTCGTCGAGGCTGGGAAGGACCCCGGTCAGCCAGAGTATGACGACGGCGATTCCGATCGCCGTGCCGGCGACGCCGGTCGACAACGCCCACAGGCCGAGCTTTGCCTCTCCGCGGCGGATCGCCTTCAAACCGAGCGCGACCGCGATCGGGCCGAGTATCAAGTTGAAGACGAGTATCGACAGAACGCCGATCACCAGGGCCACACGCGCCGGTCGCCGGTCGTCCGGAGACGCCGCGATCAGCCGGCCGGCCGCCGGCTCAGCGGATCGGTCACCACGCGATGCCGAAGCGGGTCCGGTCAGCGGAATCTCGCCCGCGGTCGCACCGTCTTGGGGAAGCACGTAGGCGGCCGGCCGCGGATCGCGTGGTAGGTCGCCGAGCTGCCGGTCGGTGATGAACGGAACCGGGTCGCGCGGGTCGCCGCGAAACGGCGTTTGCTCGGGTCGCGGAGCCGAGTAGCTGTTTTCGGCGTTCATCGACCGGCTCCAAGCGCTCGTTTGGTGATCGGCGCGTAGTCGGCGATGAACTTGCGCTCCGAGCCGTCGGCGGCGAATCTCACGACGATCATGTTGCCCGGTTCGGCGCCGATCACGACGCCTTCGCCGAAATTCGCGTGTTCGACGTCGTCGCCGATCTTGAATCGGGCCATCGGCAGGCCGCCGCCGCCGGGCGAACCGCCGAATCCGGAGTTCGGCGAACCGTTCGGCCGGGCATCACCGCCGAACGAACCGCCACGGATCGCCTCGGCCGCGACCTCCGTGTGCTCCGGCGGAATCTCGTCGAGGAAGCGCGACGGCTCGTTCCACTGGCGCTCGCCGAACAACGTGCGCGCCGCCGCGTGGCTCAGATAGAGACGCTCGCGCGCGCGGGTGATCCCGACGTAACAGAGCCTGCGTTCCTCTTCGATGTCGCCGGAGTCGACGGCTCGCGAGTGCGGGAAGATCCCTTCCTCTTGACCGATCATGAAAACGACCGGGTATTCGAGGCCCTTAGCGTTGTGCAGCGTCATCAGAGTGATCGCGCCGGCGTCGTCGGTCAGGTCGTCTTGGTCGGAGAACAAGGCGACCTGCTGCAAAAACGCCTCCAGACCGGCCTCGTCGTCGCCGACGGAGTTGAGGTCGTACTCACGAGCGAGGCCGACAAACTCGGCGAGGTTTTCGAGCCTGCCCTCGGACTCTATCGTCGACTCGGCCTTGAGCGCATCGACGTAACCGGACTCGGCCAGCACGGCTTCGAGCAGATCGCCGACGTGCCGCTCGCCGCGGGCGCGCTCGCGCAGACTCTCGATGATCTCGGAGAAGCGCGCCAGCGACTTGAGCGCCGCCCCGCCGAGACCGGGAACTTCTTCCGCGCGTCCGACAAGTTCGAGCACCGGCTCACCGACCGTGTTGGCGAAGGCCACCAAGCGCGAGACGGTTGTTTTCCCGATCCCGCGACGCGGAACGTTGATCACGCGCTGCAGTGAAACCCCATCGTTCGGGTTGGCCAGCAGCGTCAGGTAGGCGAGCGCGTCCTTGATCTCGGCACGCTCGTAAAAGCGCGTTCCGCCGATCACCTGGTACGGCACGCGGTAGCGAACGAGCGTGTCTTCGAGCACCCGCGACTGGGCGTTGGTGCGGTAAAAAACCGCGATGTCGGTGTTGGACGCGCCGTCCTCGGTGAGCCGCTCGATCTCGCCGGCGACGAAGCGGGCCTCTTCGTGCTCGTCGGCGAGCCGGCGAATCCGGATCAGCTCGCCGGCCGGGCCGTCGGTCCAGAGCTTTTTGCCCTTGCGGCCACTGTTGCGCGAGACAACGGCGTTGGCGGCCTCGAGAATGCGCGCGGTCGAGCGGTAGTTCTGCTCGAGCTTGACCGTGGCGCTGTCGGGAAAGTCCTTCTCGAAATCGAGGATGTTGCGCACGTCGGCGCCGCGAAAGCCGTAGATCGACTGATCGTCGTCGCCGACCACAACGAGGTCGCGGTGCTCGCGCGCGAGCAGCTCGACCCAGCGGTACTGGGCGGCGTTGGTGTCTTGGTACTCGTCGACGAGGATCTGTTTGAACGTGCCCTGGTAACGGGCCAGCACGTCGGGATAGGTCTCGAATAGCTCGACGCCGCGCAGCAGTAGGTCGTCGAAGTCCATCGCGTTGGACTCGCGTAGGCGCCGTTCGTAGGTCTTGTAGGCGGCGGCGACGATTTCGTCGACGACCCCATCGACCTTCTGCTGGTAGGTCGCCGGGTTTTCGAGCTGGTTTTTCGCGCGGGAGATCAGCGATTGGATCATCCGCGGAGGGAAGCGTTTTGTATCGACCTCGTGCGCTTCGAGGCACTGGCGGATCAGCCGCTGGGCGTCGGCGGAGTCGTAAATCGTGTAACCGCGGGTGAACCCGAGCAGTTCGGCCTCCGAACGCAGGATCCGCGCGCAGGCCGAGTGAAAGGTCATCAGCCACATCGACCGCGCGCGGCCCCCGACCAGGCCTTCGGCGCGCTCGCGCATCTCGCCTGCGGCTTTGTTGGTGAAGGTGATCGAGAGAATGTTCTCGGGCTGCGCGTCGCCGGTCTGCACCAGATGGGCGATGCGGTGGGTCAGCACGCGCGTCTTGCCCGAGCCCGCGCCAGCCAGCACCAGCAGCGGCCCGCCGCGATGCACGACGGCGGTGCGTTGCGGCTCGTTTAGGCCCGCGAGCAGGTCCGTATCGGCGAAAAGCTGAGCCATCCATCGAGCATAGCCTCGCCCCCGGAGCGGCGGTACCGGCCGGTCCACGACGCCGTTTGACGCGGCACCGTCGCAATAGACGAGGAGAACGTTCCCCTAGCCGCCGGCCGGGTCCTGGCCGCCTTTTCGGCGTCGCAGCGGCCGGGCGTCCGGCGGATCGCCGGGAACCTGGCGCCCGTCGAGCCTGGCGACATCGCGTTCGATCTCCCGCAGCCGGTCCGACAGGCCGGCCAGCGCATCGGCCACCGGATCCGGCAGATGGATCCAGTCGGTGTCCGGACCCTCTTCGAGCTTTCGCCCGTCGACGCGCACCGGATGGCCGGGGTTACCGACGACGGTCGTGTTCGGCGGTACGTCGTGGATCACGACCGAGTTGGCGCCGATTTTCGAGCCGTGGCCGATGCGGATCGGTCCGAGCAGCTTGGCGCCCGATCCGACCGTGACGTTGTCTTCGAGCGTCGGGTGGCGCTTGCCCGGCTCGAGGCCGGTGCCGCCGAGCGTCACGCCCTGGTAAAGCGTCACGTTGTCGCCGATCTCGGCGGTCTCGCCGACGACCACTCCGGAACCGTGGTCGATGAAGATGTTTTCGCCGATCAGCGCGCGCGGATGGATCTCGACGCCGGTGACGATCCGGCCGAGATACGACAGCAGGCGCGGCAGCAACGCGACGCCCGAGCGGTCGAGGCGGTGCGAGACGCGGTGCAGCAGAATCGCGTGTACGCCGTTGTAGGTCGCGAGCACCTCGAGCTTGCCCAGACCGCGCGAAGCCGGATCGCGTGCCTGGGCGGCGGCGATATCCTGACGGATCTCCTGGATGAAACCGGTCATCGGCGAACAATTCGATCACACATCGCAGGGGCCTGCGCCGTCTGCGCACGTGCAGCCGGGCCTGCGCCCGAACCGCTCACGGCGGAAGCTTAGATCGCGCCCGTCGAACCAGATCATCTGACCGGCGTGAGCATCGTCGAGGCCGGCGAGCAGCTTCAGCGCCACGAGCGCCTGCAGTGAGCCGAGGACGCCGCTGACCGGACCGAGAGACTCGGCCCCGGGGCGCCGATCGCCGGCGAAGGCGCAGCCGATACACGGGCTTTCGCGCGGCACGTAGACCGCCACTCGCCCGCCGAGAGCATCGGCCGCGGCGGCGATCAACGGCGTTTGGGAGCTGACGCACGAGTCGCCGATCAACTCGCGAACTGCGGAATCGTTGGTGGTGTCGATCACGACATCGGCGCCGTCGAGTACGAGGTCGACGTTACCGGCGTCGACGTATGCCGGAAAGGGATCGACATGCGTCGCCGGATTGAGCAGCGCCAGCTTGGCGGCGACGCTGTCGGCCTTGCCGATCCCAACCTCAGGCGTGTAATGGAGAAACTGCCTGTGCAGACCGGGGACCTCGACGCTGCCGCCGTCGATCACCGCAATGCGCCCGACTCCCGCTCCGGCGAGGTACGCGCCTACCGGACCGCCGAGAGCACCGGCGCCGACGACGAACGCGTTGGCGTCAAGCAGGCGCGCCTGCGCGGCGGATCCCCATTCCGGCATCGCGAGCTGCACGCCGTAGCGATCGAGTTCCGAAGCCGTCAGCGCCGAGGCCGGAAGATCGCTCACGACGAGAAAAACGCCGCCGACACGTAGCGCTCGCCGCTGTCGGGGATGATCGTGACGATCCGTTTGCCCTTGGACTCGGGGCGAGCGGCGAGCGCGAGAGCGACGTAGACCGCGGCGCCGCCGGATATGCCGCACGAGACGCCCTCCCGGCGTGAGACCAGACGCGCGGTTTCGATCGCGTCGTCATCGTCCACCGGGATTACTTCGTCGATCACGCCGCGGTTGAGCACCGGTGGAATAAAACCGGCGCCGATGCCCTGGATGCGATGAGGGCCGACCTCGCCGCCGGAAAGAACCGGCGAAGCGGCCGGCTCGACGGCGATCACCTTTACGCCGGCCTTACGTTCCTTGAGCCGCTCGCCGACGCCGGTGATCGTGCCGCCGGTGCCGACGCCGGCGACGAAGATGTCGACCTTGCCGCCGGTGTCGCGCCAGATCTCCTCGGCCGTCGTGCGGCGGTGGATGTCGGGGTTCGCGGGATTGGCGAACTGGTCCGGGAGGAAATATTCGTCGTTTTTGGCCAGCTTTCGAGCGGCTTCGACGGCTTCGCCCATCCCGCCCATCGACTCGACGATCTCGACCGTCGCGCCGTACAGCGCCAGCAGCGCCCGGCGTTCGCGGCTCATTCCCTCAGGCAGCGTAAGAATCAGCTCGTACCCCTTGGCGGCGGCGACAAACGCCAGCGCGATCCCCGTATTGCCACTGGTGGCCTCGACGATCTTCGTCTTTCCGGGTTCGATCCGCCCGGCTCGCTCGGCGGTCTCGATCATCGCGGCGCCGATCCGGTCTTTGACGCTGCCGGCGGGATTGGAGGCTTCGAGTTTGACGAGGACGGACCCGGCCAGTCCGTCGGAGAGTCGTTTGAGTTCAAGCATCGGCGTACCGCCGATCAGGTCGATGATGCTGCCCGCGATCGCTGTGGGGGGCGCGTTCATCAGATGTAGTACATCGCCCCGCCGGACTCGGCCTTTTCGGCGTTGGCCAGCGCTTCGAGCGTACGCTCGCGCAGCTGTTCGCGCAGCGCTCCGACGATCTCGCCCCACGGAGCGATACCGAGCTGATCTTCGGCGATCTGACCGTCGAGCGTCTGCACGACTTCGAGCGCGGTGATCTGCGACGCCGAGCGCGCCAGCGCGTATCCGCCCTTTACGCCGCGACGCGAGATAACGATGTTCGCGCGGCGCAGTGAGCCAAACAGCTGCTCAAGAAACTGCGCCGGTAGATCGCGCCTGCGGGCCAACTCGGAGACCGGAATCGGATCGGCGCCCTCGTGGTGGGCGAGCTCGACGAGCGCCGAAAGCGCGTAAACCGATTTTGAAGTAATTGAAATCAACCCAGGCCCGCAAATCGAAGCTTACAGGCCCGATCGTCAATCCTGACCTCTCTAGAAGGATTGAAAAAGGTCTCCCCGGCCGGCGCCGGAGCGACTGAAGCGGCCGGTTGCTCAGCGTCGGCTAGAGCCAGCCGTTTTCGGCGGCGTTAAGCACCGCCTGGGCGCGGTCCTTGACACCCAGCTTGCCGTAGATGTTGTGCAGGTGGGTGCGCACCGTGCTCGTCGAGAGGTGCAGTTCCTTGGCGATGTCCTCGTAGACGTGACCCTCGGCCAGCTGACGCAGCACGTCGCTCTCGCGAGGGCTCAGCGGGCTCGGCGACGTCGGGCGCTTGCGCTCTGTGCCGCCGGACATCGGGAGTTCATACAGAATCGAGCGCAACTGGCGAACGGTCAGGCGTACATTGCGCGAGGTTTTCAGCAGTTCGTCGGGGCTGACGTCGCCGCCCTCGGTGTAGTGGGCGAGCATGTCCGCCAGCCGGATGATCGCCGCTTCGCCGGTCTCGTCGTCGGCGTGGTGACGCTCGATCGCCGCGGCCAGGCTGTTGGGCAGACCCCAGCGGCGGGCGAGCACGCCGCCGACCAGCGCGTGATCGACGCCGAGTTCGCGGCGTTCGCGCAGCAGACGCTCCTGTGGTGTGCGAGCGGATCCATGCACCTGCTGCGGGTAACCGTCGTAGGCATAGGTCAGGACGAGCTTGCCGATGTCGTGGAGCAAGGCCGTGACCAGCAGCGCGTCGACATCGCCGTCCCAGCTGATCTCGCGGGCGATGCGTTCGGCGGCCTGTTGCGTGGAGATCGCGTGAAGCCGGAAGCGGTCGGGGGTTGAGTCCCACTGAGCGGTGCGCTCAAAAAAGTCAAAGGTCTTCGTTCGTGTGACGATCGCCTCGACGCCTCCGGGCGTCAGAACGTCGACGGCCTCGCGGATGGTCGTAACCTTGCGGCGTCCGCCCGTCGCCTTGTTGGCGTAGCGAATGACGGTGATCACAAGCGCGACGTCGCGCTCGATCGCGGTCACCAGGTTGCCCGTCGACTTGTCGTTGCCGGTTGAGACCAGGTGAAGGACGCGGTCGCGGGACTCGGCCAGGGCCGGAAAGCGCTCGAGCGCCTCGAAAGCCGCCGTCAAACGATGTCCGTGACCCTGCTGTCGCTGACCTTGCGCGCCGATCCGCGGAGGTGACTCGGACTCTGCCGCGGAGGCGGTCTTTACCGGCGGGCTCTTGGGCTGCGGGGCAACCACGGTTTTTGCGTTCCTTGCCATTGACTCAATATCTCCAAGCTCTCGACGTCCGTGCGTTGAGCGTTACGGGCCGCGGCGTTTGCCGAACCTCCCCTGTTATCGGCAGCATCGACGATATGTTGAGTCCCCCAAAACAAGGTAGGGCATGCGACCCATGCCGCTTCGCGGCGGCGTCAGGCCGCCGCGAGCGCGCGGCCGATGCGCGCGAGTGACTCCTCGCGCCCGAGCAGCGCGAGCGATTCGAAGATTCCCGGGGAAATCGTCGTACCGCTGATCGCCACGCGAACCGGCTGAAAGAGCTTGTTCGGCTTGAGGTCGAGCCGTTCGAGCACCGCACGGAGCGCCTCCTCGATCGCCTCGGCCGTAAACGGCTCCACGCCGGCAAGCGCCGCGCGGGCGTCCTCGAGCCGCAAGAGACCCTCGCCGTCGAGGAACTTCTTGCGCGCTTTTTCATCGTCGATCGGTCCATCGAAGAAAAACCCGGCCAGCGGCCAGAAGTCAGCAAGTGTCTGAATCTTCTCACGACTTAGTTCCACCGCGTCGGCAAGCCCGCCGCGCCCGGTGAATGCCTCGAGTCGCGCGGCCAGCTCGGCGACCGGAAGGTCGCGCAGATAGGTGCCGTTCATCCAGCGCAGCTTCTGCTCGTCGAAGACCGCGGCGCTCCTGCTCACGCGATCGAGCGAGAACAGCTTTGTAAGTTCCTCGGTGCTGAAAAACGTCTGCTTGTCGTCGTAGCCCCAGCCGAGTAAGGCGATGTAGTTACGCACCGCCTCCGGGACGTAACCGGCGTCACGCAACTCCTGAACCGAGGCGGCGCCGTGGCGCTTCGAGAGCTTCTTCCCGTCGGGCCCATGCAGCAACGGCAGGTGTGCGTAGGCAGGCGGATTGTGACCGAGCGCGCGCAGGATCATCACCTGGCGCGGTGTGTTCGACAGATGATCTTCGCCACGGACGACGTGGGTCACGCCGGAATCGAGATCGTCAACGCTGACGGCGAGGTTGTAGAGCGGGCTGCCGTCGGATCGTGCGATCGTGAAATCGTCGATCGCCTCGTGCTTAAACGTGACGTCGCCACGAATCGCGTCGTGAACGATCGTCTGACCGTCGTCGGGCACGCGCAGGCGTGTCGCGTCCTCGTGTAAGTAAGCGTGCCCGTCTTTTTTCAGCTGATCGATGACTTCTCGGTGGCGTGACTCGTGGCCGGCCTGCGAGAGCGGGCCTTCGTCCCAGTCGAGTTCCAGCCATCGCAGGGCTTCGAGGATCTGCTCGACGTTCTCCTTGGTCGAGCGAACGCGATCGGTGTCCTCAATACGCAAGATCATGCGACCACCGGCACCGCGGGCGAGCAACCAGTTGTAAAGCGCCGTCCGAGCGCCGCCGATGTGCAACTCGCCGGTCGGCGACGGCGCGAAGCGAACGACGATCGGATCGGTGGCGGCTGCAACGTCGGCGGGCATGCGCGGCAATGCTACGCCACAGGACCGCCGACCGACGGCTCGTTGGCATAGCGGTACGAAGGGTTGCTCGGTAACGCGAACATGCCTGACTCGGTTGACTCGGCGGACCCGGGTGACGACCGGTGGCGACGGGGTTGTTTGCGCGGGCAGGTCGGCTGACGATGGCCGCGGGCGCAAAATCGGGGCTCGCGCGCGGGCGGCCGAATGGAGCCGTCCTCGCGGGTGGTCAGACTACTGCCCCAAGGCGAGAATTGGTTCGCCGGTCAAACTCGGTAGGAGACTCAAGAGATGAATTCGCAACTTCCCGGCCCGACCGCTCGCAGCTTGAGGGCGTTTGTCATCGCCTCCACGCTGGCCCTCTCCCTGCTCGCCGCGCCGTCGACGGCCGGCGCGACCGACAGCTCGTCCGGATATTACGCCGACGTTTGCGCGATCGAGGCATCGCCATCGTTCCAGACGACCGACCTCAAAGCGCCCGGCGCAAAGGCGTCGTTCGCCGTTAAGGCAACCAAAAAACCCGATTACGTCGGGACCGTCAAAACCAAGGGTTGCGACGCGACGCTGGGCGGCGTCACGGTTCGATCGATTCCCGCGTCCGGGATCAAAGTGACCTGGACCATCACCCACGGCCCCGGCACCGGCGCCACGGGCAGCGGCTACACCGACGGCGACGGCCAGGTCAGGTTCAGCTACACGGGCTGTGGCTGCGGCAAAGACATCATCAAGCTCTCAGCGGTCGAGCGCTGGTGTGAGACACCCGACACGCCGCTCGCCAACTGCTCGGCGAACAGAATCAAGACCTACGTGCTCCACGACCAGATCAAGGTCGACTGGGTCAACTGCTCGGATCCGCCGCCGCCAGACCCGACCTCGCTGACCGGTCCGACGGGTCCGACCCAGTCGACCGAGCTTACGGCGCCGACGAACATAACCGGGCAGACGATCCCGACCAGTCCAGCCGACCCGATCTCCACGACCGCGGCCGAGACGACGAAATGGTCCGTCAAGGTTTCGCTGCGCAAGCGATGCGACCGCGAGTACATGCTGATCAAGCCGTCGATTAAGAACGGCGCGCCCGCCTCGATCACAATCTACGTCGGCAAGCGGCGCTACGCCCGCGTCACCGAGACGCCTTTCCAGTACAAGCTGAGGCTCAACGCGATCGGCGGCGGGATCAAAACCGTCCGCGTCGTCTTCCGCTTTGCCGACGGCGGCAAGCAGACCGTGGTCAAGCGGTTCAAGAACTGCGCGCGGTTTTCCGCCAACGCACGCCGCTCGCCCGGTTTCACCGGTTAGCGGTCCTCGCGCGAACGCCGGGGACCGCCGGTCCAAGCTTCGTTCTATTTGAAAAGGCGCCCGCCGCGGCGGGCGCCTTTGGCCGGGGGCTGCCAAGGTCGCATCGGTCGCATCTAAACTCCGCGGCCGTATGTTGATCGGCGCACATGTCTCCACGTCGGGCGGCCTCGAGAAGTCCGTCGAACGCGGCCTCGAGCGCGGCTGTGACGCGATCCAGATCTTCAATCAGAGTCCGCGGATGTGGCGTCCCCCCGCCTACGACGAATCGAACTTCGCCGCCTTTCGCGACGCGATGGCCGCCTCCGCGATCAAATCGGTCGTGATCCACGCGATCTACCTGATCAATCCCGGCTCGACCGATCCCGGCCTGGCAAAAAAGTCGCTCGATTCCCTCGCCCACGCGCTGCGCGTCGGCGATGCGATCGACGCCGACGGCGTGGTGCTGCACCCAGGGCACGTCAAGGAGCCAGACACTTACTCGGCCGCGATCAAGCGAGTCGCCGCCACGATCAAGAAGGCGCTCGGCAATAGCGAGTCCTGTCGCTTGTTGCTCGAGAACGCCGCCGGCAAGAAGGCGATCGGAGTCAAGTTCGACCACCTCCACGACCTGATCGACCTGCTCGACGGCGACGACCGAGTCGGCGTCTGCGTCGACTCCTGTCACTCGCACGCCGCCGGCTACGACGTCCGCACCTTCGACGGGGTCAAGGAAGTCGTCGACGAACTCGACAGGGTCGTCGGGCTAGACCGTCTGCACGCGCTTCACCTCAACGATTCACGCGACGAGTACGCCTCGCATCGCGATCGCCACGAAAATCTCGGCGACGGCTTTATCGGCAAGACCGGCATGCAGGCGTTTCTGTCGGAGCCGCGCTTTGAAGGTCTCCCGGTGCTGATGGAGGTGCCCGGTCTCGCCAAGGACGGCCCCGGCGAGGCCGACGTAAAGCTGGCGCGCAAGCTGCGCGAACAGGGTCTCAAGGCCCGCGCCAAGAAGTAACGCCGAGCAGACCACCGATCGGGCCGAGCCGGCGCGGCGATCACCAGCCGGAGGCGGCCGCTGCATGGCGTCCGGCGACCTCGACACCGGCGATTCCCTCGATCTCCGACGTCAACGCGGCACCGCGCGAGACTCGGTGACCGTCGCCGCACTCGAGGGCGACCTCGACCTCGCCGTGCTTGACGACGATCTCCAGGGGCGCTGAACCCTTGTGCAGGCTGACGACGCCGTGCAGCTCGCGCACGAGCGCTTCGGCCGAGGGGTGTTCGGCGGTGTCGGCGTCGATCACGACACGGATCGGCTCGCCGCCGCCGAACACGGCGCCACCGTTGACGGCGGCCGCGGCGATCTCTTCTTCGGTCGGCTCGAATGGGGTGGCCTCCTGGACGACGAGCTTGATCTCGTTGGATTCCTTGCGGTCGACGCGGCCCTTGATGATCACGACCGCGTCGTTGGCGATGTGCTCCTTGACGGCTTCGAGCGCCGAGGCGAAGATGATCACCTCGGTCTGTCCGGTGAGGTCGTCGAGCGTGGCGAACATCATTTGGTCGCCGCGCTTGGTGCGGATCTTCTTGCTTTCGACTATCAGCCCGCCGACGGTCACCCACGAGCCATCCTGCTTGTTGACCAGCTCGGCGATCGAGCAGTCGACGCGCTCGCGCAGCGCGGCGGCAACCGGTTTGAGCGGGTGGTTAGAGAGAAACAGCCCTAGCGTCTCCTTTTCCATGGCGAGGATCTCCGGCTGGTCGAACTCGCCGGACGGGACCGTCGGTCGCGGCGGCGGTTCGGTCGCGGCGTCGTTGCCGGAGGCGGTCAGGTCGAAGATCGAGCCCTGGCCCATCGCGGCGTCCTGCTGAAGCTTCTGACCGGAGACCTGCGCGCTCTCGAGCACCGCGAGCATCCCCTTGCGTGTCGCGCCGGTCGTCGAGAACGCGCCGCATTTGATCAGCGCCTCGATCGCCTTCTTGTTGACGCCGCGGCCGTCGACGCGTTCGCAGAATTCCCAGATCGAATCGAACGGTCCGTCCTTCTCGCGCGCGGCCAGAATCGCGTCGACCGCGCCGCCCCCCACTCCCTTGACGGCCTCGAGGCCGAAGCGAATGTTGCCCTCGACGACCTTGAATTCGTGTTCGGACTCGTTGACGTCGGGCGGCAGCACCGCGATCCCCATGTTCTCGCACTGCGATACGAAGAACGGAACCTTGTCCTTGGTGCTCATCACCGAGGAGATCACGGCGGCCATGTACTCGGCGGGAAAATTCGCCTTCAGCCACGCCGTGCGGTAGGCGATCAGCGCGTAACAGGCAGCATGCGACTTGTTGAATGAGTAGTCGGCGGCGTCCTCGTTCATTTTCCAGAGCGCGTCGATCACTTTCGCGCTGGTGCCCGAGGCAGTACAGCCCTCGCTGAACTTTTGCTTCAGCTTGCCCATGCCCGCGCGGTCCTTCTTGCCGATCGCCTTGCGCAGATCGTCGGCCTCCGGGCCGCTGAAGCCGCCAATCAGCTTGGCGACCTGCATGTTCTGCTCCTGATAGAGCACGACGCCGTATGAGGTCTCGGTGATCTCGCGCAGGCGCTCGTCGATGTAGGTGACGCCGGCGGGATTGCGCTTACCGCGAGCGTAGGCGTCGATGTAGCGCATCGCGCCGGGGCGGTAGAGGGCGACCAGGGCGATCAGATCCTCGAACTCGGTCGGCTTGACCTTCTTGAGCGCTTCGCGCATGCCCTCGGACTCGAACTGGAATACACCGATCGAATCGCCCTTTGCGAGCATCTCGTAACTCTTGGCATCGTCGAGCGGCAGGTCGACCATGTCGGGGCGCTCGCGACCGGAGCGCTCGATGATGTCGAGAGCGCTCTCGATCACGTCGAGGTTGCGCAGGCCGAGAAAGTCCATCTTCAGCAGGCCGAGTTTCTCGACCGGTTTCATCGAGTACTGGGTGACGATCTTGTGCGAGTTCTCGTCGGCGCCGGCCGAGCGATCCTCGGCGATCTGCAGCGGGACGATGTCGGTCAACGGTCGGTCGGCGATCACCACGGCGGCGGCGTGGATCGAGTTGTTGCGGACGATGTTCTCGAGCCCCTTCGCAACGTCGATCACCTCCTTGGAGGTCGGATCGTTCTCGTAGAGCTCAAACAGCGGCTCTCCCTTCTTCAAGCAGTCGTCGAAACTCGGCGATCGCCCCATGACCGGCTCGGGGATCAGTTTGGCCAGCCGGTCGCCGGTGGCGTAGTCGTGACCGAGTACGCGGGCGGCGTCGCGCACGGCGGCCCGCGGGAACATGCGGCCGAAGGTGATGATCCGCGCGACCGACTCCTTGCCGTATTTGTCCGAGACGTAACGGATCACCTGCTCGCGGCCGTGGACGGAGAAATCGATGTCGATGTCGGGCATGCTGACGCGCTCGGCGTTGAGAAAACGCTCGAACAACAGGTTGTAGGCCAGCGGGTCGACGTCGGTGATGTTCAGCGTGTAGGAGACGATCGAGCCGGCGGCGCTGCCGCGACCCGGGCCGACGGCGATGTTGTTGTCCTTGGCGTACTTGACAAAGTCCCAGACGATCAGGAAGTAGGAGTTAAAGCCCATCCGGTCGATCACTTCGAGCTCCATCTCGAGACGCTCGCGAGCCTCGGCCGGCACCGGATCGCCGTAACGCCGGCGCAGGCCCTCCTCGGCGATCGCGCGCAGGAACGAGCCGTCGTCTTCGCCGTTGGGCGTCGGGAAGCGCGGGATCAGACGTTTGCCGAGCTCAATCTCGACGTTGACCCGCTCGGCGATCTCGGCCGTCGCCTCGACGGCACCGGGCCATGCGGCGAAGTCGGCGGCCATCTCGTCGTTGTTCTTGAGGTAGAACTCGTTGGTGTCGAAGCTCATCTTCGGCGCGGCGATCGTCGACTTGGTCTGAACGCAGAGCAGCGCGGTGTGGTGGTCGTAGTCCTCGCGGCGCAGGTAGTGCACGTCGGAGGTGCCGACCAGCGGCCGGTTGAACTCCTTGGCGGCGGCGGCGATACCGATGTTGGCGCGGTTCTGGTCGTCGATTTTGTTCTCTTGGACCTCGAAGTAGACGTTGTCCTCGCCGAAGATCTGCATCAGACTGTCGACGTGGGCCTTGGCCTCGGCCATGTTCTGGTCGAGGATGCGGCGTACGAAGCGCGACTGCAGGCAACCCGTCAGCGCGATCACGCCTTTGCCGTGGCGATCGAGCAGTTCGAGGTCGACGTTCGCCTTGCCGCGGTGGTAGCCCTCGAGAAACCCGGCACTGCAGAGCTTGACGAGATTGCCGAAGCCTTCGTCGTCGCGGGCGAGCAAGGTGAGATGGTTGCGCTCGCGCTTCTCCTTGTCACGGCGGCGGTGATCGTCGACGAAGTACACCTCGCAGCCGAGGACGGGCTTGATTCCCTGCTTCTTACAGGCTTCGTAGAGGTCGATCGCCCCGCTCATCACGCCGTGATCGGTGAGACCCAGCGCCGGCTGACCGAACTCGGCAGCCCGCCTGGCGAGATCTCTGATGTGACAGGCGCCGTCGAGCAGGGAGTACTCGGAGTGGACGTGGAGATGGACGGCGGGACTCTGGCTCACCGTTCGATCTTAGGTTGCGATTCGGCGGCTCAATTGCGTGCGATCGGCAACCGAGCGCGGGGATTCGCGCAAATTGCGGCCCCGTCGCAATTACCGGCGTCGAGCCGGCCCACAGACGGCGGCGGCGCGACGGCGCCGAAGCACTCGAACGCAAAGCCGCTCGTTCGGCGCGGCTCCGTGTCGTTGTGTGAGCGGCGCGTCACATGCGCGACGTGCGGTGCCGAGCCGCGGAGTCCGGCACAACCCCTATAGGTCGCCCGAAGTTACTGGCCGGTAGGGACCGACCGCCGTTGCGGTTCGTGGGCGGCCCGCGAAAGCGCGAGAAGTCGCGCCGCGAAGACGATCAGCACGATTTCGATCAGCGGCATGAGACTGTCGAGATCGACGCCCTCGTCGAATCCGTCCTCGGGTATCAGCCATGGGTGCGCGGACCCGTTGGCGAAGTGGAAGTTCGCATTCATGACCACCGCGCTCGAAGCGGCGACCAGTATTGCGATCAGTAGAGGCCTGCGAGCGCGCGTCGAAAGGCGGTCGCCGCGCCAAATCCACACGATGGCGACCAGCAGCAGCGTGGCGCCGACCATCAACTCGGCGACCTCGATCAAGTATCCGAACAAGCGGGCGTTTGGAAGGACCACGGAATCGATGAAGCTCTGGTACCACCCGGCAACGCCCGCGGATTTTTCCCGGAGTTCGTCTTCGAGCCCCGACGCAAACCCACCGCGAACGAGCTTCGCCGCTCCGGACATCAGCCATTCATAGCCGATGAACATCTGAATCGACAGCAGCGAGACCAGTGCCGCGCGACCCACAACAGGGTCAGATTCCCGCGATTTTCGCGCTGTGGCATGCTCAAGGTCCACCGGCATGCTCAACTCCTTGCGTGCGTGTGCGTCGCCGGCATCACAGCGATCGACCGGTTGGCCTGACGTAAACCGCCGATAGCGCCGGTCGAGGGCGAGGCAGGGCGCTCCGGACACCTCGAGTGACCGCGAAAACCGGTGACGGCCCGGATCTCACTGGCCGCCGCCTCCGCGCGATATCGCGCCCATCATCAGCACCATCATCAGCGTGCACATGACGGCAACGAATATGAAGCCGGCCCCGACCACGCCGGTTGCGACGAGAATCGCGGCGATCGCGAGCATCGGCACGCAGCACGCGATCATCATCCACCGGCCATGCCCACCGCCGCCATTTTGACCGGAGTGCTCGCCGCCGGAGTCCGGTCCGGTGTCGTCATCGATCATTGCGACCCTTTCAAGGACCGAGGTACGAAGCCAAGCTTGCGATAGAGCGGGCAGTGGCCGATCGCTCCGGTCAGCAGCAGATCAACCCCGGCAAGCGCGAGCGCGGCGGTCAGGACGACTTCCAATACGCCGCTCGCGGACGCAAGCAAGACCGTTCCGGCGATCGTCGCCGCCAAGCCGATGGCCGAGCGGCCGATGCGCTCGATCGGAGTGATGTTTACGATCGGTCTTTGCACGAATGAACTCCTCTGCTCGCCGGGTTGGAACCTCACCCATCGTACGACTTCAGCTCCGACGACGTGTAGGCGGTAGTCCACAAGACGGATGCGTAGATTCCCGAACCGTGGCGGGGCACCCCCAAGGCCCCGTCCGCCAGGTGGAAACGAAGAGTGATCCGCCGATGTCTGACAAACTGTCGGATGTACCTCCATCGGCGAATATGCTGGTCGGGCAGATCACCGGTCATGGGCGTGCCCGCCCGTCGGCGACCGGACAACCGACGACCGGAGATAATCGCGCCTTGCCAACACCACGTACACTCACGCTCCGGGCACGACGAGCCCGGGACTGCGGCGGCACGCGACGGTCCGCGCCGGTGTGCGAAACGACCGCAACCACGGGTCCGCGAACGTCGCGGCGCCCGCTCCTGTCCTGCACACCGGGCGATCGCGGGGAGGCACGATGCTGCAAGCGGTCGACATAGGACGCCGTTCGCTGGCCGCCTATGCCGAGGCGGCTCCGGCGGGCATGCTCGACGAGCTCGAGGAGGTCGCCGCCGGCCTGCGCGGACTCAGGGTGCTGCATCTCAGCGCCACGCCGTACGGCGGCGGGGTCTCGGAGCTGCTGCGTTCGGTCGTCCCGCTGCTCAACGACCTTGGGATCGTCTCCGAGTGGCACATAGCCAGCGGAAACAAGTCGTTTTTCGATGTCACCAAGACGATCCACAACGGCCTGCAAGGATCCGAACGGTCGCTTACCGGGCCGGACCGGGAGACCTATCTCGCGACGACCCGGCGCAACGCCCGCGCCCTGGACGAGCGGTACGACGTGGTTTTCGTCCATGATCCACAGCCGGCCGCGATTCTCGAGGAACGCGGCCGCGATGGCGAAAAGTGGATCTGGCGATGCCACATCGACACTTCGACGCCCAACGCGGACACCTGGGCGTTCGTCAGAGGATTCCTCGGCGAGTACGACGCGGCGGTCTTCACGATGCCCGAGTTCGTGCCTCCGAATTTCCCGATCGACCGCGTCTCGATCATTCCGCCGGCGATCGACCCCCTCAGCCCGAAGAACCGGACGCTCGACCCGGCGATGGCGCGCGAGATTCTCGAGTGGATCGGCGTCGACACCGAGGCTCCGTTCGTCACGCAGATCTCGCGGTTCGACCCCTGGAAGGACCCGCTCGGGGTGATCGAGGCCTACCGGCTGGCGCGTGAGGAAGTTCCGGGATTACAGCTCGCGCTGGCCGGATCGATGGCGCTCGATGATCCCGAAGGGTGGGGGATGTACGAAACCGTCGCCGCCGAATGCAGCGGCGATCCGCTGATTCACGTGTTCACAAACCTCACCGGCATCGGCAACATCGAGGTCAACGCGTTTCAATCGCTCGCGCAAGTGGTGATCCAGAAATCGGTGCGCGAGGGTTTCGGGCTCGTCGTCTCGGAGGCGATGTGGAAAGCGACGCCGGTCGTCGCGGGACGCGCCGGCGGCATCCCGCTGCAACTGGCCGACGGAGTCGGCGGCATCCTCGTCGATTCGACGGCCGAATGCGCGGCGGCGACAGTCGCGCTGCTCGAAAACCCGGAAAGAGCCGCCGAACTCGCCCACAGCGGGCACGAGCGCGTCCGCACGCAGTTTCTCCTACCGAGGCTGCTGCTCGACGAGCTTCGTCTGATCCGCGATGTAATCGGCGAACGTGAACCCGCGTTCCCCTTGCACTTCGACCGTGACCCCGTGTGCGGAATGTCTGTGGACGTCGAGACCGCCGTCCGCTCGACATGGCTGGGCCAAACCTATTGTTTCTGCTCCGGTGAATGCAAGTCCAAGTTCGACAGTGCGCCCGAGCGATATGTGACGACAACCGCTGCATTGAGGAAGGCCGGCGATGAGCCGCGCACAGCCCGGTAGCTCAGTCGAAACGGTGACGCTGCAGGTCGGCGGCCTTCAGTACGCAAGCGAGACGGCGGTGGTGGAACGCGTTCTGGGAAACCAGAGCGGTGTCGTCAACGTCTCGGCCAACGCAGCGGCTCAGACCGCCACCGTCGAGTACGACCCCGCGTCGACTTCAGTCTCCGAACTCCGCGACTGGATCGAGAGCTGCGGATATCACTGCGCAGGCAAGTCCGTGCCGTCCCACGTTTGCGATCCACTGGCGCAAGATGGTCCCGCGGCTGACCGGTCGATCGAGCAGAAACGCGGTACTCGCGACCGCCATGGCCACAGCGGCCACGCCGGGATGTCAATGGAGTCGATGGTCGCGGACATGCGCCGCCGGTTCCTGATCGCGCTGATCTTCACCGTTCCGACCGTGCTCTGGTCGCCTGTCGGCGAGAGTCTGATCGGATCGTCGATACCGACGCCATTTGATCTCGATAACGACGTCTGGATGTTCGCGCTCAGCCTGCCCGTGGTCGTGTACGCCTCGTCGATCTTCTTTCGCGGCGCCGCCGCCGCGCTACGTAATCAGACGCTCGACATGATGGTACTCGTCGCGGTCGCGATCGGAGCAGGCTGGACCTACTCGGTCGCGACGACCTTTCTGATCAAAGGCGATGTTTTTTACGAGGCCGCGGCAATGCTCGCGACTTTTGTCCTACTCGGACACTGGTTCGAGATGCGGGCCCGCGGCGGCGCCAATGACGCGATTCGCGCACTGCTCGATCTGTCCCCGCCGATGGCGGTCGTTCTTCGCGATGACTCGGCTGTCGAAATACCGACGGCGGAGGTCAATGTCGGCGACCTTCTGCTGATTCGTCCTGGTTCGAAGGTACCTGTGGACGCCAAGATCGTCGAGGGTGAGAGCGAGATCGACGAGTCCACAGTCACCGGGGAGAGCCTCCCCGTACACAAGCAGGCCGGCGACGCGCTGATCGGCGCGACGATCAACAAGAACGGAACCCTTCGAGCGATCGCGACGGCCGTCGGCGAGGACACGGCCCTCGCACAGATTGTCGCTCTGGTTCAAGAAGCTCAGAACTCGAAAGCTCCCGGGCAGCGGCTCGCCGATCGAGCCGCTTTCTGGCTAGTACTCGTCGCGCTGATCGGAGGGTTCGGAACATTTCTCGCCTGGAACGTGCTGATCGGTCGAGATGTTCAGGAGTCTCTGCTGTTTGCTATCACGGTCGTGGTAATCACCTGTCCTGACGCGCTGGGACTCGCAACACCCACGGCGATCATGGTCGGCACCGGGCTTGGCGCCAAGCGCGGCATCCTATTCAAACACGCGATCGGCCTCGAGCGCGCGGCGCGGATCGACACGATTGTGCTTGACAAAACGGGAACGCTCACGCGCGGAGCTCCGGAAGTCGTCGAGGTTGTACTTGGCGAACACGATGATCGTTCACGACTGCTCGAGGTGGCGGCCGCCGTCGAGCGTGAAAGCGAGCACCCGCTTGCGCGCGCGATCGTCGACGCCGCCGACACGGCCGGCGCCGGCCAACGGCGATCGCATAGTTACGAGGCGATTCCGGGACACGGCGCGATCGCCGAAGTCGACGGAATGGTCGTCGTGATCGGCAACGCACGCCTGATGAGCCGGGAGAACATCGGGTTTTCCGAGCTGGAAGCGGATGCATCGCAGCTGTCGGGCGAAGGACGCACGACAGTGCGGGTCGCAATCGACGGCCGCGCAGCCGCCGTGATCGCGATCGCCGACGCCACCCGCGAAACCGCCGCCGAAGCCGTCGCCGAAATGGTTGCTCTCGGTATCCGACCGGTCATGCTCTCCGGCGACAGTCGCGCCACCGCCGAACGCATCGCCGCCGAGGTAGGTATCGAGGAGGTGCTAGCCGAGGTTCTGCCCGCCGACAAGGCGGCGAAGGTCGCGGAGTTGCAGGCGGCGGGCGGGATCGTCGCGATGGTCGGGGACGGAGTCAACGATGCGCCGGCGCTCGCCCAGGCCGATGTCGGAATCGCGATCGGCGCCGGCACCGATGTGGCAATCGAGACCGCTGACGTTGTGCTGATGCGCTCTGATCCCCTCGACATCGCCACGGCTATCACGATCAGCCGGGGAACACTTCAGAAGATGCGGCAGAACCTGGCCTGGGCGGTTGGATACAACTCGCTCGCCCTACCGATTGCCGCAGGGGTGTTTGAGCCATTCGGCGTGGTGCTGCGACCTGAAGTCGGCGCGATCTCGATGTCGGGTTCGAGTGTGATCGTCGCGCTCAACGCGGTGGCCTTGAAACGGCTGAAGCTACCGGGGCGCTCGTGAGCCGCGAGCCGCCGGCGCGTCGTGGTGCCAGACCGCTCCGTGAACCTTGCTCGCCGGCTCCAATGCCTCATGTCGGCGTCGGCTGCCGGGTTCCCGCAAACCGAACTGAGATCACGAAACTCGAAATAAATAGGTGTATCTGACGAAATGTCGCGTGGCGGTTACTGACCGGTAAATGCCGCTTGTATTGCCGCTTTGCGCGGATGCGTCGCCGGCGCCGTGGACGGGTCATCTGCGACCATCCACCGTCTATGCCCCCTGCGCGCAACCTCGTCAATCTGAAAGACGTCACCAAGGGCTACTCCAGCCGCACGATCCTCGATCACATCACGCTTGGCATCGCTGCCGGCGACCGCATCGGCGTGGTCGGGCGCAATGGCGACGGCAAATCGACGCTTTTGCGCATGATCGCCGGCGTCGAGGAACCGGACTCCGGCTTGCTCACGCGATCCGCCAACGTCGAAATCGCGCCGCTCGGCCAGGGCGATGAGCTCGACCCGCAGCTGACGATTCGCCAGGAACTGCTGGGCAACCGCGCCGACCACGAATGGGCCGGCGACGCCACCTTCCGCGATGTGCTGGCCGGCCTGCTCGGCGGCGTCGAAATGTCGCGCTTCCCCGATGGTCTCGAAACCGTCATCGGACCGCTTTCCGGCGGTGAGCGCAGACGCATCGCGTTGGCCAAGGTGTTGCTCGACGGCCCCGAGCTGCTGGCGCTGGACGAGCCGACCAACCACCTCGACATCGAAGGCGTCAATTGGCTGGCAAACCACCTCGCGCGCAGGCGCGGATCGCTGATCGTGATCACACACGATCGCTGGTTCCTGGACGCCGTCTGCACGACGACGTGGGAGGTAGCGGACACGCAGATCTACCAATACGAAGGCGGTTACGCCGCCTACGTGCTTGCCCGCGCCGAGCGTGATCGCCAAGAAGCGGCGAGCGACGTGCGCAGACGCGCGCTGATTCGCAAGGAACTCGCCTGGCTGCGCCGCGGACCGCCTGCACGCACGACGAAGCCGAAGTTCCGCATGGATGCCGCCTTCGAACTGATCGCCGATGAGCCGGAGCCGCGCAACTCGGTCGAGCTGCTGCGTTTCGCCACGGCGCGAATCGGTAACCGCGTAATCGATGCCGTCAACGTCTCGATCGACTTCGGCGGCCCGCCGCTGCTCGACCACGTGACCTGGCGGCTCGGCCCGGCCGATCGCCTGGGACTGGTCGGCGTCAACGGAGCCGGCAAGTCGACCTTGATCAAGCTGCTTGCCGGCGACATCGAGCCAAAGACCGGCTCGGTCAAGCGCGGGCAAACCGTTCGCGTTGCGCAGCTCTCGCAGGACACGGCCGAGATGCCCGGCCACCTCAACGTGATCGAAGCGCTCGAAGAATCGCGCTTGATCGCGACCGTCAGCGACAGCAAAGGAATCTCCGCATCGAAACTCTGTGAACGCTTTGGTTTTCGCGGCCCGCGTTCGCGAACTCTGGTGCGCGACCTCTCGGGCGGCGAGCGCCGCCGACTGCAGCTGATGCGCTTGATGATGGAAGAGCCAAACGTGCTGCTGCTCGACGAACCGACCAACGACCTCGACATCGACACGCTGACTGCGCTTGAAGACCTGCTCGACAGCTGGCCCGGCACGCTGGTCGTGGTCAGCCACGACCGCTACTTCGTCGAGCGCGTTTGCGACAACGTGTACGGGTTGATCGGGGATGGGCAGCTGCGCCATCTGCCTGGCGGGATCGAGCAGTACGTGGCGCTGCGGCATGGTGACGAAGCTGCTGCGCAAGTGACGGCCCCGTCGTCGTCGCCGGCCAAGCCAAAGTCATCCGCCGGCAGCGGCGGCGCGCTGCACACCGCGCGTAAAGAGGCCAAGCGGATTGAGAAAGAGGTCAAGCGGATCGATCGCGAACTGGCGCGGGTTACGAAGCGCGAAGCTGAGCTGCATGAAGAAATGATCGAAGGCTCGAGCGATCACGAGCGACTTCGCGTGCTACAGGCCGAGTTGACGGCGCTGATTGCCGAGCGCGAGGGTCTGGAAGCGGAGTGGCTGGCAACCTCCGAGCTGCTCGAGGAATGAATTTCTCTATTTAAAGTACTTTATCAAGTACATAAACCGTGTTACAGTACGTCCTATGGTACTTAACGACGAAAACGAGCAGGCCGCACCGCGCCGCGTTCGTAGATCTATCGAGGACCTCGGCAATTCGATCGTCGGCTGGCGAAAGCTCCGTGGGCTGACTCAGGCGCAACTAGCGGCGCGAGTCGGAATCGATCGCAGGACGGTAATGCGGCTTGAAAAGGGTGACGGCAGTGTGAGCACCGAGAATCTTTTTCGAATCTTGCGCGCGCTCGGCGTCGTTGACTCGGTCACCCGTGCAGTCGACCCTCATGAAAGCGACCTCGGGCGCCTGCGTTCCGACGACATGCTGCCACGGCGCGTGCGCACCAAGAGGTTCTCTAACGATGCCTGAGATCGCAACAACTGTGTTTGTCGAGCTCGCCGGAGAAACGCGACTTGCCGGGCGAATGTGGACGCATCGTCGGCGAAAATCGGCGACCTTCGTCTACAGCGATGAGTTCGTCTCGCATCAATTCGCCTATCCGCTTGATCCGCGGTTGCCGCTGGGTCTTGCTCCGAACCAGGCCGATGAGGGCCAAGCGATGTTCGGCGCGTTCGCCGACTGCGCACCCGATCGTTGGGGACCTATGTTGATTGACCGCGAGGAAGCCCGTCGCGTGAAGGCGCATGGAACCGGCGCGGAGCGTCGATCAACGTTCGCTGCGAAGTTCGTCCAACGACTGCTGGATCGGATGATCGATCTCCACACTCGTCAGCCGAGAGAAACCTCCGCGCGTGACCGCCTTGCGCACGTGAAGTGACGGGGTGCGCGACGAATCAGGCGGTGGCATGAGCACGGCGACAACCTCGCCATGGTTGGTGATGGTCAAGGTTTCACCGGCTTGCACATCGCGAAGCACCGCGCCGCTGTTGTTGCGGAGTTCTCGATGAGGAATCGTTCGCGGCATGTAGCACTCGTAGCAGATTGCGCCTTGAGATGCTGGAAGTCATGGCGGCCAATTTGAATGGTCGATTCCATCGTCGTGATCCACGGGAAGCGGGTTCGAAGTGTGGCTCTCCCTCTCCGTTTTTCGGCCAGACGACTCGGGGTGACTACTTACCGGACGGCGAGAACGCCTCGAACACCTCGATCGAGCAGAGCCCCGGCATCTTCAGATGCGGATGACCGTCGAGCAGTTCGATCGCGGCGTCGCGCGAGTCCGCTTCGAGGATTGAGTAGCCGGAGACGTCGCTCGACGCGTCGGAACTGCCGGAGGCCGTCAGCGAGGCTCCGTTTCCGAGCGGACTTCCCATCTCGACCAGTCGGTCTCCGCAGGTGCCAGCCCACTTCATCCACTCGGCCATGGTCGCCTCCCGCTCTTCGGACGGCATGCTCATCGCCTGCTGGACCATGTCAGTCGGGGCGGTATACAACACCAGAAATCTGCTCATCAGATACTCCTCCGCGGTGAATCGTGTTGTCCGGTCGCGGCTGTCCGCGCCGGTCGAATGGTGTACCGCTGACGCCGGTTGAAATATATACCACCCCCGGTGGCCACAGCCAACGCCTTGAGCCCGCGGCCGCCGCCTTCGCCGCCGAGCCGTCGGCGAAGGCGGCGGGCAGAGAACTCAGCCGTTGGCCGCCGCGGCGGCCCCCAGCTAAAGGTCAGCGACGTCGGCGGGCGTCGGCCCGAGGGCCTTCCCGCGCAGGCGAAAGCTCTCGCCCTTAAGCGACAGAATCTCGGCGTGGTGGACCGAGCGGTCAATCATCGCCGCGGCAATGATCTGTCCCCCAGCCACCGGCCAGTTGATCTGTCCCCCAAATTCCGGACCGCCGGCCGCGTCTTCGACCACCTCGCCGACATCCAGCGCCACTGCCTGATCCGCGACGGCCAGGCGGTACAGCCCTTCGAGCCCCACCTCACGCCGCTGCAAGCACAGCTACTGTATCTGCACGGCGTGCCCGCCAACGCCTACGTCAGCACCAACTGACTCCCGTCCCGCCGCGAAACCACGATCGGGGACGGACATAGACAACGAGAAGTGCGGAAAGAAAGACGAAAGGGACTCAATGGCCGTAAATCCGAACAAGGCACTCTGGGAGAAGGGCGATTTCACTCGCATTGCGGAGAGCATGCGGGAGAGCGGCGAGGCGCTCGTCATGACGTTGGGAATCACCAATGGACTCGAGGTCCTGGACCTCGGATGCGGCGACGGAACCACGGCGCTACCAGCGGCGAGGCTTGGGGCGGACGTCCTGGGTGTCGACATCGCCAGCAACCTCGTTGAGGCGGGGAACGCACGAGCACAGAGCCTCGGTCTCACCAACTGCAGATTCCAGGAAGGCGATGCGTCGGATCTGAGCGAGCTCGAGGATGACAGCTTCGACCTCGTCGTCAGCATCTTCGGCGCGATGTTCGCTCCGAGGCCGTTGGACGTGGCAAAGGAGGTCGTTCGTGTGACACGGCCCGGCGGCCGGATCGTCATGGGGAACTGGATCCCCAATGACCCGACGCTCGTCGCCCAAATCCTGAAGATCAGCTCCTCCTACTCGCCGCCACCTCCGGAAGGGTTCGTCAGTCCCATGACGTGGGGCGTTGAGGACAACGTGATCGAGCGATTCGCGGGAGCGGGAGTGCCCGAAGAGAGGATCTCGTTCGAGAGGGATACCTACACGTTCAACTTTCCAGGCGCACCATCGGAACTTCTTGCTGCGTTCAGAACGTACTACGGGCCGACCATGAACGCGTTCGAAGCCGCAACAGCCAAGGGCCGCGAGGCCGATCTGCAGGCCGAGCTGGACGCCCTCTTCAACGGCCAGAACGCAAGCCCGAGCGAGAATGCCACCTCCATCCCTGCAACCTTCCTGCGCGTGACGGTCGCGGTGTGAGACAGGGCGTGACGGGAACGCGACCGCATAGCGGCTAGAACAATCGGAGAGCCTGGGCGGGAGCTGGCTGCCTACACCCGCTTGATTTGGAATCAACCGTCTAGCTTGTCTTTCATTTGATTCAGCGTCGGCTAGCAACGACTGCTCCCGCCCGTTGGTTACGCCTCAAAGAAAAACGTGTGCGGCTCATCCGACGGTTCGATGAACCTGCGTTGGCAAATTACGATTCCCCGGAGGTGGTGGCGAGATCGCCTGCGGGGTTGTAGGTGAAGGCGAGTTGGCGGGTGCCTTGAGTGGCGGTGATCAGGCGGCCGGCGGGGTCGTAGGTGTAGTCGAGCGGCTCGATGCCGGATGTTGCGCTGCGCAGGGCTCTGGTCTGCTGGTCGATCGTCGTGGTCGTCTGGCGGTTGGCCGGTGTTGTGTCAGTCGCGGATCGGTGGGGCGCCCTTGCAAGCGTGGAACACTACAGATCACCTACGGTCGGGTCTGCCCCAGCTTTAGTTGACACCTGATCTGTGAGGATTCGCTCCTCGCTGAAAGGATGTTCAACATGCCAAAGCCGTATCCGAAGGAGTTCCGAGACGATGTTGTTGCCCTGGCCCGCTCGGGCCAGGCCCCTGTCAATCAGGTGGCCAAGGATTTCGGGATTTCAGAAGGTTGTCTCCACAACTGGCTGAAGAAGGCCGATATTGAGGAGGGACTTCGGCCGGGTCTCACCGAAGCCGACCGCCAAGAGCTCCGGGAGCTGAAGAAGCGAAACCGGCTGCTTGAGCAGGAGAACGAAGTGCTCCGCCGCGCGGCCGCCTATCTCTCCCAGGCAAATCTGCCGGGAAAATGATCTTCCCGCTCGTCCGCGAAATGGCCGCAACCAGCGCCCCCGTCAGGGTGCCGGTGGCGGTGGCGTGCCGGGTCCTTGGGTTCTCGACCCAGGGCTACTACAAATGGCTCAAAGAGCCGGTCTCTTCGCGTGAGCGCGACGATGCCGGGACGATCAACAAGCTTGTCGATCTCCACGAGGACGACCCCACACTTGGCTACCGGTTCCTCACCGACGAGCTCGAAGAGATTGGCGTCATCTGCTCGGAGAACAGAGTCCACCGGCTCTGCGACATTGCCGGAATTCAGGCCTCCCACGCCAAGAAGAAGGGGAAGGCCGGAAAGCCCGGCCCGCCGGTCCACGACGATCTCTTGGCCACCGAGGACAAACACGGCCAGATTCGCCACGTGTTCAGCGCCAGGAGGCCGGACCAGGTCTGGCTGACCGACATCGAGCGCCACGAGGCGCCACATAACCGTGCGAAGGTGAAAGACCTTCGCGGCCCACCTGTCGCAGCAGGCGGGAACAAGCTGGGGGCAGCCTGATCCCGGAGACGCGGGTGAGGGTGGACAGCAGCCCCGACAACGACGGGACGAGTCGGCACTGCCAGACGGCTCGGGTTCGGCAAGTAAGACCAGAAGGCGTACGTGAGAAACCAGCGACAGAAAGCCCCTCAAGTTGCACCACCGGCTCAAACCTGGCGGATATGGACCGGGCTGCCGTGCGCATCCGCCAATCAAGGCGGCCAACTCCTTGGACCGATTGATGTCGTCGGCCCGGAGGCCACGAGGAATGCCTGCGGCGTACTCGCGGCGATGCGGCAGGGGCATAGCTGGGCGCCTCCCTGGTCAAGCGGTTATGAGGTGAACGTGGGAACCATCCCGGCGGCCCCTACATGGGTGACGTTGCCCAACGGGAAGGCCCGTCGTCGGCTGATGCCGCCGGGACGGGGCGGAGGACCCGTAGTAGTCCGAGGCCGGGAAAGCCGGTTACATGGCAAAGGGGTCCAGCAAGATCGCAGCAGGCACACATTGCAAGGAGGTCGCTGGTGAATACCGGCGCTCCGCTGCCCGACCTCGAAGAGGCCAAGCAGCGGGTACTCGCGATGCAGACCAAGCTGCACCGATGGGCGGTCGCCGACAGCGACCGTGCGTTCGAAGACCTGCACAACCTCGTCTATGACCCGGCGTTTCTTGTCGTGGCATGGAACAAGGTGCAGGTCAACAGGGGCTCGCGGTCGGCGGGCGTCGATGGGGTCATCCCGTCGCGCATCGCCGACCCCGGCGCATGGCTGGCGTGTCTTCGAGATGACCTCAAGGCGCGGCGGTTTAGCCCGGATCCGGTGCGAGAGAGGATGATCCCCAAGCGCAGCGGCAAGCTGCGCAGGTTGGGCATCCCGACTGCTTCGGACCGGGTAGTGCAGGCGTCCTTGAAGCTGGTGCTTGAGCCGATCTTCGAGGCGGACTTCAAGCCATGTAGTTATGGCTTCCGCCCGAAGCGTCGTGCGCAGGATGCAATCGCCGAGATTCACTTCTTCGGATCGCCCGGTCGAAAATACGACTGGGTATTTGAAGGTGACATCGAGGCTTGTTTTGACGAGATCGACCACCGCGCTCTGATGGACAGAGTTGCTGCTCGCATCTCCGATAGGCGCATCCTCGCACTCGTCCGTGCATTTCTTGCCTCGGGGCTGCTTACCGAAGCCGGAGTAAGCCGGGCGACATTCACCGGCACGCCACAAGGCGGCATCCTCTCGCCGCTGCTGGCCAACATCGCACTGTCGGTGTTGGACGAGCACTTCTCGCGCAAGTGGGAAGAACTCGGTCGATCCTGGACCCGTGCCAAGCGCCGCCGCGCAGGCGTGCCGGCCTATCGCCTCGTCCGCTATGCGGATGACTTCGTGGTGATGGTCGGCGGTGCTCGCGTGGATGCCGAGGCACTCTGGGAGGAGATCAGCAGCGTGCTTGCGCCAATGGGCCTACGCCTGTCGGCCAAGAAGAGTGGAATCTGCCATATCGACGAGGGGTTCGACTTCCTGGGCTTCCGCATCCAGCGGCGTGTCTGGCAAGGCCGAACCGGCAAACGAGCCGTCTACACCTACCCGTCAAAGCAGTCACTGGCTGCGATCATCGGCAAGGTACGAAGGCTCACACGTCGTGCCCGGCATCGAACGTTGGCGGAGCTGCTGCAAGCAGTTAACCGTGTACTGCGGGGCTGGTGCAGTTACTTTCGCTACGGAGTGTCCAAGCGCACCTTCGGCTATCTCGACTACTGCACGTGGTGGCGGATTGTCGGTTGGCTGCGCAAACGGCACCTCGGCCTAAATTGGACGAAGATCAGTCATCGCTATCTCCCAGGATGGGAGATTCGCGACGGCCACACCGAGATGTTTCGGCCACGAGCGGAAACGGTCACCCGTTACCGCTACCGAGGCTCTCGGATTCCGACGCCATGGGACGAGCGGCTTGATCTTGTGGAGAGCCGGATGCAGTGAAAGTTGCACGTCCGGTTCGGAGGGCGGGCCGGGGAGACGGATCGGGTGAAAGCTCGGCACCGCGCCTCGGTCCGACCCTACACGAAACTGCGCGGTCCGGCCAAGTGGAATCACTTCGCGCTCTACGTCGTGCTGGATGTCTTCAGCCGTTACGCCGTTGGCTGGACGGTGCAGGCCGCTGAGTCCGGAGTTGTTGCGGCGGCACTGCTTGAGCGGTGTGCACTCCAGCAGAAAGCTGGCAGCGGACTGGTCGTGCACGCCGACAACGGCGGGCCGATGAAGAGCAAGCCGCTTGCCTACCTGCTCGCTGACCTCGGCGCGACGAAATCACACAGCCGTCCGCACACCTCAAACGACAATCCCTTCTCAGAGGCACAGTTCAAGACGCTCAAGTACTGCCCGCAGTTTCCCGGCAGCTTCGCGAACGTGTTTGAGGCCAGGGCCTTC
>JBASWU010000130.1:0-2810 GCA_049276635.1 Solirubrobacterales bacterium | reverse complement strand
GGACTCAACGGCTCCAAATCACTGCAGGACCTGTTCGTCGACCGGAAGGTCCCGCGAAGGCTGCGCGACGGCTACCCGGTGGTCTGCGCCGGCGACCGGATCGCCTGGGTGCCGGGTATCGCGATCGACCAGTCCGCCGCAGCCGGCTCCGCCGCTGCGGCCGCCGCGATCCTGACGGCGGCGCGGACGTAAATACACTCCGGTCGCGATGGCGGTATCCGAAGAGATCGGCGAAATTCTCGTCCAGTCGGACGACCTCCGCCGCCGAGTGCGCGAACTCGGCCGCCAGATCAGCGCCGACTATGCCGGGCGGTCGATCCTGCTGGTCGGCATTCTCAAGGGCGCGCTGTTTTTTCTCGCAGATCTGATGCGTCACATCGACGTCGACTGCGAGGTCGACTTTATGGCCGTCTCGTCTTACGGGTCGAGCACCGAGAGCAGCGGTGTGGTGCGGATCCTCAAAGACCTCGAGGAGCCGATCGAGGGTCGCGACGTCCTGATAGTCGAAGACATCGTCGACAGCGGCCTGACCCTCGGCTACCTGATTCGCGCGCTCAGCGCCCGCAGTCCCGAGTCGCTCGAGGTCTGCGCGCTGCTGACCAAACCCTCGCGTCTCAAGGTCGATCCAAATCTCAAGTACGTGGGATTCGAGATCCCCGATAAGTTCGTCGTCGGCTACGGACTCGATCACAATCAGCGTCTGCGCAACCTGCCCTACGTGGCGGTGTTAAAGCAATAGCCTCCGGTCGCCGAAGGCTACCCGTGACGACCGATATATCCGATCCAGCTGGGCGTATGGTTGTGCCGTGCACCCGGCGTCGAGAGTCACCTCCGCTGGTAGCCTGTTCTTGATCTCGCCGGTTGGGGGGATTTTCCATCGGGGCGCGATCACAGAGGTATACGAAGCAATGAATCAAAGCATCAAGCGAGCGTGGATCCCGATCCTGATGGTTCTGCTGCTCGTGTACTTCGTGACGCAGACGCTGAACTCGGGCGGCGACAAAGTCAAGAAGCAGACCTTCAGCGACTTCCAGTCCCAGCTCGCCGCCGGAAAAGTCGCCTCCGCGACGCTCGGTACGCGCGACAACACGCTGAAAGTCATTCAGGTCAAGAGCGTTCCCAAGCCGGACCGCGAGTACACGATCGGCTACCCGCCGGAGTACGCGACCAAGCTGATTGGCGACCTCGAGAAGAAAAACGTCAAGTTCAACGTCAAAGAGGCCAAGAGCAGCCTGATCAGCTCGCTGCTGCCGACGATCATCATCATGGTGCTGCTGCTGGCGTTCTGGATTTTCGTGCTCGGCCGCATGCAGGGCGGCGGCGGCTCACGCGTGATGAGCTTCGGCAAGAGCCGCGCCCGCCGCATGAGCGCCGACACGCCGAAGATCAGCTTCAAAGACGTCGCCGGCGTCGACGAGGCCGTCGAGGAGTTGCAGGAAGTCAAAGAGTTTCTCGAGGACCCGCGCAGGTTTCAGGCGCTGGGCGCGCGCATTCCCAAGGGTGTGCTGCTGTTCGGTCCTCCCGGCACCGGCAAGACGCTGCTCGCCCGCGCGATCGCCGGTGAGGCCGGCGTGCCGTTCTTCTCGATCTCCGGATCGGACTTCGTCGAGATGTTCGTCGGCGTCGGCGCCAGCCGCGTCCGCGATCTCTTCGAACAGGCCAAGCAGAACTCCCCGTGCATCATCTTCATGGACGAGATCGACGCCGTCGGCCGCCATCGCGGCGCCGGTATGGGCGGGGGTCACGACGAGCGCGAGCAGACGCTCAACCAGCTGCTCGTCGAGATGGACGGCTTCGAGACCAAGGACAACGTCATCCTGATCGCCGCGACCAACCGCCCCGACGTGCTCGACCCGGCGCTGTTGCGCCCGGGCCGTTTCGACCGCCAGGTCGTCGTCGACCGTCCGGACCGCAAGGGCCGCACGCAGATCCTCAAGGTCCACACCCGCGGCAAGCCGATGGAGCCGCACATCGAGCTCGAGAAGCTCGCCGGCCAGACCCCCGGCTTCACCGGCGCCGATTTAGCGAACCTGATTAACGAAGCCGCGCTGCTGGCGGCGCGCCACGGCCACAAGGCGATCGGCGACTCCGATCTCGAAGAGGGCATCATGCGCGTGATCGCCGGACCCGAGAAAAAGTCGCGCCTGATGAGCGACAAGGAACGCCTGATCACCGCCTACCACGAGATGGGTCACGCGCTGGTCGGCCACTTCCTGCCCAACTGCGACCCGGTTCACAAGATCTCGATCATCAACCGCGGCCAGGCGCTCGGCTACACGATCAGCATGCCCAGCGAGGACAAGTTTCTGACGTCGCGCAGCGAGCTCACCGACACGATGGCGATGACGCTCGGCGGACGCGCGGCCGAGGAGATCATCTTCAAGGAGATCACCACCGGCGCCTCAAATGACCTCGAGAAGGTCACGGCCACCGCCAAACAGATGGTCATGCGTTTCGGCATGAGCGAGAAACTCGGACCGCGCGTGTTCGGCCACGACCACGGCCAGCCGTTCCTCGGCCGCGAGTTTTCCAGCGAACCCGACTACAGCGACGAGATCGCCTCCGAGATCGACGCCGAGCTGCGTCGCCTGGTCGAGAACGCCCACCAGACCGCCCACCGCATTCTCGAGGAGCACCGCGAGCAGCTCGACCGCATCAGCAAGATTCTCGTCCGCCAGGAGACGATCGAGTCCGATCAGTTTCTCGCGCTGCTCGAAGGCAAGCCCGAGGACGAGGTCTTCAAGGCTCCGGAACCTCCGGCCACGCCGGAGCCCGAGGGCCGCCCGCTGCCCGAACGCCCGGTGCCCGGT
>JBASWU010000129.1:0-25826 GCA_049276635.1 Solirubrobacterales bacterium | reverse complement strand
GGTCAGCGGCGGGATGTCGGCCTGCTGGTGCAGCCTCGGGTTGGTGGTGATGTCCCCGGCGCCGTGCCCGCTCGCGCCGGATGCCGCACGCGGGAGCGCCAGCGCGACGGCGAGGGTCAGCGCGACCGCGCCCAGGAAAACGAGCGAGGTGATCGGACGCGCCAGTGCCGCGCCGCGTGCATGCGATGAAAATCTCATCAAGCCTACTTCCCGAGAACCGGATGATTAGTCTGCCGAGATGGGTTGAGCCGGACCCCATGCCATATCCATGGCGAACGGACCGAGAACAACCCGACAGCAACATCGTAGTCCCAGAATCACGATTTGTGAAGCGGGAAACTACCGATTGTCCCCCGGCTCAAGAGTGCCGGTTCGATCCTGCGCCGGGCACGGCACCCGCCAATCCGGCGTCACGCCTCCCGGATCACGAACAGGAACACGAGAATCGCGAGAACCAGTCCGACGATTCCGCCCACCGCAGCGTTGACGAACTGCGCCAGCAGCACGGCGACGATTACTACGACTACGAGCCACAAGAGGTTCATGAGTTACTCCTTACTCCTCGCTGGTTGAGCCACCGAGCGGTGGCGTGGTCGTCGCCGCTTAGATTACCCGCTACCTCCTTCGGGCAAACGCATCAGTCGGCCCTGCGCCGGGACCGCCGCGAGAGCGGATTTTTTTGTGAGTCAGAACGACCTCGGCGACCGGCTCGCCTTGATCGGACCACGGCCGCGCCATCACCCGCGCTCTGGACACCGGACCGCCAAGTCCTCGACAGCCGCGAACCGTCGTTGATCGCCGGCAGGCCCGCGCGGGAGTGCCGCGGGCCGGCTATCGCCCCGTCATCGCTCGCTCGGATCGACGCCACCCAGCCCGTGAGCAATCGCCGACCGCACATGGCTACGAACCCGCGCCGATTCGCTTGACGTTTGATACGTTTAGGGAAGCGTCGCGGGGTGGAGCAGTCTGGTAGCTCGTCGGGCTCATAACCCGAAGGTCGCAGGTTCGAATCCTGCCCCCGCTATACCGAGAAGCCCAGCAATCGCTGGGTTTTTCTGTTTCTAGGGAACATGCTCGAAATCGCTTCATACCCCGGATATACCCCGAGGGTGTTTGCCGATTTTCGGTACATTGCGCGGCATGGCGTCACCGGAAGTTCCCAAAGCGATCCTCGATCGCATCCCGCTGGTGACGAATAAGCGAGCGCGGCGACTTCTTGAACTCATGGTCGAGCACGGGGAAGTCACGACCGAGCAGCTGACAAGCGAGTACGGCTACAACCACCCGCCTCGCGCCAAGAAAGACGCGACCGACCTTGGCTTCCCAATCGTCTCGCGCACGGTCAAGTCGAAGGACGGCACGCGGAACATATCTGCGTACCGGCTCGACCCGGCTGCGGCTATGTCGGAAGGGCGAAACGGACGGCAAGCGGTTTCCAAAGCGCTCCGCGATCAACTCCTCAGGAGGGCGGGAGGACGGTGTGCGCAGTGCGGCGGAACCTTCGCCGACCGCTCTCTGCAAGTCGATCACCTGATCCCTTACGAGATCGCCGGTGAATCGACAAACCCGACTCTCGATGAATTTCAAATGCTTTGCGGCTCCTGCAATAGGTCGAAGTCCTGGACCTGCGAGACGGATTGTCCGAATTGGACGGCCAGAGACGCGAGCGTGTGCGAAACGTGTATGTGGGCTTCAGTCGATGACTACGCGCACATCGCGACCCGTCAGCGACGCCAAGCGACTCTTACTTGGGATGACGGCCAAGTTGTTCAATACGACGAACTTCATAAAGAAGCCGAAGCCGCCGGGATGGAGCTACATGCGTACCTACGCGAATTGCTCCGCCGCGAATAGGCCGATCTGATTCGCGGAGACATCCGCGCCGGTTCCCGCTTCGACCGCCGGGAGTAGCGGCGACAGATACAGCGACTCGACGGTTTTCTCGGCCCGACCGGCAAGCGTGGACTGAGACGACCGACCTGCGTGAAGCTCTAGGTGTGCGCCCCAAAGCTCGGAGTCGAGAGGCTCCCCGTAGGTGCGAGTCCCGCTGCGCCCGTCATACGAAAGCACCCACGGGACACCTCGCGAGTTCAGGTCGTCAAGTAGACGCTCGACGCGCTCCCGAGCGAAGCCTTGGTGGTAGCGCTTGTCGGTCCCCTCCGTAGTCCCTTGCCAAGGCGGATCCATGTAGACCAAATCGCTCGGTCCGGCGTCGGCCACGCACTCCTCGGCATCTCCCGAAAACGCTTCGGCGCGACCAGCGAGCAGCGTATGGGCGCCGTTCAACTGCTTGAGCATCTTCTCCGGCTTTGTCCCTGTCCGGCGGCGGTCCGGCGACTGGTTGAAGTCGCCACGGTTAGAAAACCTCGGAGCGTTCTTTACGCAGCGAACGAGCAGAAACAGGAGTTTGACCGGATCGCCGTCGCGGTTGAAATCGCTTCGTACCCGGTTGAAATAGTCGGAACCTTCATGGTCACCGAACTGACCGCGCCAGAGGTCGCCGTATTGACTTGCGACTGGCCCGGGCGCGGCAAGGATGCGACTCCATAGTGAGGCGAGGGGTTCAAGAGAATCGCCAACCACATAGCGCTCGGCAGCGGAGCGAGAAGCGGCCGCGAGCGTGAGTGCGGCCGAGCCCGCGAACGGTTCGTAGAGCGTGTCAACCGGTTGAGTCCGTACGGCATCGAGGATTGCGGCCGCGAGCCGCCGCTTGCTTCCTTGATACGGAATTGGATGAGGGACCATCGCCATGAATTAGGAAACTACGCGACCCATCGGAAGTCGGTTCCAACGTCGGAAGGTTCGCCGCTGGACGCCGCCGAAGGAAGTCGGTTTTGGCACTCGCCGGGTTCGAGTGCCAACACTTAGCTTCCGAACATCTGTTCGTTTCACTTCCGTCCGATGGGAGTGATTGATTGTTGGGTTACAGCCGTCCGAAATCGGTCGATCGCAGCCAACCTGAGGTTCGCGAGGGAAATCCCTTCCGCTGGGAAAGGACGAATACCAACATGGCACCAACTGCCAAAAGGTCTGCGGCACCTAAATCGCCGCCGAAGTACCGCTCGGCCGACACCGGGAAGTACGTGAAGCCGGGGTACGCCAAGACGCACCCCAAAACAACGGTCAAGGAAACTGACCGGAAGCGCAAGTAACTAGGACCCTGAGAGCCGTCGCGTTAGCTGCGCGGCGGCTTTCAGCTACACCCCAAAGATACGGCGGGCTCGGACGGAACCCTGCACTTTGCGGACTACTGACCGACCTTACTTCAAAGTCGATCCCCGCGCATCACGCGCACGAAAGGAAATGATGAGCGAAGAAATGACCACCCAAGAACGTCAGATTTACCGGGAGACTGCGACCGTGTTCGAGTACACGCACGGCCTATTTGAAACCGGGAAGTTGAACGTCGAAACCCTTGATGAAGCGCTCGCCCTCGGCGAGGCTTATTTTGCAGACAAGTGCAAGCGCGGTGAAATCTCCGAGAACTGGCGAGACATCGCGTACGCCGAGCTGATCACCTGATGGGCTACGGCGAACTGGAAACGAGCGAGGAGTTGGACTGGGCGGGTCTGCTATCGAAGTTCATGGAACTCACCGGCGAGCAGATCCAGTTCGCCCTGTTCTCAGTGATCCCCGGTCAAGGGGCGATTCTGTTATTTGACGAGCCGCTGAGGCCCGGTCTTGGTGCGGGCGACGCCGAGCGTCCGGACGGCGCAGGGGACGATTTCACGTTGTATTTCGGCGACCCCCTGATCTCACTCTTTGTGAAAGAGGACAACATCGAGAAGGCGGACTGGAAGGTTTACGAGAACTGTCGAGAACTTCGCTTCATCCTCGGCACTGTTCTGGTTCAGATGACAACCGAGCGCGAGAGGGTCAGCGCCCCCGAAACCCCTGACCCGTAAGCCCAAACTATTTGCCTAGCATCCGCCTACGTGGGCGATTCCCCGCACGCGGAGTCGAGCGCGGCGCGAAATCGCTCTACGGCGTCGCCGGGATCGAAGATGTTGGGGACGGTCGGGTAGCCGTCCTCCCAGATCGTCCAGACCCTCGCGCCGAACGCGATTCGGTGCGCCTCAAGCGTGACGCTCCCGCGCTCGATCAAGTCGCCGGGGTTCATCAGGGCGACGGTTCCAAAGCTGACCTCGCTCATGACTTCTCCCCGACTGACGCGAGCGCTGCGACGGGTTCGGGCTCCTCGGCGCGATAAGCCGCGTCGAGTAGGTCGGCGTTCCGGTCGCCGGTACTCGGGAACAGGTGGCCGTAGATATTGATGGTCGTCTGAACGTCGTCGTGACCCATCTGGACTTTGACCGCGAGGATCGAAGCGCCCGCCTCGATAAGCAACGAAGCGCAGGTGTGCCGGAGGTCGTGGAACCGGAACTTGCGGCCGGGTAGGGCTCGCTTGACGGCCTTCGTAAAAACGCGGTTGTAGAACACCGTGTGACGGATCGGCGTACCGCTCGGCGTCGTGAAGATGAACGCGTCAGGGCCGTCGCCGCCGGGAAGGGACCGCGAGAGATGCGTTTCGAGTTCCGCCGCGAGGAAGGTCGGGAGTTTGATCTTGCGCTCCTTGTAGGTCTTGGTGTCGCCGAGAATCAGCGAGCCGCCGAGCCGGAGTTCTGCCGGCACGTCTTTGGCCTCCTCGACCGTGACCTCTTTGAGAGCTTCCTTAACCGTGATCTCGCGACGGAGCAAGTCGATATTGCGACGGCGCAACGCCCAAAGCTCGCCGGAGCGGAGCCCGGTGTAAGCGTCGAGGAGAACCGCGAGGCGGTAATGCTCGGGGACCTCGGCGACTAGCTGCTTGATCTCCGGATGCGTGAGCGGGTCTATCTCGATTGAACGCCGACCGATGCGCGGCAGCCGGACGGCCGTGTTCGGGTTGTTGACGATGTACTGCCGCTCGACCGCGACGCGGAGGACGCTGCTGACGACCTCGAACACGCGCTTCACCGTCGCCGGTTGCCGACCTTCGGAGAGGTCGTTGGCGAACGCTTGAAGGTCGGCTGTCTTGATCGCCGCGATCTTCTCCTCGCCGAGTCGAGGCAAGACGTGATGTTCGAGGATCGAGCGATAGCCGACACGCGTCTTAGGCGCGAGGTCGCCCCAAGTCCCCTTCCACTCCTCGGCGACGGCCTTGAACTTGACGTCGCCGCGTCGAGGGTCGGCGTAGGTCCCGCGTACCGCGTCGGTGTCCATCGCCGATATCCAGCGCTCGGCTTCACGCTTCGTCTTGAAGGTCCGCTCGCGGCGCTGCCGGTCGCTCGCGTTATCCGGGTGCCTCCATCGAGCTTGGTACTTGGTCGAGCCATCTCGACGCTTACCTAGGTTCCTTACGTGGCCTGGCATAGGTGCCTCACAGTCGTAAATAGATTGTAACTTTCGTCACTAACTCTACTGTCGGCGGGGTACAACTCGGGGTACGTGGCGGCTCCCCGGCGGCGAGCGCAGCTAGGCGACTGGCCTTGCTTGGCACCGATCTTCGGGTTAGGGAAACGATTTGTGCCGCCGGAGGAAGCGAGACTGATTGGCAGACCCTTAGGGAAGCTCTGACTCTTAGAGCGCCCGAACTGATGTGGCGTGAACGCCAGCCCCGGCGCAGCATCGGAGCTACCCCGCATACATCCTTTTTCCGCCCCCGTTTCTTCTCCACAGGAACCCACGTAAAGCGACCCTCCCCGACCTACCCCTCCTATAGGGAGCGGGGTAGGTTCGGTGAGGCGCGTCGCGGACCTACCCTCGGGGTAGCTCGGGGTAGGTCGGGGTAGCTCAACGAACACGGCGCTTCCCCCTCGTTGTCTTGATCTTGCGGACCGGCTTCTTCTTCGGGGGCTCGACCTTGCGTTGGTGGCGGCGGTTTCCCTCCTCAGTCAACGAGCAGAGCTTCGACTTACCGCTGCTCTTGATCGACTCGTCAACCGGCGTGCCATCTTCATAAGTTCTCGTAATAAGTCCGGCGGCGACGGCTTGGAGGATCAGTCCGTTCCGACTCGCCTTCGTCCCGGGCATCGCTTCTTCCAGCTTGCTCGTCACCATCGGTTCCCCGGCGAGCGCGAGCGCATCAATCGCCGATTGCACCCCGTCATCAAGTCGCCGCTCGGTCCGAGTCCTCCCGGTGGAGCTCACGTGGCGCCGCATCTCGTCATAGTCGAGGTCGATCGCTTCCAGATCAACGTCGCGTCCGTTCGCGTGCAGCGCCCGCCGGTCGCGGTCTTTCGACAGGTACCAACCGGCGTCCATCCAGTCTTCTAGTCGAGTCGCGCCGCGAGCCCGTTCAGCGCCTTCGTCAAAGGTCGCCCGCCCCATGTGCGTCGAGAGAACTAGGTCGCGGACTCCGGCCTCTCGCTTGATCGTGTCGAGCGCGTCGGTGAACGCGGCGACTTGTGCGTTGTCGTTCTCGTCAGTAACGAGCCCTCGCCACGCGCGAGCTACCGGGTCAACGATCAGGAACTCGACTTCGCTCCCCTTCAACCACTCAATCACTGTCTCCGCAACCGCCGGTTCCCAGAGGCGTAGGACGCGACCGCGCAGGTGCAACGGCCGCGCGACGCGATCCGGATTCTCAACCCCAACGTCGCGCATCCAATCGCGAAACATGTCGTCGTCTAGTTCGTAATTCCAGAACGCAACTCGACCATCAAGCGGGGTCACGTCGAACTGACCGAGGAACGGCTGACGGTCGGCGAGCGCCCGGAGCAGGTTCAGGAGCAACGTCGTTTTCCCGGCCTTGAACTGAGCGACCAGAAGGGAGTTTCCTCCGGCCGGGTGGAGTCGATCAATCGTGTACTTCCGTTCACGGACCGGCTCCGCGAGGTCATCAGTCAACGTCTCGCCAATCTCGGGGAACTCGTAACCCTCTCCGGCCTTGGTCGAGGCGAACTCGCGCCGCGCGGCTTCGTCAATTTGCATCCGCTCGACGCGAGCGGCTATCTCCTTCGCGCGGGCGGCTTGCTTTGCGGTTGGCTTTCGCTTCGCCGTACTCATGTGGCCCGCCGACTTGCGCGCGAGACGTTCGCGAGCCTCCGCAATTCGCGAGCCGAGCGGCCGTACTTCACGAACCAATCAGTCACGTCCTCGCCGTCGCGCAAACCGCGATCACGAAGATCAACCCGCCACGCATCCGCGCCGCCGATGAGTAGCCGTTCGACTACTCGATCCGCCGACCGTTGTTCGTCCTCGGAAGCGTCGAACACCACGGCCACCGAGCGACCTCGGAACCTCGACGCGAGTTCCGCCGGGAGGCTCGCGCCGCAGGTTGTCGACGTTGTCGGAAGACCGTTCGACCTCCCGCACAGCGCGTCGAACTCACCCGCGACAAGCATCACCGGACCGATATCCGGCTCACTTGGAAAGAGCGTCGCCGGGTGTCCTGCGAGTCCGGCGTACTTCGTCGGCCGGCAGTTTTCATCCTTCGGGATTTCGCGGTAGAAGCGACGGCGCACCGTCACTACTTCACCCTCCCACGTAAAGACCGGCAACGTAAACGCGCCGAACTTTTCGAATGAGCGCGTGGAGAAACGACCGGCGCGAGCGAATCCGATTCGATACCGGCCGATCACCTTCGGGGTCAGTCCGCGCTCTTGCTCTAGGTAGTCGATCAGGCTCGGGTTATCGAGCAGACATTGACGCCAGCCGTGAACGTCGCGGATCGTCGGAACCGGCTCGGGCTCCTTCCGGCGGCGGCCGGAGTCGCTCATGAAATCGACTAGCCAGCGGTCCGCGTGTTCGAGGATTTCGAACGTACTCGGGCAGTCCGTTACCTCAACGATTCGAGCTGGATAGTCCTGACCTTGGCAGCCAGCGCGACGACAGTCGATCCGCCAGACGGGACCCAGACGACCCTGCTTTCGGTCCGCCCTCGCGTAGTGCTTCCCGCACAACGGGCACTCGTAGTCGAACCCCTCTCCGACCGAGAAGGCGTTATCGTCGGACTCGGTAAAGCTCACCTCTGTCGCGTCAGAAGAATGAAGGCCCGGTTTCGGCTGGGCCTTCGTTTTTGGTCGATTCATCGAGCATCCGCCTCCGCCTGAACGTCGCTCTCGATGAACGCGAGGTAGTGCTTGCCGAGGATTCGCCGACCTCTCGGAAGCTGCTTGTAACCGATCCAGCCTTCCTGAACCCAACGGGTGATCTGGCGAGGCGAGACACTAAGCATCTCCGCGATTTCTTCGAACGTGTATCCACGCTCCGGGTCAATCGTTCCCGAGGACTTCTTCTCGATAGCGGTAGCCATCTCGAAACTCCTTTGGTGCCGCCGCGCAGAATAAGAATCCGGTTCCCAGCGAGGCGCGGCGACACGCAAACCCGGGCGTAATAACCATTTTGGATTCTAAGGCGAAACAAGCTCGCGACCTCGCCTGCGGGTCCGGGTAGTCAGCGTTGTAAGTCGGCTGGACTCCCGCGAGGTTTCTCTACCTCGGCTGACCGAAGCGTACCGCGTCAGCCGTCGGAAAAACCGGCGGTATCCGTCGAAGCTGGACGGTCAGCCGCTCGCGGCCGTCCCTCAGTCGAGCCCGCGCCGGAGCCCGACTCGGCCGGATCGGAGCCCGCCCGAGAGGAAAACGGCCAACGGAGGCATCCCCTCTGCCAACGCTTGGGAGTCTCTTAGGGGATAGGCCAGCTGGACCGCGGATTCGTCAGAGAATTGGGGAGAACTGGCTCAAATCAGAAGTCCCAGATAAACGCCGAAATCTGGCTAGACTGGACGTACACATTCGCGGGTGCCCCGAGAAGTCCGGAGAAGGCCGCCCCTGAAGACGATCCAGTCTGATCAGGGAACCGAAATAGGAGCGACAAAGTACACGTCGCTCGGCTTCAACAAGAAATGATCGCCCCCGGTGCCTGGAGTTTTCGGCCGGGGGTTTCTTGTTTCTGGACTCAGGCCGGAGTCGGCTCGTCTGGCGTCCACTCCTCCGGCGGATAGGTCAGGTCAGCAGGCGGGCGCTTCGCGGCGGCTTGCTCGATTCGCTTCTGATCCGCGTCTTCGATTTCGGCTCTGATCTTCGCGAGGTTCTTGTCGGCCGCTTTGATCTGCGCGAGCTTCGCGTCAGGGTCGTCCATCGGGCTCATCTCGGCGGCCATCTTCCTCATCGCCGCTCCGAGGGCTTGCGTCTGCTTGCTCGATAGTCCGGCTTCCTTCGCCGCGCCTCTGACCTGATCGACCAACAGGGCGATCCTCGCCTGTTCGAGCTGAAGATGCTTCTCGGCAACTCCGGCGCGAACGCAGGCCTCGGCGGTCCGGGCCGCGCGGTCGCGCTCCGTGTCGTACATCGAGAGGAGTACCTTCGCTTGCTCGGTCCCGAGGTCCGCGAGTTCTTGAATCTCTTGAAGCAGCCACGACACGTGACCGGCGCTCGCTCGGAGAAGCGCGAGCAACGCTTCGGTCGGCTGAACATCGACCGGCCCACCGAGTCGGATCATCTCCGCTTTGGCTTGAAGTTTGATCGCGTGTTTGTTGCCCGCCGGAGTCGAGCCAGAGTGGTACTTACAAAATCCGAATCCACGATGCTCGGTGCCCTGCCCTGCAAACGCTCGGCATCGCTCGCCGTTCTTCTTTTTCGCGCCGCAGAGCGGAGTCGCGAGAGTGCTTCGTTCTTCGCTTGTGTGTCCCATTTCTTCCTCCGCCGAGAGTCAGGCGTTCGTCGTCTGTGAGTCGTAGCGGCGGGGGAATCTAGCGGTCCCGCCGGTACGCTCGATCTACCCAGAACTGGGTACTGACAAAGGAGATGAAATGAGCTACCAACCCGATTCCCAAGCGGAATCCACGCTTCACCGGCTACGCGAATCAGCCTCGGCGCTGTCTCGTCAGGGCTGGCTTCCGACCGGCCGCTGGGACGACTTAGACGACCTCGCCGCCGAGCACGCACGACTACTGGAGCAGCGAATCGCGGCCGGTATGGAGCGATCCCGCCTCGCCCGTTCATTCGAAAAGCAGGACGAAAAGCGGCACGAAGAAATGACCTCCGCGATGGCCGAGAATCGGTCGCCGATTGAGGTCGAGATCACGCCGCCGGAGGAACGGAAATCGGCGCTCGCGGAAGCCGACCGAAAGCACGCCGCCGCGACCGAAGCCCTCGACCGTTTCATCCACTCGGCTATCGCGAAGATCGAGGAACTAACGCCGACGATGCTCGCCGACCTCGACGGCGATCAGGCCGAAGCGACCGAGGCCGTGATCGAGGCGAGGAAGGTTCTCGCCGAAGCCGCCGCGACCGAAACCCGGATCGAGCAGATGCGGACTTGGGTCAAGCGAAACGGCGGAGTTCACGAACGTCGCGCGTGGCGCAACATCCCCGAGTCGCGCTTCGTCGCATGGGACGGGTTGAGCGCCCCTTACGTCTCGCCCGAGGATCAGATCGCAGAGCAAGAGGGTCGCTTCGAAACCATTGACCGGATCAACGGCGCGAACGCACCGGAGGACGATTCCGAACTCGACGTTTCGGAGGCGACCGTTCTTGAACTCGCCGAATGGATCAACCGAGACGATCCGACTCCCGAGCAGATCATCGAAGCGGCCGGAGACGATCCCGCGATTGCGCAGAAGCTCCTCATGGCGGATCAGCACGCGCACTACTCGCCGCGCCCCGAGGTCGAGGAGGGCTTGAAGGCAATCCAGAATGAGGCGGTGGCCTGATGGGACGCCTCACCGCTGAACAATCGACCGAGATGCAGTCGCTAATCGCGAACGCGATCCGTGATCGCAAGATCAGGCGGCTCGACGGCCCTCGATACGAAGCAATGTTCCACGACAACGCCCCGATGGTCCGGCAGCTCCTCTCCGGTCCGGTGGAAGCGGGCGGGCTCATGCCGGGGATCGTCCCGGCGGAGCCCGTCAACAACGGCGAGTACCCGAAGGAATGGATCGGCGAATCGAACGCCGCCGCGCCGACCGGCGGAGTCGTGTTCGAGGAGGAGACGCCCGCGCTCGCAGCGACGCAGGCGCAGCCGACCGTCGCGGACACGTACCCGCGCGAGTGGACCGGGGTCACCGCCCCGAAGTCGAACGTCCCGCCTCCGGGCGGCGGCAACGTCACGCGCGAGGAGATCACATGATCGACACCTTGGAAGTCGCGATGATGGCTCGGCTGTACCGGCTCCTCGCCGCGCGGCCGGAGTTTCAGCGGTCGGATATCGGCGAACGAATCGAGGCGACCAGCGACCCCGAGGTCCCGCTAGGCGGGCTCGACCGCGTTCTGGTCGAGCGGTCCAACGAGCTAGACCGGCTCTGCGGGTACGCCGTAGGGAAGCTCGGGCGGGGCTGTAAGACGGCCGAACTCCTCGACGTACTCGGGACGCTCGACCCGGCTCGGATCGTCGCGATGTACTACGCGCTCCCGAAGGATCGGCGACGGCTGATTGAGAACGACCCGGCGTGGAGCTACTTCGTCGCGAACGCGCCGGACGGGATCGAGGAGGTTGAATTTCGGCTTGACGAGTTCGACCTGAAGAATGAAGAACCGATCCCGGTCGGCCTAGAGCGTTTCCAACGCGAGCGACGGAAGTACAAAGCCGGACTCCCACACGACCTCTCCGAAGCCGAAATGGATTTGGTCGATGGAGCCGTTTGAAACTGCGGACCGCGCCGACCGGCTAGGCGCGACAATGAGGCTCCTCGGGGTCGTTTACGAACACCCCGAGGACGCCATCACCGGATCGAACGAAGCCGAACTCCTGACCGAGGACGAATGGAGCGCGTGGCGGCGCACCGATGAAGTCGATCTTTGCCTTGCGAACTCTTGCTTGATCGCGGAGTACGAACTTCGTAACCGTCAGTGGAACGCGCTTGAACGACTCGGCGCGGCGCTCTCGACGGGAGACGCGGCGACGATGCCCGAGGAGGAAGCGAGGAAGGCGCTCGCGGCCGTGATCGAACTCGGCTGGACTCTCGCTCCGCCGGAGGAGTAGGCGGTGCCGGGGAAGCGTCGAGTAGCGGAGCCCGGAGAGGCGACTTGTCCGGCTTATGGATGCGAGCGACCAGCCGGTTTCGCGACGGCGCACGAAGGCTCCGGCCATTGCCGGCGACATGGCGGCGAGGTTCCCGGAGCCGGACCCTTCGCGGCCGTCCGGTCAGTCCTCGACGCGGCGCGAGCGGAAGGCGTCGAGTTTGACTTGGCTTGGAAGATCGCCCTCGGGTCGCTCCCAGCGGATGACCGGGCGAAGGTCGAGCCCTCCTTCGACCGCTGGCGGATCGCATTCGATACCCCGAAAAATACCCCGGCGTAGCGATCCCGAGCGGTTTTCTACGGTTCGTTACGGTCGTGGAATGTAAGGCGCGATCCCGCGCCTAGAGCGGGATTCCCAGGCGTAGAGCGGGCTCGCGGAAGTACCCCAGACCGTTCTCATAACCCGAAGGTCGCAGGTTCGAATCCTGCCCCCGCTATATGTGAGAACGCCCTCTGTTGAGGGCGTTTCTCTATCTGAGGCACTTTTCCGGACTTGCCGTGCCGTCAAATTTGCCGTCAATTTCGGGGCGATGTTCGGTTTTTGGCGGTCCTCGCCGGACCGCGTTCAATGCTGAGCTTGTCGCTTGCAAGCCATTGGCGATCGCGCCAAGCTTTCCGCACGTGTTTGCTCCGCTGTTCGACGAAACTTTTCTTCCGATTTCTTTCGGGAGTTGTTCAACCCCAGAGGGAAAGTGACGTTTTGCTTCTCATTGGCAGTAGATCAAAGGCAAAACTACGTTTGCCTTATCTCCTCAATGCAACATGGAAAGCACAAGTGAAGAAAACTTTCATGATCCGGCTAACCATATAGGTTTTTCCCGATATAGTTATTTTCTATCGACGAGCAACGGTTATCAAAAAGTCCGATCGGGGAACTCATTCCGTTTCAAGGTCCCGATCCGCGGACTAAAGAAATCGTGAGTGGACTGGCATTCCTGCCGGCGCCGCTCCCAAGAGATCTTTCCCTAAGCACGAATACATGGAACGCAGTAAACCGAGCGACCGGCGCGCTCGCCCGGCTAGATGGCACCGGACAACTGATCCCAGCGCCAGCCTTACTTCGCAGGCCCACGCTGCGACTCGAGGCTCAAAGCACGAGTGCGCTCGAAGGCACGTACGCACCATTCGTCGATGTCCTCGCTGCAGACGCAGAAGATCAGCGCGCGCTTTCTGCAGAAATGCGGGAGGTCCTCAACTTCGAGACGGTGGCCGAAATGGCGTTCGCGTGGCCTGAGGATCGCAGGGTCACGGTGTCGATGCTTGGCGCACTCCAGAAACGACTCGTCCGAGGCACAGCGAGCGAACTTAGTGACAGTGGGGGGATCCGGGATCGGTTCGTCGTGATTGGAAGCCCAGGCCAAGGACTCGACAATGCCCGGTTCATTCCGCCCCCACCCGGTGACCAGCTTCGTGCCGGGTTTGAAAATCTACTCGGCTGGGTCTCCAGCACACCCGAGTTTCCCGCCGTTGTGATTGCCGCCATGACTCACTATCAATTTGAGACCCTCCATCCGTTCTCCGATGGAAACGGTCGGCTCGGTCGGCTCTTTGTAATCGTGCAGTTGATACGAGGGTGGACGATCCGAGAACCTCTGCTTGTCGTGTCCCCCTGGTTTGAAGCACGACGCCAGGAATATCAAGATCGTCTATTGGATCTCAGCTGCACCGGTGACTGGGATCCTTGGATCCGGTTTTTCTCGGAGGGCGTCGCAGAATCCGCATTGGAATCTCGAAACAAAGTCGAGCGGCTGCTCGAAATCCGTGAACAGTTCGTCGAAAGTGTCCAAGCCAGCGGCAAGCGTGGCACAGCTGAGCGGCTCGCCGCCGATCTGATCGGGACCCCATTCCTCACTGTGAGAGATGTCGCGGAGCGGTATGACGTATCGCAGCCTGCAGCGCGAGATGCAGTGCTTTCGCTTTGCAAGATCGGCGTACTCGGCACTTCCGAGCTGCGCGCTGCATATAACGCGCAGCTATACGTCGCCCGAGAAGTGCTGGGAGTACTGCGCTCCTAAAGTCCTACCACCGGCAGTCAGCGAGCAAACGCTGCATCAACAATCGCCATCTCGGCGTCCCGATCTTTGGTCCACCTGGCGTAGATCATCGTGGTCTGGATGTCCGCGTGTCCCATCCACTCCTTAATCGCGACTAGCGGTGTCCCGCCGACGCGACGCGAGTACCGAAGGTGTGACGCAACGAGTGGAACGTGATCCCGCCTCCGTTAGAGCCCACCTTCTCGCCGAGCCCAGTACGACCCATCGCGTCGTAGAAGCGCTGACGCATCTTGCTCGGGTCGTATGGATTTCCGGTATGCGTGTGGCAGAACACGAGGTCCGAATCTGCGCCGTAAGAAGTCCGCTTCCGATGTTCTTTAAGCGAAACGGCAACGCGCTGCGCGAGCGGAACGGTTCGAATGGCCGGAACTCCCTTCGCCTACAGCAGAAAACGCCCCGCCGAGGACCTCATAACCCGAAGGTCGCAGGTTCGGATCGGCCCGATCAAGCGCGTCGTGCGGCCGGACTCGTCACAGCAGACCGACCAGCTCAAAACGCTACTCGCGGGCGTGAACCCATCGGCAGAGTGGAGCACTACATACGCCCGAGCCTCATGGCCAATCCCGCCAACGTGGTCACGGCGCCTTCCGGCAGCGCGCGGGCACAGGCCATCGCCGTGCGCGCAACTCCGGGATCGATTGGTTACGCCGATTTTTCTCTGTTCGTGCCGAAGCGTTCCCCAAGCACCCGGACTCGCCGCCGATCGATCCCAGCCTTTGCTCCTACGACGACTCGAACGCGGTCACCCGGAACCGGCCCACTGGACCTTTACGTTCAACAAGCGCCTTGTCTGGATCGCGCTCGAAAGCTCCGCTTCGGTGGGATCACACGCCGAGCCAACGCGAAACACTGACGCTATTCGCACCAGGGTCTTCGGCACGAACTGCATCGGAAGCTACTTCCCTTGGGCAGACGATTGGGCATTCAACACCGGGCAGCCAGAAGGTCCGTACTCGCTCTGCACACCGGCTGAATAGGACGGGCCAAAATGCTGCGGAAGACGAGCACTTCTGAGAACTCGGTGCTAGGTGCTCCGGAATTCGTCGCCCAAACCCAGCGGCGGTGTCACGGCTGCTGGCGCTGTTGAGCGTCGGCTGCTTGCCGGATCGGGCGCTGAGCTAGTTCAGAGGCTGGACCAGCTGCGCCGCGGGGCACCCGCGGCGCGTTCACTGTCCGCGACAGCGACGGGTAGGTTCCCCGATAACCACGCCGCTTCGCGATCGGCACGAGCGCGCCGAACACGACTTTCTGCAGGGCCGCCGGAGGCTTGCGAAAGACGATCACGTCCGAGAACTCAGCCCCGATCATCGCCAGCTGCAATGGATTGGGCATCCCTTTGCTGTTTAGGTGGCCCTCGCGGCCGAGTCCGAAAATCGTTTCGATCATGTGGATGAACCGCTCGCCCGGCGTGATCTCGACGCGCACAACTGCTTCGACCTCACCCTCGTTCCACCAGTCGTGCCAGACGCCAGGCTCGATCAGCGCGGACTCGCCGGGTTTGAGCACAGACGTTTCGCCGTCGCGCACAACCGTCAGCTCACCGCTTCCAATCGTGAACCGTTCGGTTTGTGCTGGGTGCATGTGTTCGCCGGCGACCCGTGCGCCGGGCAACGCCTTCAGCTCCGCGACGGCACGGCCATCGTCGTTCCACCAAGGCAGTTCGAGTATTCGCGCGTACTCCTTGGTGACTGGGTTCGCGAGGACCTCCCCCGGTTCGAGCGGGCGGGTGTCGGGGGCTGCTGATGGGTCTGGGTGACTCATTTTGGCCGATCTTATCGATCATCTCGAACCTGGTGCGTTGACGCGAGCCCACCTGGGAGACGAAGACCCACTAGATATTTCTCCGCATCAATGCCGCGCTTCGCGCATCAAACGCTCGCTAGTCGGTGACCTGCGCGCGGAGCGCAGCAATATCTGTGATCTCCTACGCCTCGATCACCTTTTCGTCGCGAAGGTGGGTGATTACGGCCTGGTCGATCCGGAAGCTGCGTCTCGACCCTTCGACACCGGCGAAGTTCGCCGCCATCGTGCCGGTTACCACAACGCGAGCCATCTCGACATCGCCGTCGACCACGACCTCCCGCACGTCGTGGCGAAGGTCTGGCATTGCGGCAAGCGCCTCATCCCAGACCGCTTTCTCGTCCTCGACATTGGTTGTCGAGAGTCCAACCGGCGCGTGGACGACGGTAGTGGATCCGCCGCGCCTCGGCCGATCGGCGGGCCGCCTCGATGCGAGCGAGCTGCGTGCCGTGGACGAGGCTCTCGCGCTCATCCTGGACATCTGACCGCGGCTGCTCGCGGGCGTCCGACGTGCTTCACCGTCGACTCCGAAGCGCAGCGCTCCGGTTCTGCTTGGTGCGCTCGCGGGTGCACGGGTCTTGGGCCGACAGCGCCCGGCCGATGGCCTGAGCGACCGCCACCGCGGAAATCCGCGGAACGACGACAGCGCTCACGCTCTGTGAGCACTTCTGCTCACCATTACTGAGCAGAGTGGTTATGGAGCGAGGCGAACCACCTCGACGAACCGGTAAGCCGGCGTCGGAGATAGGTGTTTACATCCCGCCCCCGCGATACGTGGAGACTTGGATCAACTAAGATTCTCCGGTTGCAAACGTCCGGTTTAACGGGTCATTTCCAGATCGGCGCAAACACACATTGAAGTTGACAGACTAAACCGCTATGGAAGAAAAAGACGCGCTGATCGTAGGCGCTCGCTGCGCGGGTTCGACTTTGGCGGTGGCCCTTGCCCAGCGAGGCTGGGATGTGCTGATGATCGATCGCGACACGTTCCCGAGCGACACGATTTCGACCAACCTGATCTTTCCGAACACGGTCGCGCGTTTCGCCCAGCTCGGGATTCTCGACACTCTCCTCGCCGCCCATGATCTGCCGAGTCTCGGGTTCCGCATCGTCGGGTCCGGCTATGAGAGCGCCGGGGCGTTCACCCCGATCGAGGGCTTCGACGGACTGATCGCCCCACGGCGTTTCGCGCTGGACAAGGTGCTTGTCGACTCCGCGCTGGCCGCGGGCGCGGAGGGACGTTTCGGTGAGCGGGTGGTCGACGTGATCGGCGCCGGGACCGCCGGCGACCCCGTTGCCGGGGTCGTGCTCGAGAGCGGCGAGCGAATTCGCGCCAAATGGGTGTTCGGAGCGGATGGGCGCGCGTCGACGGTCGCCGGCAAACTCGGCATACCGAAGACCGATGCGATGCAAGGCGAGGTCGGATATCTGATCGCATTCTGGCGCGGCATCCCCAATGATGGCTACGCGACGTCGGAAATCAGACGCGACGAGATTCTGAGCAGCTGGGCGGCCGAGGACGGCCAGCACCTGCTGACCGCCTGGGGCGACGCGGAGTTCACGCGCGGCTCGAAGAAGCAACTGCTGGCCAGGTATCTCGAATTCCTGCGCCGGTTTCCCGAGACGATCGATCCCGCCGCGCTTGAGCGGGCGGAGATGGTCAGCAATCTGATCGTCGCGCCTGAGTCACTGATGCGTGGCTACTTCCGAACCCCGGCCGGGCCGGGCTGGGCGCTCGTGGGTGACTCCTGCCATTTCAAGCATCCCGGAACCGGGCAGGGAATCGGCGACGCCGTCGAACAGGCTCTCTACGTCGCCGAAGGCGTCTCCGGTCACGACCCGGAGCTCGAGGGCTACGAGGCATGGCGGGACGATCGCGCGTCACAGCACTACGCGTGGTCCTTCGCCTGGGGGCGCTTTCCGCGAACAGAGGCGCAGTTCATGGGCTGGGCGACCGAGGCCGACGCGGGTCAGGACCTGCGCGACTCCTTTAGCCGCCAGGTGGAGCCGTCGCAGGTGTTGACCAAGGAGCGGCTCGCCCGCTGGTTCGGCACGCAACCGACCGCTCAGGCAACGGTCTGAGGCATCGCGTCCCGGCGATCGGGTCGATCCCCGTCCTCCGGGTTCGGCGGCTGCAATTGCGATCGCTTCGGCTCAAGCCGGCGAAGTGGGCACGAACTCGGCGGCGATCGCGCGCTTGAGCAGTTCCAGCCCGGCCCTCAACTCGTCGCCCTCGCCGTCTTCGTGCCACTCGAGCAGCAGGCCGCGGAGTGCCGCCAGGATGAAACGGGCGACACTCGCCGGGTCGCGGCGGAGTTTCCAGCGGCTGCCGTCGATCGACTCCACCTGCCGGACGATGGCGTCGAGGAACGCGTACTTGAGATCGCGGAGAGCCTCCTCCACGAGCGGGGGTCCGGCACCGCCGCCGATCAGCGCGAAGTAGGCACGGGAGACCTCGGGGATCGACGTGACGCCGGACCACAGCGATTCGACGGCGGCGTCGGCGAGCTCTTCGGGGCCGCGGCTGGGCGTGATCAGCGCACCGGAGTTTTCGGCGATCCGCTCGCCGACGGTCTGTACCACGCGCACGAGCAGGGCCTCGCGCGTGCCGTAGTAGTAGAGGATCGTGCGCTTGTCGGTGCCGGCTTCCTCGGCGATGCGACTGAGGGTGGCGCCGGCGAAGCCATCGCGAGCGAGCACGGTGGTCGCCGCCCGCAGCACGCGCGTGGCGCTACGGCTTCCCTTGGCGGTCAGTGTCTTAGGCGCGCTCACGATGGCTCTCCTGCACTCGATAATAGGTTCAAAGCTTAACGCACCGGTTGGAGAATTATTTTTCGTCAGTTGGTGCATTTTTTTGCTAGTATGGGCATCGTGCCGCCCGAAGACACTCAAAAGCTGAACCTCGAGAAGTTGCGCGTCGCCGACAACGAGTGGTGGGAGCAGGGTCCACCCCACGAGCTGTTCACCGAGTTGCGCAACCGCTGCCCCGTGCACTGGAGCACAGGGATCAGCCAGACCCCCGAGGACGCTGGCTTTTGGTCGGTGACCAAGGCCGAGGACATTCACACCGTCAGCCGTGACTGGCAAACCTATTCCTCGGCTAACAACATCCTGCTCACCGACCACGGTGTTCCGGTGGACCTGGTCAGGGGCATGTTCATCGGGATGGATCCGCCGATGCACGACCGGATCAAGGCGCTGTTTCAACCGGCGTTCGTGCCGAAGGAGATCGCCCGGCATGAGCCGGCGATCCGCGAGATCGCCGACGGGGTTCTGGATCGCTTGGACGGACGCGACGAGTGCGATCTCGTGACCGAGGTCGCCCAGCCCGTCGTCGCGCGGGTGATCGGCAGCTTCGTGGGCCTCGATCCCGAGGACGACAAGCCGTGGGCGGAATCGATCAACACGCTGCTGGGATTCGGCGATCCGGTGATCAACCCCAAGGGGCTCGAGCAGTTGGTCAGCGAGGATCTGCCGCCGATGTACGAGAAGTGCATGAAACTCGTAGCCGACCGCCGCGCTAACCCGACCGAGGACATGCTCAGCGTGCTCGTGTTCGCCGAGATCGATGGCGACATGCTCACCGACGAGGAGATCTTCGCCGGATTCATCCTGTTGATGGCGGCGGGCAACGACTCGACCAAGGCCACCTACTCCAGCACGATGCGCGCGCTGATGGAGAATCCGGACCAGCGCGACCTGCTGCTCAACGATCTCTCGCTCGTGCCCAGCGCCGTCGAGGAGGCGCTGCGGATGTTCCCCGCCTTCGCGCATTTTCGCCGCACGGCGACGAAAGACACCGAGCTCGGCGGCTGCCCGATCAAAGCAGGTGACAAGATCGCGATGTGGTACCCGTCGTCAAACCGCGACGAGGACCGGTACGAGAATCCGGACACCTTCGACGTCACCCGCAACCCCGAGCACCAGGCCTTCGGGGCCGGAGGACGCCACTTCTGCCTCGGCACCGCTCTCGCCCGGCTGGAGCTGAAGATCCTCGTCGAGAAGACCATCACTCGCTTTCCCAACATGACGATCGCCGATGAGCCGACATGGGTCCTCTCGCAGTTCTCGAGCCAGCTCATGCACCTGCCGGTCGCTCTCAACCGCTAGAAGCGGCGTCGCTACAAGAGCCACCCGGGTGATGACCGCGAACTAGGCGGTCCGCGGAAGGTCGCGTAGCCCTAGAATTTGGCCAATGTCGTCGCAACTACCGCCCCGCGTCGGCGATCGCCCGAGGACGACGCCGACCAACCCGCACACGCAGCTTGACCAGCAGCCGTCCGACCTGCGCTGGGCCGACGAGCTGGCGCGTCGTGTTTTCGCGCTGCCGGGCGTCGTCGAAGAGCCCAGCCGAATCTCCGTTCCGGGCGCTCGAGCGCTCGTCTTGGCGCCGGGCGAAGCGACGGGGCCGCCGGAGGCGTTCATGATCGACCGGGAGTTCGCCCACCTTCACCCCGCGCCCGATCACAGCCTGCACGCCATGCTTCCGGCCGAGATGGTCACCGAGGCCGTCGCCGCCGGATGGGCCGAGCCGCACCCCGTTGCCCTGAGGGGTTTGATCCCGCCGAACGCGGTGATGCTCTACGCCCCGCGAGACCTGGCGGAGCTGGCCGTCGTCGAAGGGTTGATCAGAGCCTCACACGCTTTCGCTCGCTCCACCTGACCGCCGGCCGGCACTCCTCGGCCCGGGAGCCTTCGGGGTCCCGCGGCCGTCAAGACATGGTCAAGGTCGCCGGGTGAGAGCGGCAGTACTCCGAGCCCCTGGGTGGGCACGACCGCGATCTTGTTGACCTCGGGCGGGCCGGCGTAGTAAAGCTCCGATGCGAACACCGTGCCCGTCGCCGCCACGTCAGTGCGGTGTAGTTCGGCTCCGGCCACGCCGCTGAAGTCCGCCCACCCAACGAACGTCGTGCCGCCGATCGAACCGGCTTCCTGGACCGCGTTTGAACTCGCGTCCGGCGTGCCGACGATTCGTTCACCAACGAGCGTCGGCCAGCGAATAGACGTGTTGCTGTAGGGCTCGGGCACGGGGGCGGCGGTTGTCGCCGAAGGCAAGAGGTAGTGCCCCTGCGTGAGCGAACCGACCGGAAATCCGTAAATGTAAAGCGAGTAGCCGTAGACGAGCAGGCCGCCGTCGGGTGTGATGTCGAGGCTCAGTGGGTAGGCATTCGATCCCGCGCCGTTTCCGGCGAGTGGACCGAAGTGAATGCGATTGCCCGACGGGTTCCACACGGTGAATCGCGACAGATTCGCGACCTTCCCGGATTCCAGTTGTACTCCGACGATGTAGCCCTGGTCGGATTGCGCGACAGCTCGCCAGTCGCCCTCACCGGCGCTCAGCCGCATTCGCGTGGCGCCATCGGTCGTGGCGACCCAGACTTCATTGCCTGTCGAGATAAGCCACGCTGGCGGCCCGTGCGGTCGCCGCGCCGAGCAGCGAAACGACGGCCACCGCGATAACCACCGCAATCCGTTGCGTCGCATGGCGAGACGTGGCCATGCACCTGACCGTATCAACCGCAGCCGCACCAAACCCGGTTCCGCATCGGCGAGAGTCGACTCGGGAGTGCTCGAAAGCCACGGCGATGAGCGCGCCACGCGATATCGCGCTTCCGGCCGGCTACGCAAACTTGCGGATCGTGCGCACGGTTGACCGGAGTTTCCGGTTCCGCCATCAACACGCGGTGGGATCGGTTGGCCGTCCAGACAAACCCGCCGCGCACCTCAAGCAAGGGAGGGCGTGCGTCGATACGGCGGGCATGGCACATCCTCGATCGCAGTTGCACCCGGCTCCGCGGGCGAGCCGATCCGCGTGCCGGCTCGCCGTCTGCGCCGCGACACTCGCCGCCGTACTCGCGCTGCCCACCTCGGCCACGGCACTGACGTTTGGCGCCGACCTCAATCGCCCGGCGAACATGACCACAGACTGCACCACGGTCGCGCCACCGCTCTGGCCGATCTCGACAGGAGCCTCGACGTGTACGTGGAGTACCACCGCCGCGACTTTGAGCCCGCTGACCGAGAGTTCCGTCGTACCCGCAGGCAACGGCTTAGTTACGCAGGTGCGCGTCAAGGTCGGCCCGACAACCGGGCCGATGCAGATCGTCGTGATGCGGGCGCTGCGCCACCCCAACGCCGCTCCCGACGCCGGAGCGGCGTGCTGCAAATCGGTTGCGACAAGCGCGGTGTTCACGCCGCAAGCCAACGCCATCACAACGATCGACACGCAGTTCGCGGTACGCAACGACAAAGCTCCCGACCCGGCGTCTGGCGTGTACAACTTTGACCAACTGGCGCTGTCGGTGCTGGCGGCCGGCGTACCGATTCCGGCACACTCCACGGGCAACTACAGCGGGCTCGCAGACTCGAACGTCGTGTTTTATCCCGCATGGCAATCGGTCGGGCAGGAACGCGCCGACGGCGGCGGAATGGGCGGCTACGTGGTCCTGATGAACGCCGATTGGCGGGAGACCCAGGGTCCGGCGCCTGACGCGCCGATGACACGCTTGGTCTCGCTGGCGAGGCCGAAGGCGCTTGTGCGGCGTGGCAGTGCCCTGCTCGACCTCGTCTGCAACCAAGCGCTCCCGTGCGACGGACGGGTTGAGCTTGCCAACGCGCAGCCCGGTACGATCGCCGCGAGCCGCAAGCGTACCGTCAGCTACGGCAAGCGGAGCTTCAAGATTTCGGCCGGCAAGACCAAGCGCGTGAAGGTGCGGCTCTCGGCACGCGGACGCAGGCTGCTGCGCGGACGCAAGCGCGCGAAGGTCTGGGTTAACTTCAGTCTGACCGGCGCGTCGGCGCGCGTCAGGCCGGCACGGCTGACCCTGCGCCGCTGACGTTTCACCGGCGGCCGGCGGCCAGATCAGCACCTGGCCGAAGCGCTGGGCTGCCTCCGGGTCGGGTACCGCCTTGCGCGTAGAAGCCGCCGAGCGCGCGGGTCTCTATTCGGTAGAATGTCCCGTCGATGCGCGAGCTGCCAGCACGGAAATTGCGGCGTACCGGTCGTAACCCCGGGCGTCACGACGGCGGTCGGCCGCCACGGCGACTCGACGCGCGGCCGAATCGGCGAAACGAGGCGGCGTGAACGTAGGCGCCTGGATGCGCGGGAACCTCTCGACGCAGGGCTACTGCCTGTCCGACGCCGAGCGTCGCGAGTTGGCGGTCGGGCTGCGCTTCTCGACCGGCCTGTGCCTGGCGCTGGTCGTTACCGCCCTCGCGCTGCGGTCGGCGCCGATGCTGTTCGCACTGGCTGGAGTCGGCGCCGTCGCCGGCTACGCCGCCCGGCACCCTTTCGACCACTTATGGAACGGTGGCGTCCGGCATCTTGTCGGCGGGCCGGCGCTCCCTCCCAGCCCCGCGTTCCGGCGATACTCGTTCAGGGTCGCGGCGGTGTGGCTGCTTGTGGTCGGCGCGCTGCTGGGCGCCGGCGCGACGACCGTCGCCCTGGCGTTTGGCGGACTGCTCATCGCGGCCTGCGCCACCGTGACCGCGACAAATCTCTGTCTTCCTTCCGAGACGTTCGCGTGGCTCGAACGCCGCCGCGAACACAAGCCGCCGGTCACCCCCTAAGCGCAGGCGAGACCGGCGGGTCAAACCGTTCGCGTCCGGCGAGCGAGCGTTCTAGCGTTCGATGAGTTCCGGGCGGAGTGCAGGCGCCGTCTCGGCGAGCGGCGCGGGTGGCACGTGGCCGTACACGGCGTTTAGCCAGATCGAGTGCAGAACGTCGATCAAATCGTCCTCGTCGACCGCCGGCTCGTCGCCGGCGAACGTCGCGCGCAGGACGCCCTCGTTCATCTGAATCAACGCGATCGCGAGATCGCGCGCGGGCGGGCCGGGTGGTGCGGCGCCACGATCGCGTTCCGCGGCGATCGCCGAGGCGGCCTCCTGCACCCAGCCCTCGCGTACCTGATTCCACAGCTTGCGAACTTCGGGATTGGTCGCGTGCGCCTCCGCGCCGGCGAGCGTGACGGCCCGGTGTGAGCCAAACGACGTGACGTAGGCATTGATCGAATCGCGCAGGAACGCCGCCGGATTGTTCTCGAGCATTGCCTTGGCCCGATCGTGCCCGGCGTCGGCGTGCGCGATAACGCCGTCGAGCAGCGTCAGCAGCACGGCCTCCTTCGACGGAAAATAGAAATAGAACGTCGAGCGTGAGATACCGGCGCCGCGCGCGAGATCGTCGATCGAGATCTCGTGAAAGGGCTGCGATTCAAGTAACGCCTCAGCGGTCTCGAGGATCGCCGACTCGCGCTCGTCACCGGACGCGCGGCGCACCCGCCGCCCGCGAGCCTGGCCCGGTTCCTGAGTTTGGGGCAGAGATGCCACGGGTTGAACTATACAGTCCGTCGAGATTTTTCGACACAGTGTCGAACTTTTCGACATCGCGTTGATAAGATCGGGGTCAAGTCCAGCATCAGGAGGAACACCCAGAGATGTCCATGGCCGCACACACCGACACCCAGATTGACCACGTAGACGTGCTGATCGTCGGCGCCGGCCTTTCCGGCATCGGCGCCGCTCACCACCTGCAGGACGAGTTCCCGGAGAAGACTTACGCGATCGTCGAGGCCCGCGACGCGATCGGCGGAACGTGGGACCTGTTTCGCTACCCCGGCATCCGTTCGGACTCCGACATGTACACGCTCGGATATCGCTTCCGGCCGTGGACCGAGGCCAAAGCGATCGCCGACGGCCCGTCGATTCTGCAGTACGTCCGCGACACCGCCGCCGAGGCCGGCATCGATCGCCATATTCGATTCAAGCAGCGCGTCACGCGCGCGGCATGGTCAACCGCGGATGCCGTCTGGACCGTAGAACTCGAGCACGTCGATAGCGGCGAGATCAGCAAGATCGCCTGCCGGTTCTTCTACGTGTGCAGCGGTTACTACCGCTACGACGAGGGCTTCACGCCCGGCTTCGCGGGCACCGAGCGCTTCACCGGCCCGATCGTGCATCCACAGCACTGGCCGCGGGACCTCGACTACGCCGGCAAGAAAGTCGTCGTGATCGGCAGTGGCGCGACCGCCGTCACACTGGTCCCGGCGATGGCGAAGGACGCCGAGCAGGTCACGATGCTACAGCGCTCGCCGACATACGTCATCGCGCTGCCGGGCGAGGATCCGATCGCAAATGGCCTTCGCCGCGCGCTCGGGGGGCGGATCTCGTATCCGATCACGCGCTGGAAGAACGTTCTGCTGACCACCACCGTCTACAAGGTCAGTCAGCGCCATCCGAAACTCGTCAGGCGGCTGATCCGTAAAGCCAACGAGCGGCTGCTGCCGGCCGGGTTCGATGTCGAGAAGCATTTCAATCCGCGATACGACCCGTGGGACCAGCGCCTGTGCCTGGCCCCCGACGGCGATCTGTTCCGGGCGATCCGCGGCGGCCGTGCCGGCATCGTCACCGACCGGATCGAGACGTTCACCGAGAACGGAATCCTGCTCGAATCCGGTGCGGAGCTCGAGGCCGACGTCATCGTCACGGCGACCGGCCTGAACCTGCTGATCCTCGGCGGGATTCAACTGGTCGTCGACGGGCGCGAGATCGCGCTGAGCGAAACGCTGGCCTACAAGGGCATGATGCTCAGCGGCGTGCCGAACTTCGCCTTCACGATCGGCTACACCAACGCCTCTTGGACGCTAAAGGCCGATCTCGTCAGTGAATTCGTGATGCGCACGCTCAAATACATGGACGATCATGGCTACGACCGGTGCGTACCCGAGAACAACGACCCGACGCTCACGACGGGTCCGCTACTTGATTTCGCCGCCGGATACGTTCTGCGCTCGGTCGACGACTTTCCCCGGAGCGGCTCGAAGGCCCCGTGGCGGCTCGCCCAAAACTACGCGCGCGACATCGTGACGCTGCGCCACGGATCCCTCGACGACGGCGTCATGCACTTCTCCCGCTCGCGGGCCGCCATACCGGAGCCCGCGCAACTGGTGTAGAGCGCCGCCGCTTCGGCGGCGGCGCGAACGCGGGGCGGCCCAATCGCGAATATCCCGCGCCGGCTCGCCCGCGCCTCACG